>CALXHB010000025.1 GCA_944387995.1 uncultured Clostridia bacterium | reverse complement strand
ATTATATACTACCTTTGTTGATTGCCGCCATGTTTGCCGGCCCTCTAAAAATTTCCCACTATCTTTAACACGCGGTAGAAAGCCTGGAAATTGCAGGACTTTTTGTAAAATTATCATGAATTTGTCAGGAATAGGCGAATTTTGTCCCAATACCATGGCTAAGGGAAGAAAACAGCATGAAAAAACCGCCCCAGCTGGCAGCGCAGGCTGTCAACCGGAGCGGTTTTCATTTTAGATTATGCGTTTCCTTGCAAAGGATTAAGCGCGGGGGTTCTTAATTGCAGCCTGAGCAGCAGCCAGACGAGCAATCGGAACACGGAAGGGCGAGCAGGAAACGTAGGTCAGGCCAACGTTGTGGCAGAACTCGACAGAGCTCGGGTCGCCGCCATGTTCGCCGCAGATGCCCAGTTTGATGTCGGGGCGGGTCTGTTTGCCCAGATCGCAGGCCATCTTGACCAGCTTGCCGACACCCTTCTGGTCCAGCTTCGCAAAGGGATCGTTTTCGTAGATCTTCTTGTCGTAGTAGGCGTCGAGGAACTTGCCGGCGTCGTCACGGCTGAAGCCGAAGGTCATCTGGGTCAGGTCGTTGGTACCGAAGGAGAAGTATTCAGCTTCCTTCGCAATCTCGTCAGCGGTGAGAGCCGCACGCGGGATTTCGATCATGGTACCGACTTTGTAGGTCATCTTAACGCCAGCTTCAGCAATCAGCTTGTCCGCGGTGGTGGTGACGATCTTCTTGACGTAAGCCAGCTCCTTGACCTCGCCGACCAGCGGGATCATGATTTCGGGGACGATGTTCCAGTCGGGATGCTTAGCGGAGACGTTCAGAGCAGCCTTGATGACAGCTTCGGTCTGCATTTCAGCGATCTCGGGGTAGGTGACAGCCAGACGGCAGCCACGATGGCCCATCATCGGGTTGAATTCGTGCAGGCCAGCGATGATAGCTTTAACCTGCTCGACGGTCTTGCCGGTGTTCTTCGCCAGCAGCTCGATGTCAGCTTCTTCGGTGGGAACGAACTCATGCAGAGGCGGGTCGAGGAAGCGGATGTTGACGGGCTGGCCTTCCATCGTCTCGTACAGTTTCTCAAAGTCACCCTGCTGCATCGGTTCGAGTTTCGCAAGGGCAGCTTTTCTGCCTTCGACGGTGTCGGCGCAGATCATCTCACGGATAGCTTCGATGCGGTCGCCTTCAAAGAACATGTGCTCGGTACGGCACAGGCCGATACCTTCAGCGCCCAGACGTTTTGCGTCGATGGCGTTCTGAGGAGTATCTGCGTTGGTGCGGACAGCCATCTGACGGTACTTGTCAGCCAGACCCATGATGCGGCCGAAGTAGCCGGAGCTGACGGACGCAGGAACGGTCGGGATGATGCCGTCGTAGATGTTACCGGTAGAACCATCGATGGAGATATAATCGCCTTCGTGATAGGTCTTGCCGGCCAGTTCAAATTTCTTGTTTTCTTCGTCCATCGTGATGGCAGAGCAGCCGGAGACGCAGCAGGTGCCCATACCACGGGCGACAACGGCTGCGTGAGAAGTCATACCGCCGCGAACGGTCAGGATGCCTTCAGAAGCCTTCATGCCTTCGATGTCTTCAGGAGAGGTTTCCAGACGAACCAGGACAACCTTCTCGCCCTTCTCGTTCCAAGCCTTAGCGTCTTCAGCGGTGAAGACGATCTTGCCGCAGGCAGCCCCAGGAGAAGCAGCCAGAGCATGGGCAACAGGAGTAGCTGCCTTCAGAGCAGCGGTGTCGAAGGTGGGATGGAGCAGAGCGTCCAGGTTTCTGGGGTCGATCATCAGGACAGCCTGTTTCTCGTCGATCATGCCTTCGTCGATCAGGTCGCAGGCGATCTTCAGAGCAGCAGCGGGAGTTCTCTTACCGTTACGGGTCTGGAGCATATACAGCTTCTTGTCCTCGATGGTGAACTCCATGTCCTGCATGTCATGGTAGTGGTTTTCCAGGGTATGGCAGATGTTGACGAACTGTTCGTAAACTTCCGGCATAACCTCTTTGAGCTGGTCGATCTTCTGAGGAGTGCGGACGCCAGCAACGACGTCTTCGCCCTGAGCGTTCATCAGGAATTCGCCAGTCAGTTCTTTTTCGCCGGTGGCGGGGTTACGGGTGAACGCAACGCCGGTACCGGAGGTGTTGCCCATGTTGCCGAACGCCATCATCTGGACGTTGACAGCAGTGCCCCAGGAATAAGGAATATCGTTGTCGCGGCGGTAAACGTTCGCACGGGGGTTATCCCAGCTGCGGAATACGGCCTTGACAGCACCGATGAGCTGTTCCTTGGGGTCGGTCGGGAAATCTTCGCCGATCTTGGACTTGTATTCGGCCTTGAACTGTTCCGCCAGAGTCTTCAGGTCTTCAGCGGTCAGATCGACGTCCTGGGTGACACCCTTTTCTTCTTTCATCTTGTCGATGAGCTGTTCAAAGTACTTCTTGCCGACTTCCATAACGACGTCGGAGTACATCTGAATAAATCTTCTGTAGCAGTCGTAAGCCCAACGGGGGTTGCCGGACTTCTTAGCCAGAACTTCAACGACTTCTTCGTTCAGGCCGAGGTTTAAGATGGTATCCATCATGCCGGGCATGGATGCACGGGCGCCGGAACGGACAGAAACCAGCAGAGGATTCTCTTTATCGCCGAACTTTTTGCCGGTGATTTCTTCCATCTTGCCGATGTATTCCATAATCTCGGCCATGATGTCGTCATTGATCTGTCTGCCGTCCTCGTAGTACTGGGTGCAGGCTTCGGTGGAAATGGTGAAGCCCTGGGGTACCGGCAGGCCAAGGTTGGTCATCTCAGCCAGGTTTGCGCCTTTACCGCCCAGCAGTTCACGCATGTTTGCGTTACCTTCGCTGAAAAGGTAGCAATACTTCTTGCCCATTGTTATTACCTCCAATTACAAATACACACTCCGCCCGTGCGGAAACAGGCGGGCGATTGCACGAAAAAAGGGCGCAGGGACACGCCTTTTCTGTGTGTCATCATTATTATAACAAATTATTGGCGATATTTCCAGTGTTCTGGAAAAATTTTTGAAAAAGTTTTTGATGCTCTTCTGGGCACTTTGTACCCATTCCCCCTGACAGTTGGTCAAAAAACCAAACGGTAATTCGCGTCACCCTGTAATCTCTTAAAATTTATCAGGCGGTCACAAGGTGTATCCGAAAACTTCACATTTGTATTGTAAGCTATATATATCCGATGGGGATGTGAAAGATTCCCCCTGTCGGCTAGGGTGGTCCCCAACACCTGCGATGCGAGGCGGCATACGGCCAGATGTATGCAAAGATGCTTAGGGGAAAAGATGCCCAGATTATTCTTTTTTATGCGATTGTCCTCCAGATTTTCTTGAGATCTCCTTCATAAGCGCCCTGTGCCCCTGTCCGAAAAGACAGGGGCACAGGGTTTTTCTCTGGGTAAACGGAGATTTTAATGGGCCTGTACAGCGGCTTTTTCAGCGGCCAAAGCGGCTTTATAGCTTACCATATACCGTTCAAATCCCTCTTCGTCCTTGGGGTCCGGTTCGGTCCGGGAGGCGGCGGTGGAGGCAAAGACCTTCTCTTGGAGGAAGCTTTCGAGGGTTTCTCCCTCTGCCTTCCAGGCCCGGTATCCAGCCAGCAGGGCCATCCCCCAGGGGCCTCCTTCTCCGGCGGTTTCCATCACCGAAACGGGGGTGTGCAGTGCCGCAGCCAGCATCTTCTGGCCTGCGCCAGTGGCCTTGAAGTAGCCGCCGTGGCCCGAGAGGGTGTCAATGGCCACCGATTCTCCGGCGAGAATGTCCATTCCGATTTTGAGGGTGGCGACCGCGGCGTAAAGCTGGGCCCGGGCAAAATTCTGGAAGGTCAGCTCTGCGTCCGGACGGCGGACCAAGAGCGGGCGCCCTTCGGTGAGGCCGGTGACCGGTTCGCCTGAGAAGTAGTTGATGTTGACCAGTCCGCCGCAGTCGGTCTCCCCGTCCAGGGCAGCGTAAAAGAGCGCGTCCAGCACCTGGGGCAGGGAGCAGTCAATCCCCATCTTGTGGGCAAAGCCCTGGAGCATTCCGGCCCAGGCGTCGATATCCGAAGTGCAGTTGTTGCAGTGGACCATGGCCACCGGTTTGCCGGTGGGGGTGGTGACCAGGTCGATTTCGGGGTACACCTTGGAGAGGGGCTTTTCCAGGACCACCATCGAAAAGATACTGGTGCCGGCCGAGACGTTGCCGGTGCGGGGAGCCACAGCGTTGGTGGCGGCCATACCGGTTCCCGCGTCCCCTTCCGGCGGGCAGAGGGGGATGCCGGGCTGCAAATCCCCTTCGGGGTCCAGCAGCTTCGCGCCTTCAGGGGTGAGGGTGCCCGCATCATCGCCGGCGGAAAGGACTTTCGGCAGAATGTCTTTCAGTTTCCAGGGGAAATACTTGGGGGCGGCGAGGGCGTCGAACTGCTCCATCATGCGGGCATCGTAGTCCCCGGTCTGGCTGTCGATGGGGAACATGCCGGAGGCTTCCCCGACTCCCAGCACCTTTTTCCCGGTCAGCTGCCAGTGGACATAGCCGGCCAGGGTGGTGAGGAAGGAGATGTCCGCCACGTGGGACTCCCCGTTAAGAATAGCCTGCCAGAGGTGGGCAATGCTCCAGCGCTGGGGAATGTTGAACTGGAAAAGTTCAGTCAACTGGCGGGATGCCTCTTCGGTAATGGTGTTGCGCCAGGTACGGAAGGGGGCCAGCTGGCGGCCGTCTTGGTCAAAGGGAAGGTAACCGTGCATCATGGCGGAGAAGCCAAGGGCGGAAAAGGTGCAGAGGGTTTCGCCGTACTTTTCCTTCACTTCGGCTTTCAGACGCCGGTAGCTGTCCTGAATTCCTTTCCAGACGTCCTCCAGGTGGTAGGTCCAGATTCCCTCTTCCAGCCGGTTTTCCCAGTTGTGGCTTCCGGAGGCGAGGGGAGCAAAATCCGGGCCGATGAGGACGGCTTTGATGCGGGTAGAGCCCAGTTCCAGTCCCAAGGCGGTTTTCCCCGAACGGATCGCTGAAACGGCCTGTTCATGCGTCAACATATTGATGTCTCCTTTCTACGTGCACGAGCACAATCTTGAAAGCGTAAAACGGTGCAGGAGCCTGCACCGTTTTGTTTTTGTGAAAAGGTCAGATTACTCGTCGTCCGCAGCGTTCAGAGTAGCACGGATGGACAGAGAAACTTTCTTCTTCTCGTAGTCGATATCGATGATCATAGCATCGACAACATCGCCGACAGCCAGCTTGTCGGAGACTTTTGCGATCCGTTCGTTGGCGATCTGGCTGATGTGGATCAGGCCGTCAACGCCGGGGATGATCTGTGCGAATGCACCGAAGGTGGTGATCGAAACGATCTTAACCGGGCAGATGGTGTTGATGGGGTAATCCCGTTTGAAGATTTCCCAGGGGTTATCTTCTTCCTTCTTGTAGCCCAGGGAGATCTTCTTCTTGTCGTAATCGATGTCCTTAATGTAGACTTCAACGGTGTCACCGACATGGACAACCTCTTCGGGGCTCTTGATGCGGGTCCAGGAGAGTTCGGTGATGTGGATCATGCCATCGACGCCGCCCAGATCGACGAATGCGCCGTAAGAGGTGATGGACTTGACTTCACCGGTGTAAACCTTGCCGATTTCGACATTTGCCCAGAATTCTTCCTGTTTCGCCTTCTTAGCTTCCTGAAGGACAGCCTTGATGGAGCCAACAGCTCTTCTGCGGCGGTCGTTGACTTCGATGACCTTGAACTGGACTTCCTTGTTCAGCAGAACCGAGAGGTCCTCCATCCGGCGATCGGAAGCGAGGGAAGCGGGAACGAATACTTTCAGGCCGTTGAAGTTGACCAGGATACCACCCTTGATGACATCGGTAACGGTGCCGGTGAGGACAGTGCCTTCTTCAAAAGCTTTGCAGACGGCGTTGTAGTTGGCCTCCGCGTCCAGGCGTTTCTTGGACAGGGTAACCACACCCTCCTGATCGTTGACTTTCACGACAACGAGGTCAATCTCATCGCCGACGTGGAAGCTATCGGGGGTCAGTTCGCCGTGTTCAGACAGTTCAGAAGCAGGAACGATGCCGGTCTGTTTTGCACCGACATCTACGTGGATCTCGTTAGGCGTAATATTGGAGACGATGCCCTTTACCCTTTTCCCGTTATATAATTTTTCAGTCTGAGACTGTTCGAAGAGCTCCGCGAAAGAAAGCTCTTCTTCCTGATTTTCCAGAATTTCACTCATGGTTGTTAAAACCTCCTTGATTATGTCAGCCGGGGTAGAAGCACCGGCAGTAACGCCAATATTATTATGGCGTAAAATCCGACTTTTGTCAAGTTCTGATTTCGATTCAACAGCCACAGTTTCGCACTTTTGGGCACAAATTTCGTAAAGTTTTTGTGTATTGGAGCTTTGGCGGCCTCCGATGACAATCATCAGGTCGGATTTCTGCGCCAGTAAGGCAGCTTCCTGCTGCCTTAAATGGGTCGCATTACATATTGTATCAAACTTTTCGGCGTTTGTATAGTTGTTTTCGATAATTACTTGTAAATTTTTCCACAATGAGACGCTGAAAGTGGTCTGCTGTACTACGGCAACCGGTTTATTTTCCTTTTTTAAGGTATCCAGGATGGTCCGAAGTTCTTCCTCGTTCTGGAAGACGTGAACTTCTCCTTTGGCATGGCCCACAATACCCTCCACTTCCGGATGGTTGGGGTTGCCTGCCACCAGCAGTACCTTTCCCGCCTCGGTGACTTCTTTGGCGATTCGGTGGATGCGGGCGACGTTGGGACAGGTGCAGTCGACGATCTCCCGGCCGGCAAGGGCATCATATATGTCCGCCCCGACTCCGTGGGAGCGGATGATGACCGTCTGACCAGGTTTTGTTTGGGCGGGGGTGTCGACACTGGGTACTCCGAGGGCCTGGAGCCGGGAGACAATTTGAGGGTTGTGAATGATAGGCCCCAAGGTGACGGCGTCCTGGCCAGACTGGGCCACCTCAAAAGCCTTCTCCACAGCCCGGCGGACTCCGTAACAGAAACCGGCGGTTTTGGCAAGGATAATTTTAGACATTCGCTTCCTCCAAAAGGGTCGAGAGGCTCTGGGTTAAAAGCCGGTTGGCGGCCCGAATCTGGGAGGGGCTGCGGCCGGTGAGGCCCAGTTCTTCGTGGGAGATAAACTTCCCATAGCGGATGACCACTGGGGTGCGGAAAAGGCCCTTTTTACCCTTTTTAATGACACAGGGCTGGAGTCCTCCGCCGGTTTCGGCGGCGATAACCACGGCGCCGGATTTCAGCTTTTGCAGGCTCCCGTCTTTACTGCGGTGGCCTTCCGGGAAGATAGCGACGACTTTGCCTTCCTTGACATATTGGACGGCTTTTTCGACGGCGGCGGTATCCCCTTTGCCCCGGTTGACCGGGAAGGCCCCCAGTCCCCGTATAATCAGGGAAACAAAGGGGTTTTTGAACAGTTCTTCCTTGGCCATGAAGTAGCAGCGGGGCTTGACCCTGACCGCCACCAAAATGGGGTCGAAGGTGGAGATGTGGTTGGAGCAGAGGATAAAACCTTTGTCCCGGGGAACGTTCTCCAGCCCCTCAAACCGGGGTTTATAGAAGATCATCATGACGATGTATACGGCGATGCGGGCAATATAGTAAAACATACCTTTATTCTTTCTGCCCATGCTGGGCGTCGAGGATGATCTGCCGGACAGCCTGTTCCGACTCTTCCAGGGTCATATCCGAGGTGTCAAGGAGAACAGCGTCCTCCGCCTGTTTCAGAGGGGCAATTTCCCGGTGGGAATCGGCGTAGTCCCGCTTCTCCACGTCCTGCAACACCGTTTCAAAGGTGGTGGGAATTCCTTTTTGCTGATATTCCTTAAACCGCCGTTCCGCCCGCTTTTCGGCCGAGGCGGTCAGAAAGATTTTGACGGTGGCGTTGGGAAGGACGACGGTGCCGATGTCCCGCCCATCCATTAGGACGTTGTTTTCTCTGGCCAGCGACCGCTGGGTTTCCAGCAGCAGCGCCCGCACTTCCGGATGGGCCGAGACCCCGGAGGCGGCTTTGGAGACTTCCGGGGTGCGGATGGCTTCGGAAACATCCTCGCCGTTTAAAAAGACCCGCTGGACCCCGTCGACGTGCTTAAGGCTGAGGGAAACTTCCGGCAGCAGCTTAGCCACCGCCTCCCGGTCGGTAGGCTCCGCTCCTTTGCGGAGGGCAAAAAGCCCCACCGACCGGTAAAGGGCGCCGGTGTCAATATAGAGGTAGTGGAGGCTTCCCGCCACCGCCCGGGCAATGGTGCTTTTTCCGGCGCCGGACGGGCCGTCAATGGCGACTGAAATCATAAAGACACAACCTTTCTGGGGTATAATAGACCGTTGATGGGTTTAAAGGTAAAAGGCTTAGAGGGCCGTTTTAATCGGCCTTAGCCTTGGGTATTCGCTGATGAAAACCGGCTGGGGGCAGCATAACCCGAAAAGCCGGGTGGCGTTTTGTTCGATCTCTGCGATTTCCGGAAAATCTCGCTTTAAAGCCGCCATCGAGGTATAAACCGGAAGGCTGCTTTTCCTGCCCATTTCCCGCAGGAGCTTTTCTCCGGTTCCTTCCTGGAAGGCCAGCACCCGGATATAAGGGGGAAGGGAACCGGTCAGTTCCCGCCGGTTTTGGAGCACCAGGTTCCAGAGAATCCGCCGCAGTCTTGCAAGGGTGTAGCGTTTGGTTTTCACCTGGGTCAGCAATTCCTCCACCGACCGGGCTGTTTCCGCCGCCTTTAAAAAGCGGTTTTCCAGTCCCTCGGAGATGTCCGGCAGGGTCCGCAGCTTGTCCGGAGGGGTTCGCAGCAGCTCATAGAGCACTGCCCGGTCGAGCAGCCGGGGGTCGGTACCCGCTTCACCCCTTTGCAGGGCTTCCGCAAAAAGCGGGCGGATAGCTTCGGGGATAAAGGCTTCCCAGTCTTCTCCCTCCTGTAACATCTGCCGGAGTTTGGAGGCCGAAGCGGTGCCGCCGGCGGTTTCCGGGCTGTCGTGCCCGGCTCCAAGCCGTTTGACTGTGTAGAAGGAGAGGTTCTGGCCCGCGGCGTTTTCCTGCTGGATGGCTTTGAGATACTCTAGGGCAAGGATGTTGTTTGGCTCCCGCAGCAGAGCGGCGGCCGTTTCTCCGCAGAGCCGCCGGACCGTCTCTTCCCGGGCGGCGGCATAGGTTCTGCCCTCCTTTAAGAGGGAGAGGAGCAGGGGACTTTTTTCCGCTTCGGCCAGCTCCCGGGCGGCTTTTTCCAGGGAATCGCCGTCTCCCGATTCGCTGCCGCAGGAGATCGCCTCCACAATCCCCGTTCCTGCGAGGATATGGACTGCTCCCGCCGCAAACCGTTCGGCCGGAGCGGAGGCCCAGATTGCTGGCAGTTCCAGTACGAGGTCGGCCCCCATCTTGACCGCCGCTTCCGCCCGTACCCATTTGGAAAAGGAGGCGGGGCCTCCCCGCTGAACCGCGTGGCCGCTCATGACAATTACGGTAGAATCGAAACGCTTTTTTGTCTCTGTCAGCTGAAATTGATGTCCCGTGTGGAAAGGGTTATACTCGGCGACAATACCGGCAGTGGGCAAAGAAAAATCATTCCTTTCGGTGGAGCGGTTTGGCGGAAAAAAGGGGCCAAAAAGCGGCAAAATCCCTAGATAATTCCCGCTTAAAACCGGCCGTGGCTATGGAATTTCACAAATTCCCCCAAAATGCTTGAAATTTAACGCTGTATATACTAATATATATTTATAAGCGTCTAAAGTCAAGTGAATTGTGACTTTTAGGGCAGATGCCCGGCGGCTTTTTTTGTTTTTCCGGCCGGGGCGGCAAATAGAAAGGAATGGTATAATCGTATGAAAATCCTGGTTATTAACGCAGGCAGCTCTTCTTTGAAGTATCAGCTGATCAACATGGATAACGACGAAGTCATGGCAAAGGGCAACTGTGAACGGATCGGCATGGACGGCCGCATCACCCACAAGACCGCTGCCGGTTTTTCTTCCACCGAAGACTGTGATTTCCCGACCCATACCGAAGCGTTTCAGAAGGTCGTTGAAAAGCTGACCGAAGGCGAAGGCAAGGTTGTTGAGTCCATTTCCGAAATCGCCGCTGTCGGCCATCGTATCGTCCAGGGCGGCGCCATCTTCAGCCAGTCGGTTCTGGTTACCGATAAAGTTATCGACCAGATCGAAGGCCTTGCGCCTCTGGCACCGGTTCACAACCTGGCTGCTGCACAGGCGCTGCGGGCCTGCCGCAAGGTCTTTGGGCCGGATGTCCCGATGGTCACCGTTTTCGATACTGCCTTCCATAAGACCATGCCCCCCAAAGCTTACATGTACGGCCTGCGTTATGAGGATTATGAACAGTATTCCATCCGCAAATACGGCTTCCACGGCACTTCTCACCGGTTTGTTTCGGCGGATTTTGCCAAGAGAATTGGCCGTCCGCTCAATGAGCTGAAGCTGGTCACCTGCCATCTGGGCAATGGTTCCTCCATCACCGCCGTCGACTGCGGCAAGTCGGTGGATACCACCATGGGCTTCACTCCCCTTGACGGCGTCATCATGGGCACCCGCTGCGGCTCCATCGACGCTTCTGCGGTTCTCTACCTGATGCAGCAGACCGGCATGGGCCCCGAAGAGATGAGCAACTACCTCAACAAGAAGTGTGGCTTCCTGGGCCTTTCCGGCAAGAGCTCCGATAACCGGGACATCGAAGCGGGCGCTGAAGCGGGCGACGAACGCTGCCAGCTGGTCACCGATATGCTGGCTTATGAGATCAAAAAGCAGATTGGCGCCTATGCGGCGGCTATGAACGGCCTGGACGCTGTTGTCTTTACCGGCGGTATCGGCGAGAACGCCGTTTCGGTCCGGGCGAAAGCCTGCGAAGGTCTGGACAAGATCTTCGGTCTGAAGGTCGATCCTGAGCTGGACGAAAAGCTCAACCACTCTTCCGGCCGCATCTCCACCCCCGACTCCAAGGTTGAGGTCTGGATTGTGCCCACCAACGAAGAGCTGCTGATCGCGATGGATACGATGGAAATCGTTTCCGGCTTAAAGAAATAATCTTTAAAATGATAACCGCCGCGGTTTCCGGAGCAGGGAAGCCGCGGCGGTTTTTTATCGGATTATTCTTCTATCTCTTTCAGATAGTTGTAGATGGTGTAGCGGGATACCCCCAGCTTTTCTGAGATATACGGGACGGCTTTTTGATAGTCAAAGGCGTGACGTTCCCGCAGCAGCTTCACCAGCGTCAGCCGGTCTTCCTTGTGCATCTTTTCCGGCGGGATGCCCAGTTCCTGCTGGCAGGAACGGAAAATTTCCTCCAAACGAACCTCTTTGGCGGAGTTGATGGTGGAGTCCAGGTAGTTGTCAATCTCCAGCTGGTCCGCCAGATATTCGGCGTAGGCGCTCATCACCGTGAGGTCAACATTGATGCCCAGACCCAGGCAGTATCCTTCTCCCCGCACGATCATGGTTGTGCTTTTAATCTTGCGGTTGCCTCTGAGGACCATCATATTGATCAAATCCTGCTGCAAGAGGGCGGGTTCAATGTGTTTGCTGGTGCTGCCGAAGACATCCTCAACCGACCCTACCTCCCGTCCGGTCACATGGCCGTTGAAGATGGCGAGGATGGGGTGGTCGGAACGGCTTAGATCCTGTATCAATGTTTCACAGTTTTTGCCGAAAGTTTTAGCGATTCCCTCCGCCATCGAGGTGAGAAGCGCCAGCATCGCTTGTTTATCCATATGCTCTCCTGATTGATATGTTAAAATTTCCCATTTCATTATAGTCCGTCTGGCGGGATAAAGCAACCATTTTGATCATTTTAGATTGACAGATTGTCAGCAATCGCCGGAATTTCTCGGAATAAATTGACAGAATGTAAAAAGCTTGCTATACTGAAATTATTGTAAAAAGGGGGAGTGGAAATGCTACTGGTACATCTCAATTTCCCATCGTCCGAGGGCGGAGATGGGAGCGGAAGAGGTGCGCTGCGGATCGAAAAGGGAAAGATTTCCACCGTGATACCGCATCTGGACCAGCTGCCAGAAGGGGAGGCGGTGTTCGACTGCGGCGGTTGTACCTTAACGCCGGGACTGATCGACCTGCATACCCATTTTACTGGGCTGGGGAAAGTTATTCTCCCTCCGATTGTCAGCAGCCGATGAAGCTCCTCACCGAGGCCATTGGTGTGGTCGGCGGTTACCTGGACCACGGCTTTACGACCATAAGGGACTGCGGCAGTGTCGGGCGGGCGGCAAACTTTGTCCGGGATCTGGCCGACGAGGGGCTGGTTCGGGGGCCCCACATCCTCTCCTGCGGGCTGATTCTTTCCCCCACCGAGATTGAGCGGGCGGACAGCATTTACGAGATGTACACCTTTGCGGACGGCCCCTACGCCTTCCGGGCGGCGGCCCGGCGGGAGCTGGCCGAACACGGGGATTTTGTCAAGCTGATGGCTTCGGGAGCGGCCTTCCATCCCCAGGGGGTCCCGCTGGAACCGATCATCGCGCCGGACGAGCTTAGGGAAGCGGTGGAAACAGCGGCCCGAAAGGGGACTTATGTGGCAGCCCATGCCCATGCGGACGGCGCCATTCGGGCCTGTGTCGAGGCCGGGGTCCGGACAATTGAGCATGGCACCTACCTGTCGGAGGAAACCCTCTCCCGCCTGGAACAGACCGAAGGGTGTTATCTGGTTCCGACGCTGGCGGCAATGTTCGTCAGCGGCAGCGATGAGACCGGTTTTTGGCATAAGCGGCTGGGAGCGATGCTGGATGCCTGCTGCCAGGGGCTGTCGAAAGCTTACCAGCGGGGGCTGAAAATTGGCTTTGGCACCGATTGCGCGCCCTTCTCCCGGCAGTATCGGGAAGGAACCGAGTTTGTCTACCGCAAGGAAAACTGTGGGATGGCGGACGCCGATATCTTGGCCCAGGCCACCTCTGTCAGCGCCGAAATTGCCGGCCTCACCGACCGTGGAGCATTGAAGCCCGGGATGCGGGCCGATCTGGCCCTCTGGGAAGGGGACCCGTCAACAGATATTATGACCCTCGCCAAAACCCCCAAAGCCGTCTGGCTGGATGGGGAACTGGTGGGCGGTACGTTATATGCAAATCGAAAGGAGTAAGGGATTATGAAAATCGTCGAAGCGGCAGAAGCAAGAGAGAGACTGGATATGCCCACCTGCGTCCGTCTGATGCGGGAGGCTTTCACCATGCTGGAGGATGGCACCGCCTCTCAGCCGATGCGCTGTGTCAACACCCTGCCCCATGGCAACTCGTTCGGCTTTATGCCGGCTTACCTTGGGGATCACGGCTATTTTGGCGCTAAGGTCATCACCGCCTTCCATGGCAACATCGGCACCCAGTATCCCTCCCACATGGGATATGTTATGATGTTTGAGTCGGACCACGGCAGCTTTGTGGGAATGGCCGATTGTTCGGTTATCACCGAACTGCGTACCGGCGCTGTTTCCGGCGTTGCCACCGATCTTTTAGCCCGTCAGGATGCGAAGGTTCTCGCCCTGATCGGCGCCGGCGCCCAGGCCCGCAGCCATCTGGCGGCGATGCTGGTGGTCCGTCCGGGTCTTGAGCAGGTGCGGGTCTACGACCTCAGAAAAGAAGCGGCCGAAGCCTTCAAGGCGGAATCGGAAGCTAAGTATGGGGTGAAAGTCACCGTATGCGGTAGCGCGGAAGAGGCGGTTACGGGAGCGGATATCATCTGCACCCTGACCCCCAGCAAGGAAGCTTACCTCAAAAAGGAATGGGTGAAACCCGGCGCTCATATTAACGCCGTCGGCACCTTTACTCCCACCACCCGGGAGGTCACCTCTGAGCTGGTGGCTGCTTCCCGCCTGTACGCCGACCAGGTAGAGGCAATGAAGAAGGAAGCGGGCGAGTACCTGGTTCCCCTGTCGGAGGGCCTGATTACCGAAGACCACATCGTCGGTAGCATCGGCCAGGTTTTGCTGGGTAAGGCTCCCGGCCGGCAGTCGGAGGATGAGATCACCCTCTTTGATGCCCTGGGCCTGGCGGTCGAGGACGTCATCTGCGGCAGATACCTTGTTTGCGGGGAATAAATAGACGACCGCAATCGTTTTAGATCATAGAACCATTCTATCTTTCGGGAAAGGAGGGACGCCGGATGACCCGGTCTTTTATTTCCGGGCGGGGCGTCCCCGTCCCGAAGCCATTTTTCATATAGTGTCAAGGGATGACAGCAACAGCTTGCCATCCCTTCTTTTATACACTAAAGGATAAAACAGGGACCGTCCGTCCGGACGGCCAAAAGCAGAAAGGAGAAAAAAATGAAGTTTGCAATCTACGAAGTCCGCGAGGACGAAATGAAAATGTTAAAGGCCCTGGAAAAAAAGTATAATCTGGAGCTTGTGATCACCTCTGAAGACCTGACTCCCGAGACCCTCTACCTGGCCGAAGGGGCGGACGGTGTTTCCACCATCGGACATTCTCACATGAACCGGATGATCTTTGAGCAGTTGGCTAAAATGGGCATTCACACCTATTCATCCCGCTGCATCGGCGTCAACCACATCGACCTTGCCGCCGCTCGGGAGCTGGGGTTCTCGGTTTCCAACGCCAGCTACTCCCCCCACGGTGTCGCCGATTACACCGTTATGCTGATGCTGATGCTGCTGCGTAAATATAAACCTGCACTCTGGCGGCAGCAGGTCAACGACTATTCCCTCGGCGGCCTGATGGGCCGGGAATTGCGGGGACTCACGGTGGGAATCGTCGGTACCGGTCGAATTGGCCTCACCGTCATGCAGAACCTTTCGGGCTTCGGCTGCAAGATGCTCTGCTACGATGTACACGAGCGGCCGGAGGCGGCGGCTCTCGGGAAATATGTATCCCTGACGGAGCTGTATAACGAAAGCGATATCATCACCCTCCACACCCCGCTTTTGGACTCCACCCGGTTTATGATCAACGAAGAGTCGATTGCCCAGATGAAACCGGAAGCTTTGATTATCAACTGCGCCCGGGGCGAGCTGATGGACATCACCGCCATCATCCACGCCATCGAAAATCAGAAACTGGGCGGGGTGGCCCTGGACGTCTTCGCCGACGAGGACGGAATTTATCACCACGACCGCCGGACCGACATCATCAAAAACCGGGATATGGCTTACCTGCGGCAGTTCCCCAACGTCATCATGACCCAGCATATGGCCTTCTACACCGCCGAAGCGGTGGACAGCATGGTCACCTGCGGCATCGAGAGCCTGCTGGCTTTCGCCGAGGGAAAGCACTATCCCTGCCAGATTGTATAAAAATTCTATATAATTCTTTCCTTTTAAGGCTAAAAATCCGAATTTCTCTCAAAATCTTGACTTGGAGTCCACTTCAGCGGTTATAATGGTATCAACATCCATTTGATTGCCGCAAACCGGACGCCGAAGCGTCCACCCCACGGCCGAAGCCGGGCAGAAAAGTCAAAAGGATATTTTGGATTTGCAGACCAGAAGGCTGCTGTTCCCACCAGAAAGGCGGGAATGGCAGCCTTTTTTTGTCCGAAAAACCGGATGAAAGGGGAAACGCCCCTTTCCGGCGGACAGGGTTTAGTTTCGATAAAGGAGAGAAAAACATATGGGGCATCAGACCGAAACCACACTTTTACAGACCGTCAGCGGCTATTGGGACCAGCGGGCGGAGGGCTACTCGATGGACGTGCAGGAGCAGTTGGCGGGGGAGACCGGGGAAAACTGGCTGGGGACAGTGGAGCAGCTGGCGCCGGCTGCGGATTATCCCCGGGTGCTGGACATCGGTTGCGGGCCGGGATTTTTTGAGGCGCTATTGGGGAGCCACGGCTACCAGGTAACCGGTATCGACTGTTCCGAGGGAATGCTGCGCCAGGCCCGGCAGAACATCGCTTCTGTTCAGGCGAATGCCGCTGTGGGAATCGGGGACGCGGTTTCTCCCGACTTTAAGGAGGAGAGCTTTGACCTAATTGTCAGCCGCAATCTTCTTTGGAACCTCGAGTATCCGGCGGAGGCCTATGAAAATTGGAGTAAACTGTTGCGGCCGGGCGGAAGGCTGATTTTGATGGACGGCAACTACTACCTCCACTATAACGATCCCGCCTACGCTCCCCATTCCTCCGGCAGCGATCACAAGCATATGGAAGGCATCGACGTTTCGGTGATTGACCGGGTGGCCCTGGACCTGCCCCTCTCCCGTCACCGGCGGCCGGAGTGGGATTTTACCCAGCTGAAGGCGCTCGGGATGGAACCTTCTCTTGTCCGAGTCTGGAAGAATCCGGCGGCAAACGGCGGAGAAGTGGTCTATAAATTTATCCTCACGGCGGTGAAGGAATGACCCGCCGGACAAGCCCCTTCGCCCGGTTTTGGAAACGGCATTTTATCCTTTCGCGGCTTATCTCCTTTCTGCTGGTGCTGCTGGGGGTTAGTTTTCTCACCTTTGTGGTTAGCTCTCTTGCCCCCAGCGACGGGGCGGAGATGTACTACCTCTCCCGGGGCATCACCCCCAGCCCCCAGCTATTGGAGGAGACCCGGGAACAGATGGGCTTAAACCAGCCGCTTTTGGTGCAGTACCTTCACTGGCTGCAAAACCTTCTGCGGGGGGATTTAGGGGAGTCCTATAACTTTGGGGAAAGCGTTCTCCGTCAGCTGACTCGCAAGCTCCCCAACACCCTGGCCCTGGCGGGGGCGGCGTTTTTGCTGACCGCACTCTTGTCACTGCCGCTGGGAGCTTTGGCGGCGGTCCGGCGGGGGAAGGTAAGCGACCTTCTCATCCGGGCGATCTCTTTCGTAGGGGTGTCGGTGCCCAACTTTTGGCTGGCCCTGCTGCTGTTATACTTTCTGGCGGTTCAGCTGGGACTTTTCCCGGTGATCGGGACGGGAGTTTTAAAGAGCATGGCGCTGCCGGTGCTGACCCTTGCCCTCCCTCTTTCCTGTAGTTATGTCCGCCAGATTCGGACTGCTTTTCTGGAAGAGATGGGGAAGGACTATTACATCGGCCTGAAAGCCCGGGGAATCCCCGGGTGGAGAATCTTTTTCTCCCACCTGCTGTCGGGGGCTCTCAGTCCGATTGTCACCCTGGCGGGGATGTCGGTGGGGAGCCTGCTGGGCGGAGCCGCGATTGTCGAGACGATTTTTGGCTGGCCTGGGCTGGGCAGCATGGTGGTGGATGCCATCCGGGTGCGGGATTACCCGGTGATACAGGGGTATGTCCTCTGGATGGCGGTGATCTATCTGTTGGCCGGGCTGGTGACCGATCTGGTTTGCTGCCTGTTGGACCCGCGGCAGCGTCAAAAAGGATTTTGGCGGCGGAATGTCCGAAAGGAGGGAGCAAAATGACGGCGAAAGGTTTAACCGGCAAACGGCTGCGGTTTATCCTGCTGGCGGTGTTGGCCGGAGGGTTGGTGCTGCTGGCGGTATTGGGGCCGTACATTGCCCCCCAGGACCCCCTTTTGGGGGACGCATCCGCCTCGTTGCAGCCCCCTTCCTGGGAGCATCTGTGCGGAACCGACAAGCTGGGGCGGGATGTCTTCTCCCGGATTCTGGCGGGGGCGGGGAGCTCATTTTCCCTCACCTTTTTGATGGTGCTGCTGGCGGCGCTAATCGGCACCGCGGTGGGACTGATGGCAGGTTGCTGCGGCGGGTTTACCGACAGCCTGCTCAGCCGGGTGACCGATGTTTTCCTAGCGTTTCCTTCCTCGGTTTTTGCCATTGCAGTGGCGGGCATCTTGGGAGCCGGGGTTTTGAATACGGTTTTTGCCCTGGGACTGGTCTGGTGGACCCGGTACGCCCGTCTGACCCGAGCCGCCGCGATGCAGCTGCGGGAGCGGGATTTTATCTGGCAGGCCCGGTTCGGTGGGGCCGGGGAGGGGCGGATTTTGCTGCGGTATATCCTCCCGGAGGTGGTTCCTCAGGTGGTGACGACCATCTCGCTGGATATCGGCAACATGATGATGTCCCTGGCGGGGCTGTCCTTTCTGGGGCTGGCGGCCCAGCCACCAGCGCCCGAATGGGGGTACATGCTCTACGAAAGCCGGACTTATATGCAGACGGCTCCCTGGATGATGCTGTTTCCGGGGTTGGCACTGCTCATCACCGTCATTGTCTTTAACCTGTTGGGGGACAGTGTGCGGGATATGCTGGACCCCTCTTGCCGTTAAATAAAATGGTTACGGCCTCCGGTGGTCCGGAGGATTGCAATAGAATTGAGGTACATGATGAAAGTAAATAGCGAAAAACGAAAATGGGTTGCGGGCCTCTTAACGGCCCTGTTGGCGGCAACCGCCCTTTCCGGCTGCGGCGGTGGTGCGGAAGAAACGGCGGCTGTTTCTTCGGACGCCGCTTCGAGTGATATTCTCCGGGTGGCTATGTTCTGGGTCAGCACCAACCTAGACCCGGCGGATGGGTACAACGGCTGGGTGCTCTCCCGGATTGGGGCAGGGGAAACGCTGGTGCGGCTGAATGAGAACGCCCAGCCGGAGGGCTGCATTGCCGAAAGCTGGCAGCAGACCGACGAAAACACCTGGGTCTTTCAGATTCGGGAAGGGGTCACCTTCTCCAACGGCAAGCCGGTGGACGCGGCCGCCTGCAAAGCAGCTATCGAGCGGGCTTTTGAAGAGAACATCCGGGCGGAGGAGTATTTCTCTCCTTCTTCCATCGAGGCGGAGGGGCAGACCCTCACCATCCACACCTCCACCCCCAACGGCACTTTGGTCTACAACCTGGCGGAGCCCCTCTTTACCATCGTGGACACCGAGGTGGATGAGGATACGATGGATACCGCTCCGGTGACTACCGGGCCCTATCAGGTGACGGCGTTTACCCCGGAACAATCGGTGGAACTCAGCCGAAACGACCAGTATTGGGACGGCACTCCGGGGGTAAGTGGTGTCAGCGTCTACTCTGTCCCCGATTCTGAGAGCCGGGTGCTGGCGATGCAGGCGGGGGAAGCGGACCTCACCACCACCATCGACAATACCTCTTTGCAGCTCTTTTCCGATGAGAGCCGCTACACCGTTTACGAGACGATCACCCCCCGCGTCAATGTGGTTTACTATAATAATGCAAGTCCTCTTTTGTCGGATGTAAAAATGCGGCAGGCGGTTTCCTATGCCGCTGACAAGGATACCTACGCCTCTTTGATCGGCTGCGCGCCGGCCACCGGCCTCTATTCCACCGCCCTGGTTTGCGGACAGGATGTGGAGGACGCCTATCCCTATGACCCGGAAGCGGCGAAGCAGCTGCTGGATTCGATGGGTTATCTGGACACCGACGGGGACGGCATCCGGGAGAAGGACGGGGAGAACATCCAGTTTCAGTATGTCATCGCCGCCGACCACGGCTCCAGCGACTCTGCCCTCATCGCTCAGGCTCTCCAGGCAGATCTGCTAGAGGTAGGGCTGGGCTGTAACCTGGTCCAGACCGAGAACATGGCGGATATCCGTGCGGCCGGGGAATACGATTTCTGCTCCGCCAACGATTCCACCGCCCCCACTGCCGACCCGGAGGTCTTCCTTTTGCAGCACTATTACACCGGCGGCAGCAGCAACTATCAGCATTATTCCAACCCGGAGGTGGATTCGCTGATTGACACCCTGACCGCCACCTTTGACCCGGATGAGCGGCAGCAGCTGGCCCGGCAGGCCAGTGAACAGATTTTGGCGGACGCGGGCAGCCTCTATGTGGGGTACATCTACGGCAACACCGTCGTCAGTTCCCGGGTGCAGGGAGCTGAGCAGTTCCCGATTGATTACTATATCGTCACAAAGGACATCACCCTGTCATGAGTGGGCGGAATATTCTTTTTTACGACCAGGTCACCGTCCGCTATCGGGGCCGGACCGAACCGGCGGCTTACAAACTGACCCTGCCGGTGCCGGAAAAGGCGGTGACCGCCATTGTAGGGGAATCGGGCAGCGGCAAGTCGACTTTGCTGCGGCTGGCGATGGGGCTGCTCCCCACTGGCGGCGAACAAGCGGAGGGCCGGGTGCTGTTTAACGGGGAAGAGATTTCCACCTTCTCGAAAAAGCGGCTGCGGGAAATCCGGGGCGGGGAGATGGCGATGGTCTTCCAGGACCCGGGCGCCTGTTTTGACCCCCGCCGCAAGCTGGGAATGCAGTTTGTGGAAAGCTATAAAGCCCATCGGGCCGGCGGAAAGCGGGAAGCTTTGGACGCCGCTGGGGGAATCCTGTCCGGCCTCGGCTTTTCGGACCCCGGGGACCTTTTTCGCCGTTATTCCTTCGAACTGTCTGGGGGCCAACTTCAGCGGGCGGCCCTCGGGATGGCGATGATGATGAAACCCAAGCTCCTGCTCTGCGACGAGCCCACCAGCGCCCTTGACCCGGTGGTCCAGGCGGAGGTGGCGGGGTATTTAAAGGACCTCCACCAAAAGGCGGGGACCGCTCTGCTACTGGTGACCCACAACCTGGGGCTGGCGGCGGCGCTGGGGGATTATATCGCGGTGATGGAGAAGGGGCATTTGATCGAATATGGCCCCACCGAACAGATCATCCACAGTCCCCAGGAAGGATATACCAAGCGGTTAATTGAAAGCGTATGGGAGGTGTAAAGTTGGCAGAGGAGATTTTGTCCTTTGAAGGGGTGGGATTTCGTTATTCTGACCCCTCCGGACGGGAAGAGACAGCGGCTTTACAGGACTTTAACCTCTCACTGATGGCAGGCGAGTCGGTGGCGGTAGTCGGCGAGTCGGGCAGCGGAAAGACCACCCTCTCCCGGTTGGCCGCCGGAATCCTGCGGGGCGGAGATGGAGTTATCCGGCTGGACGGAAAGGACTTTGGCCGGTTTACCCGCCGGGACTGGCGGGAGATGCGGCGGGAGGTTCAGTTGGTCCTCCAAAGCCCTTCCGCCGCTATCCGTCCCCGGATGAAGATCGGAGCGTTTTTGCGGGAACCGTTTTTGTGCTACCGGCTCTGTCCCCGGGGGGAGGTCGAGCGGGAAACGGCCCGGCTGCTGGAGCGGGTCGGCCTTCCGGAATCGGTTAAATCCCGGCGACCGGGTGAGTTAAGCGGCGGAGAATTGCAGCGGGTGATGATTGCGAGAGCTCTGGCGGTCAAGCCGCGGCTGCTCATCTGCGACGAGCCCACCAGCGCCCTGGACCCGGCAGTCCAGGGGGAGGTGGCCGCCCTTTTAAAGCAGGCCCAGCGGGAGACCGGAGCGGCCATGCTGCTCATCACCCACGACCTCGCTCTGGCTTCCCGGATGGCTGACCGGGTGGTGGTTCTCTATCAGGGGAATACGCTGGAGGTTCTGCCGGCGGGGGATTTGAAAAACGCCCTTCATCCCTACACCCGGGCGCTTCTAGGAGCCATCTTCACCCTTTCCGGCGGGGGAGAACCGCCGGCTAAGGGTGAGCCGTACAGCGGGCAGTCCCTCTGCCCCTACTTTGGACGGTGCCCCCAGCGGGAAGAAAGTTGCCGGACCAAGGGAAAAGTACTTTTGACAGTGGCAGAGGAACATCTGTCCGCCTGCTGGAAAAATATTTAGGGAAATCCGTCGGAAATTGCGCTTTCCGGCGGATTTCTTCGTGCCGCCGCAATCCCGCGTCCCCGCTGTTTCCTTGTTTAGCCCGGCGGAGACAGCGGTCCGGCAAGGGTTAATCCGGGCAAAATCGGGTAAAAAAGGGCAAATTCCCGGCTTGCGGTGGAAAACGGCTTCTGGTATAATATAATCAATGCACATACGTTTTAAACTTTGAAGGAGGAAACCATTTTGAACGACTCATGGATATGGGCCATACTGTTGCAGCTGATCATGTTAGGCTTAAACGCCTACTTTGCCTGTGCTGAGCTCGCTGTCATTTCCGTCAACGAAAACCACCTGCACAAGATGATCGAGGAGGGTGACAAACGGGCAGCTAAGCTCAAAAAGCTGACCGAAGTCCCCACCAAGTTCCTCTCCACCATCCAGATCGCGATTACCCTGTCGGGCTTCTTGGGAAGTGCGTACGCGGCCGACAACTTCGCCGATTCGCTGATCGGCCTGCTGGCCAAAATCGGCGTTCCGCTGCCCCGTTCAATCGCGGTTTTGATCATCACCATCCTGCTGTCCTATATTACGCTGGTCTTGGGCGAACTGGTGCCCAAACGGCTGGCACAGACCCGCACCGAGCAGATTGCGTTGGCGATGGCGGGTACCCTGTCCATGGTTGCAAAAATCTTTACCCCTCTGGTTTGGCTGCTGACCGCCTCCACCAACGGCGTCCTGCGGCTTCTGCACATCGACCCCAACCAGCAGGATGACGACGTCTCGGAAGAGGAAATCCGGATGATGGTCGACGCCGGCAGTGAAAAGGGCGTCATCGAAGCCAGTGAACAGGAAATGATTCACAACGTTTTCGCCTTCAACGATATTTCGGTCGAAGAGCTCTGCACCCACCGCACCGACGTAGCGGTCCTGTGGAAAGAAGACCCGGTGGAGGAGTGGGAAAATGTCATCCACGAGAGCCGTCATTCGGTCTTCCCGGTCTGCGGGGAGAGCATCGACGATATCCTAGGCGTTTTGAGCGCGAAGGATTATTTCCGCCTTTCCAGAGAGGGTCTTTCGCAGCAGGAAATCCTCCAAAAGGCCCTTCGCCCGGCGAGCTTTGTTCCCAACACCATCAAGGCAGACGTCCTCTTCCGCAATATGAAGAAGAGCGGCAACTACTTTGCCGTTGTACTGGATGAGTACGGCGGGGTGGATGGCATCATCACCCTTAGAGACCTGATTGAACAGCTGGTCGGCGACCTCAACGAGGAAGAGGACGGCGAACGGGTGGAAGATATTGTCCAGCTGACCGAAAACAGCTGGAAGATTCAGGGCCTGACGACGCTGGACGACGTGCAGGAGGCCCTGGGGGTACCGCTGCCCGTAGACGAATACGACACCTTCAGCGGCTACATCTTCGGCCTTTTGGGCCAGATTCCTACCGACAACAGCCAGTTTGCGCTGGACGCCGGACCGCTCCACATCACCGTCGAATCGGTCAAGGAGCACAGAGTTGAGGAAGCGCTGGTTCAGTTGGCACCCCAGACGGTGAACGTCAACGCCGAAACAAAATCTTAAGCTTAAAATCTCCTATATGTAACGCCAGGACGGCAGCAGGAAAGTAACCTGCTGCCGTCTATTTTTCTGCCGCCTTTTGGAGGACCGCTTCCTCTCCGCCATAGGAAGCAAAGATTTCCGCCGGGGTAAGGCCCGACTGGAGGGCAGAGAGGATGTCCGAAAGGGAGGCGTCCGCCCGGACGAGGCTGCCGCCGTTTGAGAGAAAGTAGTCCGCATACTGGGAGATTACGCTGTAAACCGTCTGATCTTCCGACGGCTGGGCGGCGGATAAGGTCAGCCAAGGCTCCTTTTGCAGCTCTTCCGGGGTCAGCTCCTCCGCCAGATCTCCCATCTCCCCCAGGAGGCGGGAGTGGGTGAGGATGCACCAGATGCCGAGGGCGGTTTCGGCGTCGCCGTCGTGGGAAGAGAGGACGTCCCACTCTGGCCCCGCCAGGGTGCAGAGCAGCTCTTCCGGGGGCAGAAACCGGACCTCCTCCCCCAGGGTCACCCGGTATCCTTCTGGCAGGGAGGAGGAAAGGGGTTCGGTTTCCATCCCGGCCGCCGCTTCGGGGGAGCGGGAGAGGGAAAAGGGAGCAGAAGATAAGGCCCAGGGGAGCAGCAGGGTCAGGCTTACCCCCGCCAACAGGGTAGCCAGTCCTTTTTTTATCGATTGAAAAGACACGGGACATCACTCCTTTTTTCAGGGTATGCGGGGGCCGGTGAAAAAATTTCTGATCGTTGGCATCCCCTAAAATTCCAAAAGAGAATTGCGGCTTTTCAAAAGGAGTAAAATGCTGTATAATAGGGGCATCTGAACTTTTGTCCCAATATGACAACAAAGGAGCGGTTTTCCATGGCTTTTTCCCTTTCATTTGACCCTCTGACCTATCACCATCCTTCCCGGCGCCAGGTTGTATATGGCCGGCGGGGAATGGTCTGCACCGGCAACCCCCTGGCCGCCCAGGCAGGGCTGATGGCGCTGCGCAAGGGCGGCAACGCCATTGACGCCGCCGTGGCCACTGCGGCGGCCCTGACGGTGGTGGAGCCCACCGCCAACGGCCTGGGCAGCGACGCCTTCGCCATCGTCTATACGGGGGGAAAGCTGTATGGGTTGAACGCCAGCGGTCCTTCAGCGATGGCCGCTAGTTTACAGGCCATCACCGACTTGGGGTTGAAAGAGATGCCTATAAATGGGGTAAAAGCCTCCAACGTGCCGGGGGCTGTGTCCGCCTGGGCGGAGTTAAACCGGCGGTTTGGGAAACTTACGCTCGCCGAGTGTGTGGACGACGCCGCCACCTATGCCGAAGAGGGATACCCGCTGGAACCGGGGGTCGGCAGCGGCTGGAAAGGAAGCTACAACCGTTTTTCCAAAGCCCTTGGGGAGATGCCGGAGCTGGAAAACTGGTTTAAGACCTTTACGCCGGACGGCCATTGCCTTGGGCCGGGGGACATCCTCCGGCTTCCCGATCACGCCAAAACCCTGCGGGCGATTGGCGCTAGCAATGGGGAAGAGTTTTACCGGGGCGGCATTGCCCATGAAATCGGGCAGTTTTATCAGAAGATGGGCGGCTTCCTGCGGGAAGAGGACCTAAATGCCTATCACCCCGAATGGGTGGAGCCTCTCACCACCGATTACCATGGATTCACCGTCTGTGAGCTGCCGCCCAACGGCCACGGGATCACCGTGCTGATGGCGCTCAACATCTTAAAAGGGTTAGAGCCGGTGTCGGACCCCTTCCTGTCGGTGCACCGGCAGATTGAGGCGATGAAGCTGGCCTTTGTGGACGCCCAGAAGTATGTGGCCGACCGGCGGTATATGCAGGTCACTCCCGAGGAGCTGCTTTCGGAGGAATACGCCGCTTCCAGACGGAAACTCATCACCGGCAAAGCCCTCGACCCCACCCCCTGGACGCCGGTTAAAGGCGGCACCGTCTACCTTTGCACCGCCGACGGAGAGGGGAACATGGTCTCGTACATCCAGTCCAACTATATGGGCTTCGGTTCCGGCGTAGTGGTGCCGGGGACCGGGATTTCGATGAACAACCGGGCCGCGAACTTCTATCTGGACCCCCAGTCTCCCAACGCCTTCGGCCCTGGGAAAAAATCCTACCATACGATTATCCCCGGATTTTTGATGAAGGACGGGATGCCGGTGGGGCCCTTTGGGATTATGGGCGGGTTTATGCAGCCCCAGGCCCATTTGCAGGTGCTGTTGGCCTCCATCGACCAGCACGCCAACCCCCAGGACGCCCTGGACCATCCCCGGTGGATGTGGACCGGCGGCAAGACCATCGAGGTGGAACAGTCCTTTGATCCGGCGCTTTTGGGTCAGCTCTCCAGAGCGGGACACAATATCGTCGTGCGGGCTTCCAGCGGTCCGTTTGGCCGTGGGGAGATCATCTGGCGGGATAACGAGAATGGGGTACTTTGCGGCGGGTGTGAGATGCGCACCGACGGGCAGGTAGCCGTTTGGTAAAGGAGTAGAGGATGAAAGCTAGGGTACAGAATACCCCTTCTAGGGGTTTGTGGCTGTATATGCCGGGGGAAGGAAATGAGAAAACCCCGATGGCTGTGCTGGCTGCTGCGTCGGCGGTGGGGGCGGAGTTCCATCCCTTCGGGCCGGAGGCCGCGGGCAGTAAGCTGCGGGGCCTTTTAGAAGGGAGCGAGCCGGTGGCGGCCAAAAATCCGCCGGACCAGCCGGTTTTGCTGTTACAAGGGTTTGACCGAAAAGGGCTGGACAGCCTCCTGAAAGCCCTTCGGGAAAAGGCGGCGGAAATTGGCGCGGAACCGGTGGCGCTCAAAGCGGTCATCACCCCCACCAACCTCGACTGGACGGTGGAGGACCTGGCCCGGGAACTAAAAGAAGAGCACCGGTTGATGCACGGGCAGAAATGATTGGTGTGAAAAAGGCTGCGGGGCTGGGATTGGCCCTTTTGACCGGTCTTACGTTGTTTGCCGGCTGCGGGGAAACATCCCTGGCAATTGAAAGTACAGTGGGCGAGATCACCGGAGGGGTCGAGGGACTATTGGCCCCGCCGAGACTCTCCGAGGAGCAGAATGCCATTTATGATGCTCTTTCCTCCCATCTGTCGGGCCAATCGATGCGGCTGGTGTATCCCCAGGAAGGGGAGAATCTGTCGGCGTTTATCCTCTGTGAATTGGACGGGACCGAAGGCGGGGAAGCAGTGGTCTTTTATGAACCTTCCTCCGCTTCGGCGGCTTCCCCGGTGAAGATGGCGGTTTTGGACCAGCGGGAAGAGGGCTGGCAGGTGGCGGATGATTTTACCCTAGAGGGAAGCGGAGTCCAGGACCTTTCGATTCTCACGCTTATTGATGGTCCGGCGTTTGGGGTGGGCCTTGATTATGCCGGAGACAGCGGCAGCAACCTTCTCTGCCTGTATAGGCTGGAAGGGGAGGAGGTCCGCCAGATTGGCGCCTTTACCTTCCAGGAAAAGTCCATCGGAGACTTTACCGGGGACGGCATTGATGACCTGCTGCTTTTGTATACGGCGGATGACCCGGTGGGTCAGTCCAGCGCTCAGGCGGGACTTTTCCGGTGGCAGGAGGAAGAGGGGTTTGTGGAGATCGACAGCTGTCCGGTCAATCCCGATATGGGGCGGTATGAGCGGCTGTTGGCTGCCGATGAAGACGGTCAAGCCCGGTTTTATCTGGACGGATACCGGGGAAATACCATGGTGACCGAGGTCATTCGGCTGACGAAAGATACTCTGGAGAACGAAACCATTTCCCTCGGGGAGTATCCCCAGCGCCCGGGGCTTTTGTCGATGGACGTAAACGGGGACGGTTTGGTGGAAATCCCCTCTCAGGAGCCGCTCCCCGGCTATACTGGGGAAGAAGCCCCCCTTTACCTGACCCGGTGGTACCGGCTGGAGGAGGGAGAATACCATCCGGTATGGAGCGGTTATGTCAACAGCCAGTTCAGTTATCAGTTTATCTTTCCGGAAGAATGGGAGGGAAAAGTGACCGTTCAATGGAATCAGACGACAAACGAAGCTGTTTTTATTCAAATGGAGGATGGCTATCCCCTCTTTTCCCTGCGGGCGGTACCGGTTTCCGATTGGCTTGCGGGAAAATATCCCGGTTATCAGCAGCTGCTGGAACGGGGACAGACCGTCTTCCTGATGCGGATGGTCACCGGGACAGGGGACTGTGCGCTGACGGCCGCGGAGATTCGGGAACGATTTTGTGACCTGTCCGGTTAACCGGAGGAAATAGACGTGGAAAAGATCGTGGGCAGTTAAGGGAGGAAGTTAGTTAGATGGAAAAACGGATACTGGTGGTGGAGGATGAAGCCGCTATCCGGGAGTTGGTGGTCATCAACCTCAAACGGGCGGGTTTTCAGGTTTCCGAGGCTCCGGACGGAGAATCAGCCCTGGCAGCCTGCCGGGAGCGGGAGTTTGACGTGGTCTTGCTGGACATTACTTTGCCTGGCATGGATGGATTTGCGGTCTGTAAAGCGCTGCGGCTCCAATCGGACACAGTGGGCATCATCTTCCTCACCGCCCGCACCCAGGAAACCGACAAGGTCGGAGGGCTGAAAATGGGGGCGGATGACTATGTGACCAAGCCTTTTTCCCCTTCAGAACTGGTGGCCCGGGTGGAGGCAGTTTGCCGCCGGGTACAGTTGGCGGCTGCGGCTCCCCGGGAAACCGAAATTGAGAGCGGACCCTTTTTACTCAGTGTCAAAAGCCGTACCCTCTATAAAAACGGCCAGCTGGTGCCCCTCACCCAGGTAGAGTATCAGATCATCGAATTTTTGATGCGGCACCACGGTGCGGCCATCGAACGGTCCCGTATTCTCAACGAAGTCTGGAGTGGACAGGCCTACACCGACGCCAAAATTGTCGACGTCAACATCCGCCGCCTCCGGGTGAAGCTGGAGGATGAGCCCAGTCACCCGGTCTATCTCCAGACAGTCTGGGGATACGGGTATAAGTGGTGCCCCTGATGGCGGAAAAACGGGGAAAACGACGGCCGCGGTTTGGCATTGCCGGAAAATGGATGTTCAGTTCTTTGGGGGCTGTGCTGGTGATTGTACTGTTTACCATTGGGGCGGTGGGTATGATGCTGCATAGCTACTACTACGGAGCTGCCCGGCAGATTCTCCTGGCCCGTTCGGATTACTTGACCAGTATGATGGAACAGTACGCCGGTGGTCTGACCGCCAGCTTTGACACCGACATCCGCCATTATATCGAAACCTTTCCCGATAAAGGGCGGATTGAGCTGATGGCCATCAGCCCGGAGGGGGAGGTGCTGCTCACCTCCAGCGGATTTACCTCTGCTCCCCATCCTTTGCCGGATTTTGAAGCGGCTCTCTCATCTGAGGATGGCTTAGGCTGGTGGGAAGGAGAGGTGGAAGGCCAGAAGGTGATGGCGGTCTGCCGGTTGGTGCCCCTGCTCGGGAGCCGGTATGCGGCGGTGCGGTTTGTCACCTCTCTGGAAAATGTCGACGGGGCCATCCGGGAACTGGTGCTGCTGACCGCGGGAGCGGGGGTTCTGCTGCTGATCGTCGTGTTGATTTTTGGCCTGATTATCAGCCGCAGCATCCTCCGGCCGGTCCGGGAGATCGGCGCGGCGGCAAAGCGGATCGCCAGCGGAAATTTTGGCACTCGGGTTTCCCGCCGGGCCAAAGATGAATTGGGAGAGCTTTGCGGCACGGTCAACGCGATGGCCGACGCGCTGGAGACCTCCGAGCGGCTGAAAAACGAGTTTATTTCCTCGGTTTCCCATGAGCTGCGAACCCCGCTGACCGCGATTCAAGGCTGGGCGGAAACTCTGCGGGACGCCGCCGGCGACGGCGAAATCACACCGGACGAGATGGCGCTGGTTCAAAAGGGCATCCATGTGATCGTGGACGAGACCGAACGGCTTTCCGGCATGGTGGAAGAACTGCTGGACTTTTCCCGGATGCAGAACGGCCGGCTTAAGATGGAGATGGAACGGATGGACATCCTGGCTGAGCTGGAGGAGGCAGTCATGGTGTATGAAGAGCGAGCTCGAAAGGAAGGGGTCGCCCTTTTGTACCACGAGCCGCCGATGCTGCCGGTGATTTTCGGAGATAAAAACCGGTTGCGGCAGGTGTTCCTCAACATCATTGACAACGCCTTAAAATATTCCAATCCCGGTGGGGAGGTGCGGGTCTCCGCCTCCATCCGGGGGGAGAGTATCTGCGTCACCGTATCGGATACCGGCACCGGGATTCAGCCGGAAGACCTCCCCCACGTCAAGGAGCGGTTTTATAAGGCCGTCCATTCCCGCCGGGGCAACGGCATCGGCCTTGCGGTGGCGGACGAGATTGTCTCCCAGCATGGCGGCAGCCTGAACCTCTTTTCCACCCCTGGCAAGGGAACGACGGTGGAGATTCTGCTGCCGGTCCGCGTGGAGGGGGAAGCCCCCGACGGAGAGCCGCCCAGTAAGGTCATTACAATCGAATAAGGTAGAAAACCGGCGTTTTGGGGCTCAAAAGTTCTCGGAGGCGCCGGTTTTGCGTATGTCCACGGAAATGCGTCTTTGATGGTCTATTTGTCTGCATCAAAATTTGGTCAAACTGGATTGACAAGTACACTTGGCAGTGCTATACTAAAAATACCAAGTATACTTGGCAAATCCGGATGGAAGGTGATCGATATGATGGACAAAGACGAAATCCTCAGAAGGAGTCGGAAAGAAAACCGTCGGGGCGACAAGCGGATTAAAATCGAATCGGATAAGGCGTGCACCTTTGGGACGGTGGGGATGGCGCTGGTGTTTTTCATCCTGTTTCTCATCCGGTTTTTCTGGAAGGGAGAGGCGGCTTACGACATACTGGCCGTGTTTTTCAGCTTTTTTGCCTTCAGCGGCCTGTATAAGGCGGTAAAGCTGAAGGGAGCAGCCGATATTTTCAACACCGTCATATACTTTATTGCCACCATTTTATGGCTTGTGATGTATATCTGCAAGGGGTGAGCCGATGGACGACACATTGGTCCTCAAAAACCGGTTGAAGGAGGCGCGGGCGGAGAAAAAACTCTCCCAGGCAGCGTTGGCTGAAATGGTGGGCGTTTCCCGCAACACCATCAGTTCGATTGAAACGGGGCAGTTTAATCCCACGGCCAAATTGGCATTGATTCTCTGTATCGCCCTGGACAAGAAGTTTGAGGAACTGTTTTATTTTTGATGGGTAGCGGAAATTCTCTATCCTTATATTTCCAGCCTTTCTCTTTTCCGGAGAGAGGCTTTTTTTCTCACATGCTGTAAGATTTTTTCCCCAGCCCAGTCTTATAAGCAAAGGAGGTGGAGAGGTGACCGAATTTGAATCGATCTATCGCCAGTACTTTGATGACGTTTACCGGTACATCCGGCGGTTGTCGGGGGACGGGCAGCTGGCGGAAGAGATCACCAGCGAGACCTTTTTCAAGGCGATGGGGGCGCTGGACCGGTTTCGGGGGGACTGTGACATCCGGGTCTGGCTCTGTCAGATTGCGAAAAACTGTTACTACACCCACTGTCAGAAGGCTAGTCGGACCGGCAGTCTCGAGGAGCTGTCTCCTCCGGCGGTGGCCGACTCACCCGATGAGCGGTTGCTGGACCGGGAGGAGGCAGACCGCATCCGGCAGATTCTCCACCGGCTCCCCGAAACCTACCGGGAGGTCTTTATGTGGCGGGTTTACGCGGAACTGTCCTTCCAGCAGATAGGCGGGCTCTTCGGCAAATCGGCCAACTGGGCCTGCGTCACCTATCACCGGGCCAGGAAGATGATTTTGGAACGATTGGAGGCAGAAGAGGATGAAAGATGAATGCAGCATTGTGCGGGACTTGCTGCCGCTTTACGCGGAAAAGATGGTGCGTCCCGAGACCGCTTGTTTTGTCGAAGAGCATTTGAAGGGGTGCGCCGCCTGCCGGGCGGAGTTGGAGAAGGAAAAGAGCCCCCCTCCGGCCCGAGAGACGGATACAGCTCCCCTGCGGGTCCTCAAACGGCAACTGATGGTCAAACGGTTTCAGACAGTCTTGCTGACCGCCTTTCTGGTGGCGGCCATCCTTCTGTCGGCTTTTGCGGTGCTGGATGCCCCCGACTATTTTCCCTATACGGAGGACCTGTTAAAAGTATCGGAAAACGCCGATGGCAGCGTCACCATCACCTTTGACGAGCAAGTGACCGACTACCGCTGCCAGTCTGGCGCCGACCCTTCCGGGCGGGAACGATACAGCCTTGAGGCCTGGACCAGCAGCTGGGACCGGTGGTTTGCGCGCCGCGGTGTCCAGTCGTTTACCGTCTATCCATCGGAAGGTAGCCCGCTTTGCATCTATTACAGCTCCAATAACGGGGAGCCGGATGTCTGCGTCTACGGCCAGCCGGGCGGGGAAGAGTCGATACCCCTTCCCAGGCTAACCCTCACCTATTACCTGCTTTTGTCGGCGGCTGCGCTGCTCTTACTGGCGGCGGCACGGTTTTTCACCCGGAAATGGGAAAAGTTTAGAGCTCCGCTGGAACGGGTCATGCTCTATCCGGCGGCCTATATCGTCAGTCATTTTGCAGTGACCGGCCTCACCCCCTCCACCTATTCGATGCCGCGGGACTTTTACCTAATTCTCCTAATTTCCCTCCTCCTGTACTGCGGGCTGCTGCTGGCCCACAGTCTCTATCGGGGACGGCGGGAACAATAGTCTCAAATAAAATAGCGAAAACCCTTTACCGGCGGGAAAGTTTGCGGGAATGTTTAGAAATTTCCGTTGATTTTTCCGCCGGTTCTCTATATAATGAGGAGTGCGGTAGAAATGTTCGACCGATTTTTTGTGTCTATCCCGGAAAAACTGGGATTGGCGATTTTGTATAGAAAGAGGATTTACATGGCAAAATCGGAACATCCGACCTGCCCCGCCGGCTTTAAAACCAGCATCGGCGGACAGGCCATTATTGAAGGGGTCATGATGAAAGGCCCTAAAAAGACGGTTATGTCGGTGCGGAAGCAGGACGGCACCATCGTCCAGGAGGGTTGGGACAACCATCCCCGCCGTTGGTACAATAAAGTGCCGCTGGTTCGGGGTATTGTCAGCTTTATCACCAGCCTGCTGGACGGGTACAAGTGCCTGATGCGGTCGGCGGAGCTGGCCACCGACGGGATTGAGGACGAAAACCCCTCTAAATTCGACCAGTGGCTGGAGGAAAAGTTCGGCGACAAACTGGTTAAAGCAGTGGGATATATCTCAATGGTGGTGGGACTCTGCGTCGCGGTGCTGCTGTTTATGTACCTGCCGGCCCAGATCGTCACCCTGTTAAAAGGACTGCTGCCGGGCGCGCCAGGCTGGACCCTGTCGCTGGGCGAAGGTGTCATTAAACTGGCTATTTTCATCGGCTACATGGCACTGGTGTCCCTGATGCCGGATATGAAGCGGATGTTCTCCTACCACGGGGCGGAACACAAGACGATTGCCTGCTTTGAGGCGGGGGAAGAATTGACCGTCGAGAATGTCCGCAAGCACATCCGGTTCCATCCTCGCTGCGGGACGAGCTTCCTCTTTTTGGTGCTGTTTATCTCGATTATCCTCTCCACCGTGGTCACCTGGGACAGTCTGCTGCTTCGGGTGGCGCTCAAACTGTTGATGCTGCCGCTGACGATGGCAATTGCCTATGAGCTGATCCGGCTGGCGGGGAAATACGACAATATCTTCACCCGCATCATCTCCTGGCCGGGGCTTCAGGTCCAGCGGCTGACCACCAAAGAGCCGGATGACAGCATGATCGAGGTGGCCATCGCGTCGATGAAGGCGGTGCTGCCGGAAAACCGGGAGGACGCCGTATGGGGGAAATGACGCTGGAAGAGATCTCCTCCCTGCTGGAACAGCCCGGGGTGACCTTCACTCAGTTGGAGCGGGCGGTCCGCAGGGCGCTGGAACCGGCCACCGACGCGCCGCAGTTTGAGGCGGCGGAACTGCTGACGGCGGCCTATGGGGTGGACAAATCCGCCATCCTGCTGGGCGGAAAGCTCCCCGCCAACCCGAGAGGCGGGCAGAAGCTTTTGGACATGGTGGGGCGGCGGTTAAACCGGGAGCCGCTTCAATATATCCTCGGATGCTGGGACTTTTTCGGCCGCCCCTTTTTGGTGGGAGAAGGGGTTTTGATTCCCCGGCCGGACACCGAAGTGCTGATGGAACAGGTGTTGGAGGGGCTGAAAGGGGTTCCCTCTCCCCGGGCGCTGGAACTCTGCGGCGGAAGTGGCTGTCTCGCGGTCACCCTGTCGCTGGAACGGCCGGACGCGGAAGTTTGGAGCGTCGAAAAGTCGGAGGAGGCTTTCCGGTATCTGGTCCGCAATAATGAATCCCTCGGCGGAAAGGTCCACGGGGTACTGGGGGACGCCTTTGACCTGAACTGCGTCAGCGGCGACTTTGACTGTATTCTCGCTAATCCTCCCTACCTAAACGCTCAGGATATGGCGGAGCTGGAGCCGGAACTTTCCTACGAGCCGACAATGGCCCTTTACGGCGAGGCGGACGGCCTGTACTTCTACCGCCGGCTCACCGCCCTTTGGGCGCCGCGGCTGAAAAAAGGCGGTTTGTTTGCCTATGAAATCGGCGTCGGCCAGGAAGGTGCGGTCAGCCGGATGATGGAAGAGGCCGGGCTAAATACCATTTGCCAAACCCGTGATTATAGTGGTATAATAAGAGTAATAGCGGCCCGAAAACCGTAAGGCTTCTGCGCCTTTTTGGGGAGACGGGCTTTCGGATTTTGATTTCCCGATGCAATAGGGTGTTTGTCTAGTGTTATCGGACAGGCACAGGACTCGATAGAAAAGGAAGGACTTGCAGTATGGCAAAAAAAGCAGCTACCGATAAGGGCGGGATGCAGCAGCTGGGCACCCGTGAAGAGCGCCAGAAAGCCCTCGATGAGGTTATTGCGCAGGTTGAAAAGCAGTACGGCCCGGGTTCGCTGATGCGGCTGGGGCAGAATAAAACGATGAATGTAGACGTAATACCCACCGGTTCTTTGAGCCTGGACATCGCCCTCGGTGTCGGCGGCATCCCCAAAGGCCGGATTGTGGAGATCTACGGGCCGGAATCGTCCGGTAAGACGACGGTTGCCCTCCAGATGGTCGCCCAGGCTCAGAAGGCCGGCGGCGAGGCAGCGTTTATCGACGTCGAACACGCCCTGGACCCCACCTACGCCAAAGCCCTGGGAGTCGATATCGACTCGCTGCTGGTTTCCCAGCCGTCCACCGGTGAGGAGGCGCTGGAAATCACTGAGGCGCTGGTCCGTTCCAACGCACTGTCGATTGTGGTCATCGACTCGGTGGCGGCTATGGCCACCAAGGCCGAAATCGAAGGGGACATGGGGGACAGCCATGTGGGCCTCCAGGCCCGGCTGATGAGCCAGGCAATGCGCAAGCTGACCGGCCTGATCGGCAAGACCAACTGCGTGGCCATCTTCATCAACCAGATTCGAGAAAAGATCGGCGTCATGTTCGGCAACCCCGAGACCACCACCGGCGGCCGGGCGCTGAAATACTTCGCCACCATCCGCATCGACGTCCGCAAAGGGGAAGCCATCAAGGATGGCAACGACTTTGTCGGCAACGTCACCCGCTGCAAGGTGGTCAAAAACAAGGTGGCCCCGCCCTTTAAGGAGTGCTCCTTCGACCTGCTGTTCGGGGAAGGCACCTCCCGGGAAGGGGAACTGATCGACCTGGGCAGCGCCCTGGGTGTCATTATCAAGTCCGGCTCCTGGTTCAGCTTTAAGGGCGAACGGATTGGCCAGGGCAAGGAACGGGTCCGCGCCTTCTTGAAGGCCCATCCGGAAGTGGCGGATGAGATTGAAAAGCTGATTCGCGACAACCTCGACCGCTTTGCCTTCACCCCGGCTTCCAAGGGCAAGCCGGCGGTTACCACCGTCCGGGGCGGCATCCTGACCTGGAATGGGGCGGAGTTCGTCCGGGAAGGGGAGGAAGAAGCCCCGAAAGAGGAAGGCTCCGACGATGAGGTGACCTATTCGCTGCCGGAGGATACTCCGGCAGACACCGATATCACCGATTTTGACCTGGATGTCGAGGCTGACCTCGATGACTTTACATGATTATCACCGGCATCTCCCGTTATGGGGAGAAAGGTTCCCGCTATAAGGTAGAGGTGGACGGGGAATACTGGTATATCCTCGCGGACACCTTAATTGCCGATTTCCACCTCCGCAAAGGACTCCAGGTGGACCAGGCCTTTCTGGACGAGGTCCGGGCGGCCGCCGATTACCGCCGGGGTCGGGAACGGGCCTTTTACCTGTTGGAAGAGCGGGAGCACACCAAAGATGAACTGACCCGCAAACTCTCCCGCAGCGTCGGCTGGGAGACGGCCGAAAAGATTGCCGATGAAATGGAGTCTCTGGGGCTGATGAAGGAGGATGAATATGCCCTCCGGTATGCCCAGTATTTAAGTGAGACCAAGCATTTCGGCCGCCGGCGGATTGTCCAGGAGATGATGAAAAAGGGCTTCTCCCGGGAATCCATCGACGCCGCCACCGGTGAGGTGGAGAGCGATCAGGAGGCCATCGAAGAGCTGGCCTATAAAAAGTACGGACGCGCCCTCCTTAACGAAATGGAGTCAGGGGAAGAGGCGCAGGTGAGCGGCTTTAACCGCGGCGGATTTTCCAAAGGGGAGAACCGTGCGATTCAGGGGCTGATGCGGCTGGGACATGGATTTGGAGAAGCCCGGGCCGCCGTCGAGGCGGTCAAAGAACGGCTGCGGCAGGAGCTGGAAGAAGACTAAAGCCCGGGAATGGGCGTTTATAAGGAGAATGTATATGTCTGAACAACCGATTAAGGTGGGGCTTGTAAGCCTCGGATGTCCGAAAAACCAGGTGGACGCCGAAATGATGCTGGACAAACTGGCTGAGGCTGGGTTCCAGCTGGAAACGGAACCGGGTTTGGCCGACGTTGTCATTATCAATACCTGCGGCTTTATCACCAGTGCCAAGGAGGAAGCCATCGAGAATATCGACGAGTTTCTGACCCTGAAAAAGGAAGGCCGGATTAAAAAGGTCGTCATCACCGGGTGTCTGGCGGAACGGTATCTGGAGGATATCGCCGAAAGTATGCCGGAGGCGGACGTCATCGCCGGAATCGGCTGTAACGGGGACATTGTTGAGATGGTGAAAAAGGCCCTGGCAGGGGAAACTCTCCGCTGCAAGGCCCCCAAGGATCAGCTCCCGCTGGAAGGGGGACGGCGGCTGTATTCGCTGCCGTTTTTCGCCTATTTAAAGATTGCCGAAGGGTGCGACAACTGCTGCTCCTACTGCGCGATTCCCTCGATTCGGGGACGGTTCCGCTCCAGACCGATGGAGAATATCGTCGAAGAGGCCAAACGGCTGGCCGCTCAGGGGGTGACTGAGCTGGTGGTCGTCGCCCAGGACACCACCCGGTATGGGCTGGACCTGTACGGCGAGTACAAGCTGGCGGCTCTATTGCGGGAGCTGTGCAAGATCGACGGCATCCACTGGATTCGGACGCTGTATGCCTATCCCGAACGGATTACCGATGAACTGATTGACACCATCGCGTCGGAAGATAAGCTGGTCAAATACCTGGATATCCCGATGCAGCACTGCGACCCGGATATCCTCAAGGCGATGAACCGGCCGGGGTCCGGCAAGGAGTACAAGGCTCTGATCCGCAAGATTCGGGAGAAGATCCCCGGTATCGTTCTGCGGACCTCCCTGATCGCCGGCTTCCCCGGCGAGCCGAAAGACCAGTTTAAAAAGCTCGCCCAGTTTGTACGGGACCTGCGGCTGGACCATGTGGGCTGCTTCCCCTATTCGGAGGAGGAAGGGACCCGGGCCGCGATGATGGAACACCAGGTTGATCCCGATGAACGGGTCCGCCGGGCGGAAATCGTCGAACAGGAACAGGATAACATTTCGGTAGCCAAGAGCGAGAAACGGCTGGGCCAGGTGGTTGAAGTGGTCACCGAAGGCTGGGATAAATACGCCGAGTGCTACTACGGCCGCAGCGCCGAAGAGGCCCCCGAAATCGACGGAAAGATCTTCTTTACCTCCCACCGCCGTCCCTATATGGGCGAGTATCTGAAGGTAAGGCTGACCGATATGATGGACATCGACCTGCTGGGCGAAAACGCCGAGGATTCTGAGGCGGAGGGCCTGGCGGAGGAACCGAAAACGGAGGAATAAAAGATGAACCTGCCCAATAAACTGACTCTGCTGCGGGTCATTCTGGTGCCGTTTTTTCTTCTCTTCTTGCTGGTGGACGGGATTCCGTTCCATGGGCTTTGGGCGCTGATTGTCTTCGCGGTGGCTTCCATTACCGACGCGCTGGACGGCCATATTGCCCGCAGCCGGGGGCTGATTACCGACTTTGGGAAGTTCCTTGACCCGGTGGCGGATAAGGTGCTGGTTTTTGCGGCGCTGATCTCTTTCATCTCCCTAGGGCTTGCGTCGCCGGTGGCGGTGGTCATCATGATGGCTAGAGAATTCCTGGTCAGCTCGATGCGGATGGTGGCGGCCAGCAAAGGCAAGGTTATCGCCGCCGGAAAGTCCGGCAAGGTTAAAACGGCGGTCACGATGGTGTCGATTGTGGCGATTCTGTTGCTTTTAGCGGTGGCGGACTTTGGCGTCATGCCGGGAGCTTTCCCGATGGCGTTGGTCAGCAACATCCTCATCTGGATCTGTGGGGTTCTCACCATCTACTCGGGTGTCGAATACCTAGTTCAGAACCGGGAGGTTTTCACCGGTTCGATGTAAAATTCCGGATAGGCCGCTCCCCCTTCATTGGAACTGAACGGCGCCGGAAGCATATACTGCCGTATACCGATACCGGCCGGGAGGCCGGATAAAACCACGATCTATAACCACAGGAGGCGCACGATGCCGATATGGAACCAGCGCCGTCCGGTTGTCACCTTTAAACCGGCGGTCTTTGGGTGTTGAAGGGGTAGATAGGCCCTTTAACCACCCGACAGAAAGGAATAATCATGCTTGACCGCCTGCGCGCCGATGTCCGCGCCGTCAAGGAGCGGGACCCCGCAGCCCGCAGCACCTTCGAAGTGCTGCTGCTCTATTCGGGGCTCCACGCAATTATGCTCCACCGGCCGGCCTATTGGCTGTATCATCATAAACATTTCTTCCTTGCCCGCTTTATCTCCCAGTACGCGAAGTTTCGCACGGGGGTTGAAATTCATCCCGGCGCCAAAATCGGCACAGGGGTATTTATCGACCACGGCTGCGGAATTGTCATCGGTGAAACCGCCGAAGTGGGGGATGGATGCACCCTCTATCAGGGGGTGACTCTCGGGGGCACCGGCAAAGACGCCGGCAAACGCCACCCGACGCTGGGCAAAAACGTCACCGTCGGTTCCGGGGCCAAGGTGCTCGGCCCCTTTACCATCGGGGATAATTCCAAGATCGCCGCCGGAGCGGTGGTCCTCAAGGAAATCCCCCCCAACGCCACTGCGGTCGGTGTCCCCGCCCAGGTGGTCAAACTGGACGGCGTCCGGGTTACCCAGGATCTCGACCAGATTCATATGCCCGACCCGGTGGGAATGGAATTTTCCGACCTGCAAAAGCAGCTGGAGGTCCTGAGCGAACGGGTCGGCCGGCTGGAAGAGGAGAATCGAACCCTGCGGGAAGCTACCCAAAAATAAAAAGCGGAGGACCAGGGGTTATGCTCCTGGTCCATCCAGCCATGATAAAGAAAAAAACGGCAAAACCGAGAAAGGATGCCATAAATGAAAATATACAATACCATGACCCGTCAGGAAGAGGAACTGAAAACCATCCGCCCCGGAGAGGTTTCCATCTACGCCTGCGGCCCGACCGTGTACAACCTGATTCATCTGGGCAACGCCCGTCCGATCTGTGTTTTTGATACCCTGCGGCGGTATCTGACCTATCGGGGGTATAAGGTGACCTATGTCCAGAACTTCACCGACGTCGACGACAAGATCATCCGCCGGGCCAACGAAGAAGGGGTGGACGCTTCGGTTATTTCCGAACGGTACATCGCCGAATATAAAAAGGACGCCGCCGGGCTGAATGTCATGCCCGCCGACTACCATCCCCAGGTCACCAAGATGATGAACGAGATCGTCCAGTTTGTCCAGACCCTCGTTGACAAAGGTTTTGCCTATGAAGCGGGCGGAGACGTCTACTACCGCACCCACAGTTTCCCCGAGTACGGCAAGCTCTCCCATCAGCCGCTGGAAGATCTGGAAGCCGGTATCCGGGTCGAGGTCGGGGACTTGAAGGAACATCCCGCCGACTTTGCCCTTTGGAAGGCCGCTAAGCCTGGCGAACCCCACTGGCCTTCTCCCTGGTCGGAGGGACGGCCCGGCTGGCACATTGAGTGCTCGACGATGGCTAAGACCATCCTCGGGGACACCATTGACATCCACTGCGGCGGCGAGGACCTGATCTTCCCCCACCACGAGAATGAGATCGCCCAGTCGGAGGCGGCCAACGGCAAGCCCTTTGCCCACTACTGGATGCACAACGGCTTTATCACCGTCGACAAGGTGAAGATGAGCAAGTCCTTAAACAACTTCTTCACCGTCCGGGATGTGGCAGGGGTCTATGGGTATGAACCCATCCGCTACCTGATGCTCCAGTCCCACTACCGCAGCCCCATCAACTACTCGGTGGACGTCATGGCCCAGTGCGTTTCCAGCCTGGAGCGGCTCCACAACTGCAAGGACGGTCTGGAGGCGGCTCTTCCCCACGCGGTGAGCGCTCCCTTTACCGACGAGGATAAAAAGGCGCTGGAAACCTACCAGCAGCGGTTTAACCAGTATATGGACGACGACCTCAACACCGCCGACGCCCTGTCGGTCATCTTCGAGCTGGCCCGGGACATCAACACGACGGTGAAAGAAAGCCCGCTGCCCAAGGAAAAGCTGACCGCCATGAAGGAGCTCTTTGACACCCTGACTGGGGTCCTGGGGCTGGTATACGGCAAGAAGGAAGAGGAAGGTATTCCGCCGGAGGTACAGGCCCTTGTGGACGCGAGAGCGGCTGCCCGGAAGGCAAAGGATTTTGCAAAGGCCGATGAACTGCGGGCGCAGATCGAGGCCAAGGGTTATGAGGTAAAAGAAACCAGGCAGGGGACCCAGGTCCGCAAACGCGCAGACTAACGCTTACCTGCTTGAAGGGGGTTATCTGTTGGGAAAGTTATTTAACCGGATTATCACGGTATCGTTAAACCCGGCGATGGACGTCACGCTGTGGGTGCATACCCTGGATTTTACCGAACCGAATAAGACGTCCGATGAAAAGGTGTATGCCGGTGGTAAGGCGGTCAACATCTCCCGGGTGCTGGCCTCCTATGGGTATGAGGGCTGCCGCTGCCTTGGGGTCGCCGGCAGCGACAATTTCCAGACTTTTGGCGCCCTTCTGCGGGAAGACGGGGTGGATTACGACTTTATCCAGATTCCCGGCGCCGTCCGGGAAAACCTGACGCTGGTCATCCCGGATAAACGGGTGCTGAAGGTCAACCGCGCTGGCTGCACGGTTCCCGCCAAAGCTATGCACGAGCTCAAAGACCGGATTTTGCAGGAAATCGCAGGAGCTGGGCGCTGCCTGTTGATTTTTGCCGGTTCGCTTCCGCCCGGCATCACAGTGGAGGGCTATAAAGCCTTTATTCTGTCCCTTAAGCGGGAGAATGTCGAGGTGGCTCTGGATTCGGCGGTCTTTAAGCTGGAGGATATGCAGGAGATTCAGCCTTTCCTCATTAAGCCCAATCTCCCCGAATTCCGGATGATGTGCGGCACCGACCTTCGGACCGAACAGTCAATCATCAAATTCGCCCGGGTGCTGGCCAACAGCGTCACCCATGTGCTGGTGTCGTTGGGGCCTAAAGGGCTTCTCTACGTCGGTTCCGGCGGGGGAACCCGGATCATTCCCACCCCGGTGGAGGTGCGCTCCACCATCGGAGCAGGGGACACGACCCTCGCTTCCTTCCTTTACGCGCTGGAGATGGGACGGGACCCGAAAGAGGCCGCTCTCTTTGCGGCGGCGGCCGGGACAGCGTCGGTGACGCTGGACGGAACTGCGGTGGTCAGTACCTCTCTGGTGGAGGCTACCATCCCGACGATGATGGTCAAGCCGGTTAAGGTGTAAAAGGAAAAGCTCCTGTTGCTGAGAGATTCAGCGGCAGGAGCTTTTTGTCTAGTCAAAAACAGTTTATATACCGAAGGAACCTACTAAACATCAAAAATACCGGTACATATCTTCATTGGGGCAGTAAACCACCGGAATATCCCCGACCATCGGTTTCAGCCAGTTGACGGCGTACTTCATCCCCAGTTCCTCCATGTTGAAGTGACCGAGGTGGAGGCAGGCCTTGTTCATTCCCATCTGTCCCGCGTCCTTAAAGTAGCAGGGGACTTCCCAGTCGATGATCTCCCCGGGAATTAGCAGGTCGATCTTCTCCCGGTCGATAAACTCGATCAGTTTTTCCGCCCCCGGAAAGAGGTGACCGGCAAACGCCGCTTTGTGGACGATGGTGCCGGGGTTGCCGGTAAAGCGGAGGGACTGCAGTCCCAGCTTTTCTTTAATCAGCGCCGCTACTTCAGCCACGGGAATATCCGGCAGCGTCAGGGTCATAAAGACGGGATTGGTGCGGTCTCGGGGCTGGTTGATATCCTGATCGGCGTAAGAGAGCCAGCCCAGTTCGTGGAGCACGCCGTAGAAGATGCCGTCGGGAATGTGGGTGTGGATGCGGTCGTGGTCTCGAAAGATGACCATCCCGTACTCGTCCAGCAGCGCCATCTTTTTCTGGGCCACCGAGTTCTCTTTCAGCCAGTCCAGCGGGTCCATGTGGGTGTAGAAGGAGGGCTCGTGGACCAGGAGCAGATTACATCCCGCCTCGTGGGCCGCTCGGATGACGTCGGGAGAGGGGTAGATGGCGGTGGCGACACCGGTACATTCCCCGGATGTGTCGCCGTATTTGACGGTGTCGCAGGTGGTGGCCGCCCGTTCACCGAGGTCCGGGTGGTAGGCGATGATCTTGTCAATAACTTGCTGAATGGTCATAGGGGTACCTCCTTATTTTGACGTTGTTTGCCTTTTCTTTTCGGCAAAATTTTCTTTATGTTCATTATATTTCCTTTTTTGCCGGTTGGAAAGGGACATTTTTCGGTTTGTGTCGGACGATTTTCTGAAAAGAGCCCTTTGTCCGGGGCCGCTGCCAGCCATTGGGAACCCTCTCACCTTGACACCCGCCCATTCTCCGGTTATAATAAGGGGTACAGAATTCGACCACGATCAGATGGGAGCGTTTAGAACTTGAGCATTCAGCATATCGGGGAGCTTGAAATGGAGGCCCAGCGGGCGTTTTGCGCCGAAAATAAGCGGCTGTTGGAAAACCGCTATGGCCGCAGCCCCAAGGCCCTGGTCCGGGCGTTTGGCTGCGCCCAGAATATGGACGACGGCGAAAAGATCAAAGGCATGTTGGCTGAGATGGGCTGCACCTTCACCGAATCGGTGGAGGAGGCGGACATTGCCCTTTACAACACCTGCGCCATCCGGGAAAATGCCGAACAGAAGGTCTTCGGCATCCTGGGCCAGGCGACCCACCAAAAGGAACTCCGGCGGGATATGCTGATCGCCCTCTGTGGCTGTATGGCCCAGCAGAAAGAGGTTTCGGACAAGCTTCGCCGCTCCTTCCCCGGCGTTGACCTGGTGTTTGGGCCCCACGCCCTCTATAAACTGCCCCAGCTGCTCCACGAGACCCTCCTGCACGCCGTCCCCGGCCAGCGCAAGCGGGTCTATGATACCGAAGATATCGACGGGGTCATCGCCGAAGGCATCCCCACCCTCCGGGAAGACAAGGTCCGGGCGGGACTGCCGATTATGTACGGCTGCAACAATTTCTGCACCTACTGCGTGGTACCTCTGGTGCGGGGCCGGGAACGTTCCCGCCGGCCGGAGGACGTCTTGCAGGAGGCCCGTTCACTGGTGGAGGCCGGCTACAAGGAGATCACCCTTCTGGGGCAGAATGTCAACTCCTACGGCAAAAACGGGGAAGAGGGGATGGACTTCCCGGAACTGCTGGAGGCGGTGGCGAATATCCCCGGCGACTTCTGGGTGCGGTTTATGACCTCCCACCCCCGGGACTGCACCAGAAAGCTCATCGACACAATGGCCCGCAACCCCAAAATCTGCAACTCCCTCCACCTGCCGGTTCAGTCGGGCAACGACCGGGTGCTGAAGGCGATGAACCGCCACTATACCCGGGAGCAGTATCTGGAGATTGTCCGCTACGCCAAGGAGAAGATCCCCGGCCTGCATTTTACCAGCGACATCATCGTCGGCTTTCCCGGCGAGACCCGGGAGGAGTTTGAAGAGACCCTTTCCCTCATCCGGGAGGTCGGGTACCAGTCCCTCTTTACCTTTATCTTTTCTCCCCGGCCCGGCACCCGGGCAGCTCAGATGGACGACCCGGTCCCCGCGGCGGAGAAGTCTAAGTGGTTCCAGGAACTGCTGGCCGTCCAGAAGGAATGTGGGATGAAGCTCTATGACCGGATGACCGGTCAGACGGTAAAGATCCTCTGCGAAGGGTACGGCAAGGAAAAGGGCATCCTCTCGGACCAGCCGGTCCCGGCGGGAAAAGCGCTGCTGATGGGCCGGACCGAAGAGGGAATGGTCATCGACTTCTTCGGCGACCCCAGACTCATCGGGCAGTTTGTCCCGGTGACGGTCATAAAATCTGCAAACTTTGCCCTGGCCGGCGAGATTCGCTGACCAAAAGGACGTTTTTCCCTCCTTTACGCATGTTTTCCGCCGGGTATAAAATGCGTCCGGCGGGTTACAGATAGATATACTAAAACCCATAAACAGAAAGGAAAGTAAATACGATGATGGATCCGATTACCGCCGCCCGGGAACTGGGCCGCGCTATCCAGAACACCCCTCAGTACACCGCCATGAAGGCCGCTGAAAAGGCCTGCGACGAAGACGCTTCCCTCCAGGAGCTGATCGGCGATTTCAACCTGGTCCGGATGAACCTGACCCAGGAAAACGCCAAGACCGAGAAGGACGACGCCAAAGTTGCCGAGCTGAACACCCAGCTCCAGAAGGTCTACACCGATGTCATGGGAAATTCTCACATGATGGACTACAACATCGCCAAGCAGGACGTGGAAGAGATCATGCAGAAGATCAACGTCATCATGCAGGCTGCTGTCAATGGCCAGGATGTGGACACCGTTGATGTCGAATCCTCCTGCACCGGCAGCTGCTCCAGCTGCTCCGGCTGCGGCTGCTAATAGGCATTGAAACAGGCTCTCCGGTATAGTATACCGGGGGGCTTTTTCCTTGACAGGGAAGTGATTTTGCATTATACTAATTTAGATATGACCTGTTTTGGAAAAGGGCATTTTGGCCGGGGCTTGACCGCCGCCGGTATACTTTTAACATCAATGGAAGGGCGGATTCTATGCAGACCCAGCGGATCGAAATTGACGGCTTGAGCGTCCAGTATGTCCAGATTGGGGAACCCTCCCCGGAGCGGGAGACCCTCGTCTTCCTTCACGGCTGGGGAGCCCCTACATCGGTTTATCCCCGGCTTTTGGGCTTTATGGGGGAATACCTTCCGGTGGTGGCGCCGGACCTGCCGGGCTTTGGGGGGACTGCGGAGCCGGACGTCCCCTGGGGAGTGGCGGAATACGCCGGGTTTGTGATCCATTTTATCGAGAAACTGGGGCTGAAAAAGGTCCTTTTGATGGGCCATTCCCACGGGGGAAGGATCTCCTTTGAGGTGGCTTCCCGGGAGAATCTCCCCTTTGTCATCACCCGGATGGTGCTGATGGACGCGGCCGGCGTCCTGCCCCACAAGACCTTCAAGCAGAAGCTCCGAACCCGGCAGTATAAAATCTGCCGCCGGATTTTGGAAACCCCGTTTTGCCGGGCCCTTTATCCCGACGCGCTGGAAAATCTCCGCCGCAGCCACGGGAGTGCCGACTATTTAAACGCCTCCCCGCTGATGCGTCAGACGCTGGTGAAGTGCGTCAACACCGATATGACCCCGAAAATGCCGCTGATTCGGCAGTCTGCCCTCCTGCTCTGGGGGGAGAAGGACACCGCTACCCCCCTGTCGGACGGGGAGACCATTGAAAAGCTGATGCCGGGGGCGGCGCTGGTGAAAATCCCCGGCGGCAGCCACTTCCCCTTCCTGGAGGACTGGGGACTCTTTTCCCGGGTGCTGGGGAGCTATCTCCAGAGCGACAAAGCGTAAAGGGGTGCAACGATGTTTGAATGGATTCCGATGATGCTGCTGGTGATTAGCTGGGCGGCCAGTTTTGTGATGCTGGCTCTTTATAACTTGCATATCTTCCAGCTTAACTCCTATAAGCCCCATGAACAGCGGGCCTGGTTTCAGAAAAACTTCCTGCCGGCCTTTATCGGACGGAATCTGGGGGTGCTGCTGGCCCCCTGGCTGACCCTTTTCTGCGGGAAAGTGGGGATGATCCTGTCGATTCTGCTGTTTGCCGTTACCGCCTATCTGGGACGCCCCCGCAAGGCGAAAAAGCCGCTGGTTTACACCGCCCGGGTTAAACGGATGCTGGTGAGCCTGGGGGTGTTGATGCTCCTGACGGCGATTGTCGCACTGCTGATTCCGTCCGTCTGGATTGGCAGCTGGAAAATCCCCCTGGGGGTGGGAATTTTACTGCCCCTCTCCCACTTTGTAGCAGGGTACTATGTCCTCGCGGCCAACTGGGTCAACCGCCCGATCGAACGGTCGATCAACAACTGGTATATCAACGACGCGAAACGGATGCTGCGGGAGATGCCGTCCCTCAAGGTGGTCGGCATCACCGGGAGCTACGGCAAGACCAGCGTCAAGTTCTTTTTGCGCAAGCTCCTTTCCGCCAAGTATAACGTCCTGATGACCCCCGAAAGCTACAACACCACGATGGGCGTGGTGAAAACGGTGCGGATGTCCCTGCGGCCGACCCACGAGATCTTTCTCTGCGAGATGGGTGCCCGCAACATCGGAGACATCAAGGAGATCTGTGACATCGTCTCTCCCCGGTACGGGGTGCTCACCTCGATTGGGCCCCAGCACTTAGAAAGCTTTAAGAGCATCGACAACGTCATCAAGACCAAGTTTGAGCTGCGGGACGCCCTTCCCCAGGACGGCACCGTCTTTTTAAACTGGGACAACGAGTATATCCGTTCCCAGAACCCCGGCCGTCCGGCGGTCAAGTATGGCATTGAACGGGAAGACGCCGACTACTTTGCCCGGGACATCTCGGTCTCGGCGGAAGGGTCCTCCTTCACGATTGCCCGGGATGGGAAGGACTACCGTTTCACCACCCGGCTCATCGGCGCCCACAACGTCCTGAACATCACCGGTGCCATCGCCGCTGCCAACACCCTCGGTGTTCCGATGGAGGATTTAATCCCCCAGGTGCGGCAGCTGGAAAGCGTTCCCCACCGGCTGCAGCTCATCCGGGGCGGCAGCTCCCTCATCATCGACGACGCCTACAACTCCAACCCTAGCGGGGCTAAAGCGGCCCTGGACACCCTCGGGCAGTTTGATGGGGTCAAAATTCTCGTGACCCCCGGCATGGTCGAGCTGGGCAGCCGGCAGGAAGAGCTGAACCGAGTGTTTGGCAGCCAGGCCGCAGCGGTCTGCGACTATGCGGTGCTGGTGGGCGAAAAGCATGCGGAACCGATTCTGGCGGGGCTTTTGGACGCCGGATTCCCCCGGGAAAAGGCCTTTGTGGAGCATGACCTGACCGCAGCCTTAAAAACGGTGGAAAATATCCGCACCGGCGGCAGACAGAAGATCGTCCTTCTGGAAAACGATCTGCCGGATAACTATTAAACGCTCTGGCCATGGAGGCCAGCATGATCTCAATTACCTGGACAGGAAAGGTCTGACTATCTATGAAAATCAAACTGGGTATCCTCTTCGGCGGCAAGAGCGTCGAACATGAGGTCTCGATTATCTCGGCTTTGCAGGCGGCTGCCAGCATCGACCGCTCGAAATATGACGTGGTTCCGATCTATATGACCCGGCAGAACACCTTCTACACCGGCGAGGCGGCGGGCAAGATTGAAAGCTATCGCCACGGCCTCAAGGCGGTCACCGAACAGTGCCAGCAGGTGCTGCTGATTCCGGCAAACGGCCGGGTGGAGCTGATCCGCTACCCGATGAAAAAGCTGGGCAACAATCTGGTGGACACCCTTGACATCATCTTCCCGATCGTCCACGGCACCAACGTGGAGGACGGGGCTTTGCAGGGGTATCTAAAGACCCTCGGCGTTCCCTTTGTGGGCTGCGACGTGCTGGCTTCGGCCCTGGGCATGGATAAGTATATGATGAAGTGCGTCTGGAAGGAAGCGGGTCTGCCGGTGCTCCCCTGCCTGAAGGTGACCTTCAAGGATTACCTGGCCGGGCCGGAAGCGTTTTTGAACCGGGTGGAAGAGAAGATCGGCTATCCGGTCATCGTAAAGCCGGTGGACCTGGGGTCCAGCGTCGGCGTCCGCAAGGCCTCCGACCGGGAAGCCCTGGCCGGGGCGATGGACTACGCCTTCCAGTTTGCCAGAACCGTTCTGGTGGAGCGGGCGGTCCCCAACTTAAAGGAGATCAACTGCTCGGTCCTGGGGGATGTGGATGAGGCCAAGGCTTCGGAATGTGAGGAGCCGGTGGCCAAGGGAGACGACATCCTTGACTACACCCAGAAGTATATGCCGGGCGGCAGCAAAGGTGGCAGTAAGTCCTCCGGCTCTTCCGAGGGGATGGCCAGCCTTTCCCGCAAGATTCCGGCGGACATTTCCGAGGAAGAGCGGGCCTTTGTCCGCAAGACGGCGGTGGAGGCTTTTAAGGCTCTCGGCTGCTGCGGCGTGTCCCGGATTGACTTTATGATGGACAGCGCCACCCGGGAAATCTGGATTAACGAGATCAACACCATCCCCGGGTCCCTCTCCTTCTATCTCTGGGAGCCGCTGGGGGTGTCCTACACCGAATTGCTAGAGCAGATGATTAACCTGGCTCTCAAGCGCCAGCGGGAAGAGGCCGAGATTCACTACGATTTTGATACCAAAATCCTGGAAGGCGCCTCCTTTGGCGGGGCAAAGGGCAGCAAACTGTAAACCGGAATGGACTGGCCGAGGGGCCGGTCTTTTCCCAAAGACAGGGATTCACAGAATCCCGAGGAGGCCTATATGGCAGAAAAAGCATACAACCTGAATCTGAAATTTGACTGTTGGTCCAGCCAATGCTGGTTTTTGGGAGAGGATAGCCCCGAAGGGGAAGCCCGTTTTAAGGCCGCCCGGGAGAAGATCCCCGGCGTTGCGGAAAACTGCCGCAATCCTCTCCAGTTTTCCGCCCGGGTGACCGAGCTGTTTAAGAGCTTTGGTTTCGACCGGGTCCATAAGTAATCCCGATGGAAGGGCTTACCCTTTTTCTGGCAGCCCTGGCGGCGGGGTTATCGGCGGCGGGACTAATCGCGTCGCTGTCGGCGCTTAAGGCGGTCCGGCGATCGAGCCGGGATACAGCCGACGATCTGGAAGAGCTTTTGGACGGGGCGCTGGACCGGATTGAAGGGTCGGTGGCAAGCGCCTCCGCCCGGCAGGCAGAACACGCGGCCCAGACCTTCGGCAACCTCATCGCCAATAACCAGCGGACCGCCTCCGCCGCCCAGCAGACCAGCCTGCAGGCGATGGAGCGGCAGCTTTACGCCGCCCAGGCTTCCACCGCCGACGCCCTGCGGGCCCAGTCGGAGGAGATGCGGAATACTCTCCGGCAGATGCAGGCGGATACCGCCCAGAGCCTGGAAACCATCCGCAGTTCGGTGGATGAAAAGCTCCAGGCTTCCCTAGAACGGCGGGTGGGCGAATCCTTTAAGGCGGTCAGCGGCCAGCTGGAACAGGTGTACAAAGGGCTGGGAGAGATGCAGACGCTGGCGGCCGGGGTAGGAGACCTCAAGAAAATCCTCGGCAACGTCAAGACCCGGGGTATTCTCGGAGAGGTGCAGCTTTCCGCCCTGCTGTCGGAGATTCTCGCTCCGGAACAGTATCTGGAAAATGCCGTGACAGTCCCCGGGTCTTCCGCCCGGGTCGAGTTCGCCATCAAGATGCCGGGGGAGGAAGGGCACACCGTTTTGATGCCCATCGACTCCAAATTCCCCGCCGACGCCTATGGGGCTTTGCAGGACGCCTATGATCTGGGGGACCCCGGGCAGATTAAGGAAGCGGGGAGCCAGCTGGAAGCCCGGCTCAAGAGCTTTGCGAAGGATATTCGGGATAAGTACCTCGCGCCTCCCGACACCACCGCCTTTGGGGTGATGTTTTTGCCCTTTGAGGGGCTTTACGCGGAGGCGGTGAACCGGGGAATGGTGGAGACCCTTCAGCGGGAGTATAACGTGAGCATCGCCGGCCCCAGCACGATGGCGGCCCTCTTAAACGCTTTACAGATGGGATTTCGGTCGGTGGCCCTCAGCCAGCGCTCGGAGGAGGTCTGGCGGCTTTTGGGGGCGGTCCGGACCGAATTTGACCGCTTTTCTGAGGTGCTCGCCTCCACCCAGAAACGGCTTCAGCTGGCAGGGGATGACCTGGACAAGCTGGTGGGCGCCCGGACCCGGGCCATCAGCCGCAAGCTGCGGGAGGTGGAGCGGCTGGACCCCGACGCTGCCCGGGAGATGCTGGACGGCCAGGACGGCTGAGAAGAGTCAAATGTATTGCTAGAAAGGACCATCCATGAGAGCTTTTTTGATTGATTTTGAAAACGTCAAGTCCGCGGGGCTTGTGGGCATCGAAACGCTGGGGATGGAGGACCAGGTGGTCATTCTGTACAGCCAGAACTCCAACACCTTGAGCTTTGAGATGCACCAGAAGATCCTCAGCTGTGAGGCCAACGTCGAATATTACCAGATTCGCCGGGGCGGGAAAAATTCCCTGGATTTCCAGCTGTCGACCCTGTTGGGGTATCTGTTGGCCAGCGGACTGTATACCCACCTTTATATCATCAGCAACGATTCCGGATTTGACGCGCTGTACGATTTCTGGAGCAGCCAGTATATTCCCACCGACTGCGTCGTCTATCGCCGGTCGAATATCGCCAACGCCGTCGCCCACAGTGCCTTTACCGGCCGCCCCGTCAAGGCGGTGGAACCGGATGAAAGTCCCGACGAGGTGGATGTGGCGGTGGGAGACTCGGCCGTCTACGACCAGTTCACCATCGACGAAGTGACCCAGCAGCCGGAAGAATCGGCAGAAGCCCAGCCGGAAGCGGAAGAGCAACCTGATGTCGGTACCGACCAAGAGATGTCGGATGAAGAGACCGCGGCGGTTTTTGCCGCCCTGCGGTTTGCGGAAGAAGGGGAGGAACCGCCTCAGCCGGAAGAGGTCAAACCGGTTGTAGCGGAGACGCCTTCCAGGCAGGACGACGGCGGGGATTTGGATGAACCCAGCGCCGCATCCCGGATGAAACAGGCGGAGATGGACGCCGAGGAAGAGGCGGTCTTTAGCCCGTTACTTTTCCCCATGTCAAAAGAGGAAGCCGCTCCCAAGGAAGAAGGGGAGGAAACCCGTCCCCGCCGCCGCCGGGGCCACAACAACACCCGTCGGGAAAAGGAACAGGCACCGTCCGAAAACCACAGCAGCAAACCGGATTCCTCCCAGCTGGCGGCTTTGATTACCAGACTGGAGCCGGAACTGGGGGACGTTTGCAGCCGGGAACAGCGGGCTGCCGTGGCCGAAGCAATTCTCTCGTCCGAGGGTAAACAGGAGTTCTACCGGGGGATTATCCGCCGGTTTGGCCAGAAAAAAGGTTTGCAGGTTTATAAAGCGGTGAAGTCGGATTTTGCCGCCTACAAGAAGAAATAAACGGCTGCTTTTCCGTCGGATTTTTTGACAGAGGCGTCGAAAGGTTTTTATCTTAACAAAATCTTCTATGCAACTTTTTCCATCTCCCGCGCGTATTACCTGTGAAAGGCAATCGGCCTTTCATGGGAAATACGCAAAGGGGATGTTTTTTTATGGTGAAAATCCGGAAAGTTCTGGCGGCCACCGCTGGAGCGGTCTGGGCGGCCCTGTCCCTGGGCGGATGTTCCGCTGGGGCGGAGGCTGTGACCCAGGAAACCGGCGTGATCTTTGAGGTCACCGCAACGGGAGTTTACCTGGCTCCCGAAGGAACCGAGGGAATTGGCGGGGCCACCTTTATAGGGTTTAACGGGGTCGAGTGGCTGGATGCCGAGGGCCATACGGTGCTGCCCGCTGATCTGGCTCCCGGGCAGGTGGTGGAGTACAGCTGCACCTCGGTGCTGGAAACCTGGCCGTCCACCCTGTCAGGCTGTGAACAGGTCTCTCTGACCGGGCAGACGGAGGATGTCTCCGACCTGATTGCCCAGTGGAACACTGCCCAGGCCAATCTTTCCTCCGGTACCGACAATTACGGGATGCCGGTTTTGCAGATTTTGCAGCAGAACGGTTCCACTTCCAGCTGCACGATGCCCCTTCGGGGGAGTTCCTCCTGGAGCCGGGACGGTTCCAGCGTGATGCAGGACTCCGACCATCCTCTCCGCTGGGAGGATGCCCATCTGGTGAAGGTCAACCTCGCCGAGGACGATACCCTCACCCTGTCCTTTGCGGGGACCGACGGGGACCCGGATGTGGTGACCCTCCAGCGGTGGGACTCTTCCGACCGGGGAAGTAAGTCGATTCCCGACGGCGAGGCGGTAGCGGTGGACGAAAGCTTTACCTTTACTGCTCAGCCGGACAGTGTCTACCAGGTCACCGCCCAATGGGACGGGGAGGATGTCGGCGGCAAACTCAGCTGGGGCTTTCAAACGGCAGAATGACAAAAAGGCGCGCAAACCGGAAAGTCTGCGCGCCTTTTGTTAATAGGCACAAAAAATAGCGATTATAAAAATGGCATTTTGCCTTAATTGGAAAAATCTAAATTCTGGGTTGACAAACCTGTCCCCTTGCGCTATAATATAATAGCTGTCACGTAAGTCAGATTTCCGAATGTGGGTATAGCTCAGCTGGTTAGAGTACCTGCTTGACATGCAGGGGGTCGATGGTTCAAGTCCATTTATCCACACCATCTCAAAAGGCAGCGGGCTCAAGTGTGGGTCCGCCCTTTTCGTATCGGAGGCATAGCTCAGCTGGTTAGAGCGCAGCGTTCACATCGCTGAGGTCCTGGGTTCGAGTCCCAGTGCGTCCACCATAGAATGTATGCCCCTCCAAGCGTCATGCTTGCAGGGGTATTTTCATATTCCGGCCAAAAGCAGCACCGCTGTCCGGAATCCGGCGGCGTAAGCGGCATACTCCCGGTCGGTGATTGTCTGGAGGAGAAAGTCGGCGTCCGGACCGGTCAGTTTGTCCATCACCGGACGGGCGGCCAGTTCGGCATTTACATAGCCGGGGGAGTCTTTTTTCTCGACCCATGCCACATAGAGGTCAAAGAGGGACATCTGGATTATCTCCTTTTAAATCCTTGTTAAAAGATGCAAATCTCGTATATGAGATATTATAGCCGACTATAACCCATTTGTCAAGCATTTTTTGCGGTTGGAGGACTTTTTATGTCGATATCCAATAAGATTCGAGCGCTGATGAAACTGCGCGGATTCAAAAATAAAGATCTTGCGGCTGCGATGGGTTATTCGGTACAATCGCTGAACAATAAAATGTACCGGGATAGTTTCACCGCCGCTGATCTGGTCAGAATTGCAGAGGCTTTAGATTGCAGCCTTGCCTTTACCCTGCCGGACGGGGAACAGCTGCGGCTGACACCGGAGGACCTAAAAGAGGGAAATTGACACCTGTCCGCGGAAAGTGGTATACTGGAAATATCCATAGATCACATCGACCGAAACCGACAGGAGGTATCCCTTATGCACAAAGTCTTTGAAAAAATCGGTCCGGAAAACACCGAAGAGACCCTGACCGCAGCTCTCGAGCGGGCCATGGAGCTGGACACCGATATCGTCGTCGCTTCCAGCCGGGGGGATACCGCCCTGAGGCTGGTGGAGATGGCGGCCGCCAAGGGGTTTAAAGGAAAACTGGTGGATGTGCGGCTGGCCTTCACCGGCGGCAAGAACCCGATGGATGAGGAGGTCGCCGCTTCTCTGCGGGAGAAAGGGGTCACTCTCGTTACCGCCGCCCATGTGTTAAGCGGCGCCGAGCGGGGCATCAGCAAGGCCCACGGCGGGATTTATCCGGTGGAGCTGATGGCTGATACCCTGCGGATGATTTCCCGGGGGGTTAAAGTCTCTGTGGAAATTGCGGTGATGGCCCTGGACGCCGGGGAAATTCCCTTCGGCAAACCGGTGGTCTGCATCGGCGGCAGCGGACGAGGGGCGGACACCGCCTGCGTCGTGACCCCTTCCTATGCGGCGGAAATCCTCAACACCCGGGTCAACGAGATTATCTGCAAGCCTTTCCAGGTGTAACGGAAAGGTTTGCCAAAAAAATTTCCAAAACCCCTTGCAATTCTCCTTCGACTGTGCTATAATACCAATGTTCTCAAGAAAATGTGGGTATAGCTCAGCTGGTTAGAGTACCTGCTTGACATGCAGGGGGTCGATGGTTCAAGTCCATTTATCCACACCATTTGTCCAAAAGCCTTCTGCTAGATGCAGAAGGCTTTTTGTTTTCCCATAGGAGGCTTTATATGGCTATCTACTTAAATCTGCCGGTGCGGATGGACGCCCCGGCCCGCTTTGTCACCGTGTTTTATAAAGGCCAGCAGGTTGGCAAAGAACAGTTGGGCCTTTCGGCTCATCCCGACATGTGGGCCGCTCTGCCGCTGCCGGATGGGGAGATGGAGGACTACACCTTCTCCCTGTCGGGGGATGGGGCGGAGGAGTTTCTCCCGCTGGTGCAGTTGAGCCGCCGCCGTCTGGGGGAAGAGGAGCTTTATCGGGAACCGATGCGTCCGCTGAACCACTTTTCTCCCGCCAGGGGCTTTATGAACGACCCCAACGGACTCTACTTCGACGGTCAGCAGTACCACATGTTTTTCCAGCTCAATCCCTTTGGCCTCGGTCACGGCAACACCCACTGGGGCCACGCTGTCAGCGAGGACCTGCTCCACTGGACCGAACGGGAACCGGCCCTCTGTCCCGACGACCGGGACGGGCTGATCTTTTCCGGCAGCGCCGTCATCGACCGGGAGAATGTTTCCGGCCTGGGAGAGGGGGACCAGCCGCCGGTCCTGCTCTTTTACACCGCCACCGGCATGCGGTACCGGCCGGACTTCCCCAAGGACGCCGACGGCAAGCCGATCTTCCCCAAAGACTGGCAGCGGCCCCAGACCGACCAGTGCGTCGCCTATTCGGTGGACGGGGGGAGGACCTTCCGCAAATACGGGCCGGTGGTTCCCCAGATTGTGCCGATGAACCGGGACCCGAAGGTGCAGTGGGTTCCCGAGGCCGGCTGCTGGGTGATGGCCCTCTATCTGGAGAACAACGACTACACCCTCCTTTATTCCGACGATCTGCTCCATTGGGAGCAGGGGGAGACGATGACCCTGCCCGATACCGCCGAATGTCCCGACATCTTCCGGCTGTATCTGGATGGGGACCGGGATAAGCCCTACTGGGTCTATTTTGGCTCCCCGGAGAACTACCTGGTGGGGCAGTTTGAGGGGCGTCATTTTGTTCACGGACAGCTGATAAAAGGCTGCACCCAGCTGACCCCCGGCGGGCCCAAGATGTTCACCGATGCCGCCGCTTACGCTCCCCAGACCTTCTTCGGGACGACGGAGGGAGAGGTGCTGCAAATCTCCTGGCTGCCAACCCGTTTCCCCGGGATGTCCTTTGCCAGCTGTATGAGCCTTCCCTGGAAGCTGGAACTACGGAGCACCCCAGAGGGCCCTCGTTTGTATAAGACCCCCGCGGAGGCGGTTGCCGCCCTGCGGGAAGAGGAAAGCTCTCTGTCCGGCGATTTTGCAGAGATTTCCCAGTCTCTTTCTAAGCTGAAAGGGGATTCCCTCGAACTGTCCGCACGTCTCGCCTTTGAGCGGGAGGGGGCGCTGACCCTTTCGGTGCGGGGTGTGCTTATCTCCATCCGGGACGGGGGCCAAAAGCTGCTCTTCCCGACGGGAGTATATAACCTGCCGGAGAAAGGCCGCGGGGAGCTGCGAATTTTTGCCGACCGGGGGAGTATCGAACTGTTTTACGACGGATTTGCCTGCGCTCTTAATGCGCCGCTGGACCCAGGACGGCAGAAGGTGGAACTGTTGGAGATGGAGGGCTGCCGGTTGGAAGGAAGCCTCTACCGGCTTGCGGACACCCGGCCGGAAAATCGGGCAGTCGATTGTTGACTGTCTCTGAAAATTTTACCAATCCTTCATGTTATTCCATTGAAAACGTGTTATACTGTTCATGACTATAACTGCCTGTCTCGGGAAGTGGCTGCCCGGCAGGCGCGGGAGGCGCTTTTGTGCATAAGCAGAAAGTTCAATCATACACTCTGCTGCGGGAGGCAACCCCCGGGCGGCAGTATTTGCGGGTGTTTCTGACGGCGCTTATTCTGGCGGCGGTCATTTATCTGCCCTTTTTGATTATCGACAAGGGAATTTTCGTCTACTACGGGGACTATAACGTCCAGCAGATCCCCTTTTACCAGATGTGCCACGATATGATCCGTCAGGGGGAAGTGGGCTGGAACTGGTACACCGATTTGGGTTCCAATTTTGTCGGTTCCTACGCCTTTTACCTGATGGGGTCGCCTTTTTTCTGGCTGACGATTCCCTTCCCCAGCGCGGCGGTGCCCTATCTGATGGCGCCGCTGATGATGCTGAAAATCGCGACGGCGGCCACCACCTCCTTCGGGTATCTGAGGCGGTTTGTCCGCAATCCCGACTACGCTTTTCTAGGGGCGCTGATGTACGCCTTCTCCGGTTACAGCATCTACAACATCTTCTTTAACCATTTCCACGAGGTTATCGCCTTTTTCCCGCTGCTGCTCATCGCGATGGAGGAATACTTTGTGGACGGCCGGCGGGGGGTGTTCCCCCTGGCGGTGGGACTGCTGGCGATTGTCAACTATTACTTCTTCTTTGGGGAAGTGATCTTCTGCGTCCTTTACTTTGTGGTCTGCGCCTTCACCCGGAAGGAATATAAGGTCACGGTCGCGAACTTCTTCCTCTTTGCCCTGGAAGCGGTTTTGGGGCTGGTGCTCTCGATGGTGCTGCTGCTCCCGGCCATTATGATGGTGCTCTCCAACCCCCGGCTGAACAACTGGCTCGTAGGATGGAGCGGGCTTCTGTATGGAAACGAACAGCGGTACGGGCTGATCCTGTCCAGCCTCTTTTATCCGCCGGACGTTCCCGCTTACCCGAACCTCTTCCCCGACTCCAACGCCAAGTGGTCGAGCGTCTCTTTGTACCTGCCGCTCTTCTCGACGGTGGGGCTGGTCGCCTTCATGAAGATCCACGGGCAGCGGTTTGCCTGGATTAAAAAGCTCCTCTGCATCAGTCTGTTTATCGCGCTGATTCCGATTTTAAACAGCGCGTTCTCCCTCTTTAACTCTTCCTACTATGCCCGCTGGTATTTTATGCCTGTGCTCCTGATGGCGGCGGCCACCTCGATTGCCCTGGAACAGGCGGACACCAAAACCCTCCGGAGCGGCGTCCGCTGGACGATGGCCGGGGTGCTGTTGTTTGCGGTGGTGGCGGTTTTCCCGTCGATGGAGGACGATCAGATTGTCTTTGGGCAGCTGATCTCCTATCCGGAACGGTTTGCGGCCTACTTTGCGATTGTGCTGGCGGCGGCGATTATCGTCAGCTTCCTCATCCGGCTGCCGAAGCGGCAGTTTGTCCGGCCGGCATGCCTTTCCCTTTCGCTGATGATCTGCGCCACCTCGATTATCATGCTGTCCATCGGCAAGGGCAACGCTACTGCGGTCCATCGGGTGGTGGATATGGGGTTAAACGCCGAGTTTGAGACGATTGCTTCCGAACGGGACGACGTCTACCGGGTGGACACCTACAACTCCAACGGCACCCGGGTTCTGGACAACTTCCCGATGTTCTGGCAGATTCCCACCATCCAGGCGTTTCAGTCGGTGGTTTCCGGCTCCATCTTCACCTTCTATGATTTTTTGGGCATCGACCGGGATGTCGCTTCCCGACCGGACATCTCCTATATGGGGCTGCGGGCGCTGACCTCCTGCAAGTACCTGTTAAACTATGAGGAGCCGGACAAGCTGGAGATCGAGGGTTTCCACTATGTCACCACCGAGAACGACCTCGATATCTACGAGAACGAAAACTATATTCCGATGGGCTTCGCCTACGACTACTACATCACCGAGTCTGAGGTCGACAGCTGTTCCGATGGCCAACTGGACCGGCTGTTGGTCAAAGCCCTCTATCTGACCGACGAACAGGTGGAAAAGTACGGCGACCTGTTGAAGCCCCTGCCGGAAGGAGAAGGTGCTCCGCTGACCGCAGGCGCCCTTTCGGAGGCGGCGGCCGACCGCCGGAAGCAGAGCTGCGACACCTTTGTCCGGGACAAGTCGGGCTTTACGGCTGTGTTTACCAGCGATACGCCAGAACTGGTCTTTTTCAGCGTTCCCTGGGATTCCGGCTGGACGGCTACGGTCAATGGGCAGCCGGTGGAGATTGAAAATGTCGACTGCGGGATGATGGCGGTGGAAGTGCCCGCCGGCACCAGCAAAATCCGCTTCGATTATGAGACGCCCGGATTAAAAGCCGGGGCGGCCCTGACCGGCATCGGTTTTATCCTCTGGGCGGGGTATCTGTTCCTGCTGAAAAGGAAGGGGATTCATCCGGCGGGGTTTGACCGCTGCGACCGGCACAGCTTTCTAAACGCCGGAGATGAGGACATTCCGCTCTCCCGGGCCTATACCCGCACGGTCCTCCGGCCTTTGACCCGGTATTCGCGCAAAAAGAAACGGGAATAAACAAAACCGATACAAAAGGATGTGTTTTGGATGGAACTGGAGTCTTTAAACCGGGAATGTCCGGTACTGTATGTAGTCGTTCCCTGTTACAACGAGGAAGAGGTCCTTCCGGAAACGGCCAAACGGCTGCGGGAGAAGATGCGGGGGCTGGTGGCCGCCGGAGAAATCGACCGCAAGAGCCGGATTCTGCTGGTTAACGACGGCAGCCGGGACCGCACCTGGGAGATGATCGAGACCCTCGCCAAAGCGGACCCGCTGTTCGGCGGGGTGAAGCTCTCCCGCAACCGCGGCCATCAAAACGCCCTGTTGGCGGGGCTGATGACGGCGATGCCGCTGAGCGACTGCACCATCTCGATGGACGCCGACCTGCAGGACGACATCGGCGCGGTGGACGGAATGCTGAAGGAGTATAAAGCTGGCAGCGACATCGTCTACGGCGTCCGCTCTTCCCGGAAAACGGACACCTTCTTTAAACGGTTTACCGCCGAAGGGTTTTATAAACTGCTGGCGGCGATGGGGGTAGAAGTGGTATTTAACCACGCCGATTACCGGCTGATGAGCCGCCGGGCGTTAAAGGGGCTTTCTTCTTTCCGGGAAGTTAACCTCTTTCTCCGGGGGATTGTCCCCCAGATCGGTTACAAGTCCTCCACCGTCACCTATGCCCGGGCAGAGCGGTTCGCCGGGGAAAGCAAGTATCCGTTAAAAAAGATGCTGGCGCTGGCTTGGGACGGGATTACCTCTTTCTCGGTCAAGCCGATTGGGCTGCTGCTGACCCTGGGGATTCTGCTGACCGCTGGTTCGGCGGTGGCAGGGATTGTCTGCATCATCGTCCATCTGATTACCCATGCCCTCACCGGTACAGCGGCCATACTGGTTTCTATCTGGCTAAGCTGCGGGCTGATCCTTTCGGCTTTGGGGCTGGTGGGGGAGTATATCGGGAAGATTTACGGCGAGGTTAAAAACCGTCCCCGGTATATCATTGAGGCAGTGACCCTGGACCCCGGGAAGGAATCGGAACCAATTCAAACAGAAGAGAGCGGGGAATCGGATTCCGCCCTCTAAAATAGCAAAAGCCGTCTGTGGGAAGACCCCATAGACGGCTTTTTTCTATTTAGGACTCTAGGTTCAATTTTTGCAGCGCCTCTCCAATATCCATCTTAAGACAGATGCTCCGGCCGGCAATCTCTTTGGGTGCGTAGGCCTGGCCCCCATTGATGCAGGCATACAGCGAGCGGGGATTTTGGTAGACCTGCTGCCAGAAATTGTATTTGATAATGCCGGGGGTATTGAGGCCTACCCCCAGTTCCAGGTACAATACGGCCTGGTTCTGGTGCCGCTGGACAAATGCCTCGTACCGCTCCGCGGCGGCGTACCAGCCTTGATCCTGGACAAAGGTGTCGTCTGCCCGGAGGTTCATCGCCATCGGGGCGCCGCAGCGGGGGCAGTGGGGGATGAGTTCCGAAGGAACCCGCATGTCCGACTGGCGGGCCACCATCTGCCGGACAGCGTCCTCGTTGTCGTAGGTTTCGGTACAGCAGGGCTTGGAGCACTGCCACAGGCCGTAATCCCCTTGGGTGTAAAAGAGGCGCTCCTTTTTAAACCCGGCTTTTTGGAAGCAGTGGTCGACGTTGGTGGTGAGGACAAAATAATCCTTCTTTTCCACCAACTTTCGCAGCTCCTGATAAACCGGTTTTGGCGGGTCCATGTAGCGGTTTATTAGAATAAACCGGCTCCAATAGGCCCAGCGTTCTTCCGGCGTTTTGAAGGGGTAAAATCCGCCGGTGTACATATCGTGGAAGCCGTACTGTTTTTCAAAATCGGCAAAATACCGCTCAAACCGCTCTCCATCGTAGACAAATCCCGCAGAGGAGGAAAGCCCTGATCCGGCGCCAATCAGCACCGCTTCCGCCTGGTCCAGGGCCTTTTGCAGCCGGTAAAGGGCGGTTTCGGTTTGGATATTCAGCATTTGGGTACCCCCAATAAAGTTTCGTAGATCTCCCGGTCGATATCTTTATAGACGTTAAACAGGACTTTCAGCCCGCTTTGATCCTCCTGCAGGAAGGACCGGACGGTTTCCACCGCCGTTTGGGCGGCCAGATCGTGGGGAAAGTGGAATTCGCCGGTGGAAATGCAGCAGAAGGCGATGCTCTGGCATCTATTTTCCACCGCCAACCGGAGGCAGGACCGGTAACAGCTGGCCAGCAGTTCCCGGTCTTTTGGGGAAACGGTCCCTGAGATGATCGGGCCGACGGTGTGGAGGATAAACCGGCTGGGGAGGTTAAAGGCCGGGGTGATTTTCGCCTGGCCGGTGGGTTCCTCGTGGGCTTGCGCGGTCATCAGCCGGTGGCAGTAGAGCCGCAGCTGGATACCCGCCCGGGAATGGATGATGTTGTCGATGCAGCCGTGGAGAGGATAAAAGCATCCCAACAGCGCTCCGTTTGCCGCATTGACGATGGCGTCCACCTTCAGGGTGGTGATGTCTCCCTGCCAGAGGTAGATGGAGTTCTCTACCGGCCTCAGGCTGGAAAGTTCGGTGGTCCCCCGAAGCCTGGCTTCCTCCCCGAGATATTCGTCCTGTATGGTGAGAAATTCCTCGCTGATCGGCTTGGGCGGGCGGATATTCATCAAAGCCCGCAACAGGTCCTGCTGCTGCCGGGTATCGGAGGGAATTTCCATCCCGTTTAGCTCTGGATTTTCCTTTAGAAGGGCCTTGATTAGCCAGATTCTTTTTTCAGATTGCGTCATTATGATCCCACCTTTTGACCGCTTGAACCGGACAAATTTCCATACAGGCTCCACAGTGGAGGCAGTACTCCGGCTGGATGACATAGGGTTTGCCGGGCGTGATGCACCGTTGAGGGCACCGGCTTAAACACCGGCCGCAGCCGATACAGGCATCGGTAATCCGGTAACCTTTGGGTTCTACCTTTCCTGGACCCAGGGGGTAGTTCTCCCGAAGGATGGGGCGGACCCCCAGGTTAAAGTATTCGATTTCTCCCGACCGGATTTGAAAGATGATTCCGATTTCCCGGGTGTCGCCGGGGTAGACGTTTGCCAGATAAGGCTGTTCGGCAAAGATGACGTCCATCCACCTCTTCTGCTCTGAATCCGGCACCGGCGTTGCCCGGCCCGACAGCCGAATCATCTCTTTATACCGGGTGTACCCCAGAATCTGCACCCGGCCGTCTGTCAGCAGCTGCCGGCAGAACGCCTTTCCCCGGGCGGTGAAGAAATAGAGGGCGTCCGGCTCATAGTGGATGGCGCTGATCTGGCGCAGCTGGGGGGCTCCTTCGGCGTCGACAGTGGCAAAGGTGAGAACTCCCACGTACTGTAATTTCTGTAAACAGGTTTTGGCGTCCAATTTCGGTCCTTCCTTTCGGTTATACCCGCAGAATTCTGCCTTCCCGGCGGGGTTTGGGGACGGGATGGGGGTCACCCTCCCGGGGATATCCCAACAGCAGCTGCATCACCGCGTAATAGTCGGTGCGGATTCCCCACCGGCGCAGAATCTCCTGGCCGTAGGGGGAGGAGAAGGCGGTCCAGCCCTGGCCGATGTAACAGGAGCCGATTCCCAGCCCGTCCGCCGCCAGCATCATGTTCCCAGCGGCGCAGGCACAGTCTTCGGCGGCAAAAAGAAAGTTTTTCGGCCCAAACAGGGTGATAACTGTCGGTGCGCCGTAAAAGGCATCGGTCAGCTTGGGGTCGTCGGCAATGCTGGGCTGCTGGCGGGAGACGTAGTTTTCACCGGTGGCCATCCGGGGATGGGAATGGGCCCGTTTGAGTTTCCCCAATTTTTCATTGACCTCAGGATCTTGGCATACGACAAAGACCGGACCCTGGCGGCCCCCAGCGCTGGGAGCGTACAGGCCGGCTTGCAGAATCTTCGCCAGCGCCTCTTCCGGAATCTGCCGGTTCTTGAAACGCCGGATGGCCCGGCGATGGAAAATCGCGTCCATTACATCCTTCATGAGGTGGCAACCTCCTTCCAGCACTGGGGGTCGGCGGCGTAAAAATTGCCATCCCGGCCGCTGGCCACGGCGGGACATCCCCGGCAGAAGGGCAGCAGCTCGCATTTGGCGCACTTTTCAAATCGGGTGTAATCCCGGTAGCGCTCCATCTGGCAAACCCAGATGTCCGCCAGACGGTCTTCCAGGACGTTGCCTACCTTGCTGTTCTGCACCCGGCGGCAGGCGTAGACATCTCCGGTGGGGAGGATGGTCAGGTGGCAGTTGCCGCAGTTGCATCCGCCGTCGATCATCCCTTCTTTGAGCCCGTCGGGAATCTGAAAACGGCCGGTTTCGTATTCGTACAGGGTCCAGAGGTGGTCCTTTTTGTTAAAATAGGTCTGGCAGCCGGCGGCTTCGTATGCCCGGAACTTTTTGTCACAACATTCCAGCAGCTCCCGGTAACGGGCCGGAGAGATACCCACATCCTTTTCTTCGCTGGTGGGACAGTAGCGGGCAAAGGCAAAAACGTTTACGCCCGCCGCCACCACAGTGTCGATGATGTCGGGGATTTCGTCAATGTTCATCCCGGAGACGGTGGTCATGATGACGCTGCGGATGCCGGCACAGTTGATACAGCCGATCTTCTCCAGGGTGATGTCAAAGCTGCCGGGTTTGCGGAACCAGTCGTGGGTTTCTCGCATCCCGTCTAAGGAAAGCTGGTATTTTTCACACCCCATCTCCTTCAATTTTTGACAGACCTGGTCGTTTAGGTGGAAAGGGTTGCCGAGAATGGTGAAGGGAATGTCGTGTTCCCGCATTAGCCCCAAAAGCTTCCAGAAGTCCGGATGGAGGATGGGGTCTCCTCCGGTGATGTAAAAATACGGCAGCCGGTCGTATACCCGGCAAAAGTCGAGACAGTTGTAAAAGGTGTCCTGCATCTGGGACCAGCTCATCGCCTCCAGCTTTTTGCCGTTATCTTCGGAAAAGATGTAGCAGTGTTTGCACCGTTGGTCACAGTCGTCGGTGATGTGCCACTGAAAAGAAAAATATTGCTTCATGGGGAACCTCTTTTCGGGTGGGAATGAATATCTATGGGAATCCGGTCCTGCCGGTTTTTTTACGGGATGCTCCCGGCGGGGTGCGCCGGGAGCGGAAGAGGGGAAGCGTTTACCGGGTGGGCTTGTCAGCTGCGCCGCAGGCAGAACCGCAAGCGCTGGGCTTTTCTTCCGGTTTGTCAGCCGCGCCGCAGGCGGAACCGCAAGCGCTAGGCTTTTCTTCCGGCTTGTCAGCTGCGCCGCAGGCGGAACCGCAGGCCGAGGCGGGAGCGGACTCCATTCGGCCGCTCCATCCGAACAGATTGGAAAGTGCCATTTGATAGGCCTCCTTTATCTTTTGTCAGGCGGTAGATGTCTTCCCGCCTGCAAGATGATTGTATCATTCTTTTCCGGCGAAAAAAAGTACGCACAAATCTATTACTGAGTCACCTTTTCGTAACTCCCTTGACGGGGTAGACGTGCAGCATTATAATGAAAGTATAACATTCCATTTGAAACTGTTGGAAGGAGCGACTGATATGATGACCAAAGAAGAGATGCCGGCCTGTCCGGTGGCGACGACGGTGCAGCTGATCGGCAGTAAGTGGAAACTGCTGATTCTGCGCAACCTCCGTGCCCGTCCCTGGCGGTTTAACGAACTGCGCCGGGATTTAGCGGGTATCAGCCAAAAGGTTCTGACCGACAGCCTGCGGGCAATGGAAGAGGACGGTATCATCACCCGCACCGTTTACCCCGAGGTGCCGCCCCGGGTGGAATATGCCCTTTCTCCCCTGGGGGAGAGCATGAAGCCGATTCTCGACGCAATGGAAGCTTGGGGGAAGGCGTATAAGCAGAAGCTGTTGGAGGAGTAATCATTTTTTACATATGCTTAATTTAGAGGCATTGCGTCTAATTGCTGTCTTTGCTATAATATAAACAAAATGCGCGGTTAGCAGCCCGGGAAATTCCCTGGCAGAAAGGAAAGGACATTATGGGAAAATGGATTACGACATTTGCTTCTGCCCAGCGGGAGCTGAAGAATGGCGAAGGTTATGCCGGCCGGACGGTGCGGCTGAAAACAACGGTCAACCTTTCGGGAGACACTTTCCGGCTGCGGTTTGGTAATTTCTACGGAGAAACGCCGCTGCGGCTGGGTCCGGTGACCGTCTGGAACGGCAAAGGAATGGCGGAAATCACCTTTGGCGGTCAGCCCACCTTACAGCTCGCCCCTGGCAGCAAAATTGAGAGCGACGAGGCCTTTCTCCCGGTGGAGGCAGGCGACACCCTGACCGTCCTTTTCTACTTCCCGGCGGAAGCGCTTCCGCCCCATTCGGCCAGCGGTGTGTTCCCGGTGGAACGCTCTGTTCCCGGGGATTTTACCGATCAGCCGGACTTTGAGGCGGACCCTGCCTTGATGCAGATTGCCCCGGAATTTGAACTGCCTTGGCCGCTTCCCTCTTTAACAGCCATCGACATCTTCTGCCGTCGGGATGACGCGGGAGCTGTGGCGGTGTTGGGAGATTCGATCACCGAGATGGGCTTCTGGACCCGGCCTTTGACCCAGTACGCCGCTGAAACCTTCCCGGGACAGCTTGCCCTTTTAAACCTCGGCATCGGCGGAAACCGGATGCTGCTGCCCACTTCGGGAAATTTTGCCGCTCTGTCGGGCAACCTCTTTGGAGAAGCGGCTGTCACCCGTCTGGAGTGGGATATCCTCTCGATCCAGGGCCTGAAAGGGGTCTTTCTGGCGATGGGCGTTAACGACATCACCCAGCCGGGCAGCAACGAATTTGCCCCGCCCCTCTCGGAACGGTGTACGCTGGAAGATCTCGCGGCCGGGTTCTCCCGGGTGCAGCACACCCTCCATGACCGGGGAATCAAGGTCTATGTCTGTACCGTTACCCCCTTTGGCGGCATGGGCGGTTTCTGCCCCGAAACGCTTAAGCTGTGGGAGGACTTTAACGCCTGGCTCCGGCGGCAGGCCGCGGCGGGAGAATATGACGGGCTGGCGGATTTTGCCAAAGTGGTGGAAGATCCCCAGCGCTGGGGCTATATGCTCCCGGCTTATGACTCCGGCGACCACCTCCATCCCTCTCCCGAAGGCGGAGCGGCGATGGCCCAGGAGGCGAGACAGGCGCTGAACAGCCTGCAAGAAAATTGAGATGGAAGCCATCGGGCTTTTGGCGCTGGTTTTGATCCTCTGTTACAGCGGCTACCCGGGACGGGTGCGGAAGCTGGAAAAAAAGGTCAAACAGCTGGAACTGCAACAGAAAGGGGAGAGCGCCATGTCCAAATTGATGGAAGAGCTGGTGGGGCGTCACTGCCGGATTACATCGGACGAGGGAGTCGTTCTGGTCGGGAAGACGGATATCGACTGCATGGTGCTGGACTGCGACGGTGAATGGGTCAAAATCCGGTATACCGACCGGAAAAAGCGGGAGACGGTGCGTCTGATGCGGATTGAGAACATCAGTGGGGTTGAACTGCTGGAGGAGATCTGACCCTCTGCTATCCCCTTGCAGCTAGTCCGCATGATTGTCCTATGAGGAACGCAAGCCGCGGCGAATCGGGAGTCCAGAACCCGCTAGGGTTTTGGTCCGTCCAGGCGGGGAGCCTGGTCGCTGCCTTAAGGGCAGCGAAATACCCATCTAATGCTTGTCATCACCATCTCCCAAACCGCTTGACAAAGGGCGGCGTTTGGGGGTATAATATGCCTGTAAAATACTGACCGGCTGTGAACAGAACCAGCAGGGCCCTTTTGCACCAGAGAATGCGCTGTTTCGCTTGAGCGAATCTTCTGTAAAGCGCTTGCCAAGGTCCCTGTGCGCCGTCTGGGAGCCTCCGCTTAATGGGCGGCGTTTCCTCTGCGTTATCGGAGGATAGAGCGGGGAAGGGATTCCTTCCTCATTTGGGTGGTACCACGGGTCCAATGGATCCCGTCCCTTGTGGGATGGGGTCCTTTTATATTTTGCCGGTCTTTTTCTGATGAAAGGAAGTTGTAAATCCATGCAGTGGACCAGTTTAAACGATCTGCGCGAAAAGTTTCTGACCTTCTTTGAGGGCAAAGGTCACCTGCGGATGGCCAGCGCTCCGCTGATTCCTCCGAAGGACGACACCTCGCTGCTGCTTATCAACTCGGGCATGGCCCCGCTGAAAAAGTACTTCTTGGGCCAGGCTACCCCGCCCCGTCACCGGGTGACCACCTGCCAGAAGTGCGTCCGTACCGAGGATATTGAGCACATCGGCAAAACCGACCGCCACGGCACCTATTTTGAGATGCTGGGCAATTTCTCCTTCGGCGACTACTTTAAGCACGAAGCCACCGCCTGGGCCTGGGAATTCATCACCAAGGTCCTGGAGATGCCGGTGGACAAACTCTGGGTCACCATCTATCAGGACGACGATGAAGCCTTCGATATCTGGACCAAGGAAGTCGGCGTCGACCCCGCCCGCATTGTCCGTCTGGGCAAAGAGGACAACTTCTGGGAGCACGGTTCCGGCCCCTGCGGCCCCTGCTCGGAAATCTACTTTGACCGCGGCATTGAGCATGGCTGCGGCAAGCCCACCTGCGGGCCTGGCTGCGACTGCGACCGGTATGTAGAGTTCTGGAACCTGGTCTTCTCCCAGTTTGACTCCGACGGCAACGGTCATTATGAACGGATGGCAAAGCCGAACATCGACACCGGCATGGGCCTGGAACGGATTGCCTGCATTATGCAGGGGGTCGACAACCTCTTTGAGGTCGACACCGTCCAGAATATCATGAAGAAGATCTCCGAACTGGCTGGGGTCGAGTACCATAAGAACCCCAAGACCGACGTCTCCCTCCGGGTTATTACCGACCACATCCGCTCCTGCACCTTTATGCTGGCGGACGGCGTCACCCCCTCCAACGAAGGCAGAGGCTATGTCCTCCGCCGTCTGCTCCGTCGGGCTGCCCGTCACGGGAAGCTGTTGGGTCTGGACGAGCCGTTCCTTTATAAAGTGGTCGACACCGTCGCCCATGAAAACCTCTCGGCCTATCCCGAACTGACCGAAAAGGCCGACTATATCAAGAAGGTTATCCACAACGAAGAGGAAGCTTTCGACAAGACCATCGGCAAGGGCCTGGAACTGCTGATGCAGCTGATCGACAAGGCTTCCACCGATGAGATCAAGATGCTCAGCGGCGAGGATGTCTTCCGTCTGTACGATACCTACGGATTCCCGGTGGACCTGACCCAGGACATCGTGGCGGAAAAGGGCTTTACTGTCGACGTCGAAGGGTTTGAAGCCTTCATGAAAGAGCAGAAGACCCGTTCCAGGGAGAACTATCTGGCCAAGGGCGGCTCTTCCTGGGACAGCGAGCAGCTGGACCTGCCGGCAGTTGAGAGCAAATTTGTAGGGTATGAAACCCTCTCCTGCACCGCAAAGGTAGAGGGGCTCCTCAGCGGCGGCAAGCCGGTCGAGGTCGCCACCGAAGGGGAAGAGGTTCTGATTGTTCTGAATGAGACCCCCTTCTATACCGAATCCGGCGGCCAGGTTTCGGATATTGGTGTCCTCAAAGGCGAGAAGGGTGAAATCCGGGTCACCGCGATGAAAAAGATGCCCGGCGGCCAGATTGTCCATCACGGCTTTGTTTCCGAGGGGACCATTGAGGCTGGTGAAACGGTCACCGCTTCGGTGGACGCTGAACGCCGTCACGCGATTATGCGTAACCACACCGCCGCTCACCTTCTGCAGGCTGCCCTCCGCAAAGTCCTGGGGGACCATGTCCATCAGGCGGGCCAGCTGGTCGACGAACACGCCGTCCGGTTTGACTTTACCCACTTTGAGCCGGTTTCTCCCGAGCAGATGCAGGAGATCGAAGCGCTCATCAACCATAAGATCATGGAATGCATCCCGGTGCAGAACTACGAGGAAGATCTGGATACCGCCCGTAAGGAAGGCGCGATGGCTCTGTTCTCCGAAAAGTACGGCGACCGGGTCCGGGTGGTCAAGATTGGCGATTACTCGATGGAACTCTGCGGCGGCACTCATGTGAAGAGCACCGGGGAACTGGGACTGTTCAAGGTCGTTTCGGAGGCCTCTGTGGCCGCCGGTGTCCGCCGGATTGAGGCTGTGACCGGGTTTGGCACTTTAAGTATGCTGGATGAGCTCCGGGCTACCCTTGCCCAGTCGGCTGCGATTGTCAAGTCCACCCCCCATGAGCTGCCCCAGCGTCTCACCCAGCTGATGGCTGAGATGAAGGACAACGCCCGCGAGATTGTCATGCTCAACGGCCGCCTGGCAGAAGGACAGCTGGAGCGGATGCGTCAGAATGTCCGCCGGGTCAACGGCGTTGCGGTTTTCAATATGTCTGCGCCTGGTTCGTCGGTTGAGAACCTGCGGATGATGGGCGACAAGCTGCGGGATATGTTCCCCTGCTCCTGCGTCCTCTTCAGTGGCGGTTCGAAAGAAAAGCCGATGTTCCTGTGCATGGTCGGCCCCGAAGCGGTTAAGAAGGGCCTCCACGCCGGCAAGATCATCAAAGAGGTCTGCGGCGCCACCGGCGGCAAGGGCGGCGGACGTCCCGACACCGCTCAGGGCGGCATCGGCGACCCGTTTAAGGTCGATGAAGCGATGGCTATGCTGGACGGCCTGATTGAAAAGGCGGTCCAGGCCTAATCGGCTGCGCTGTCTGCTCGCCGCCCCTCAAAACCGAAGGAGGGGCGGCAGGATAAAATAGCGTAAACCTGTCCGGGCAACCGGCGGGCTTAAGGTGAGAAAGGAGGAAATACGCATGTCTGATTGCCTGTTCTGTAAAATCATCGCCGGGGAAATCCCCAGCAAAAAGCTCTATGAAGACGAGCTCTGCTACGCCTTCTACGACATCGATCCTCAGGCTCCCACCCATTTCCTGGTGGTCCCCAAGGAACACATTTCCGGCCCCAGCGCGGTGACCGAGGAAAATGCGGCAGTGGTCGGCCATATCTACGCCGTCATTGCCAAGCTCGCCTCAGAACTGAAGCTGGAAAACGGCTACCGGGTCGTCGCCAACTGTGGCGCCGACGGCGGACAGACGGTGGGTCACCTGCACTTCCATGTGCTGGCGGGCCGCAGTCTCGCTTGGCCTCCCGGCTAATGTTTTGAGCCCCTGCCCGGTTGCCGGGCGGGGGTTTTATCTGGTGAAAGGAGAGTAAAAGATGGAAACCTATACGCTGCATGTCGCCGGGCTTACCCGGGAGCTTCCCATCTGCCCGATCAGCGATACAATGAGCATCGCCGCCTTTATTATGCTGGGGGACGTCGAACTGACCAAAGCTACTGCTAAGGAACTGCTGACCAAATGCCCCGATTTTGACGTGCTGCTCACAGCGGAATGCAAGGGGATTCCGCTGGCCTATGAGATGTCGGCCATGTCCGGCAAACCCCACGTCATCGCCCGTAAGGAAAAAAAGGTTTACACCATCGATCCCATCGAAGTGGTGGTCCGTTCGATTACCACCCAGCATGAACAGAAACTGGTACTGGGGCGGGAAGACGTGGAAAAACTCCGGGGCAAACGGGTAATGATTGTTGATGACGTCATCTCCACCGGCGAAAGCCTCGAAGCCTTGGAAAAACTGACCGAAGCAGCAGGCGGCATTATCTGCGGCCGGGGCGCGGTTCTGGCGGAAGGAGATGCCGCTAAGCGGGAGGACATCGTTTTCCTGGAAGAACTGCCGCTGATTTTTGCCTGATTGACTGTACAAAGAGACGGAAAAAAGGGTTATCAGGTTAAACGCTTTTCTCGTTTTTTGTCTAAAACCGTTGAAAACCGGTTGTCTATATGATACAATGAGGGAAAGCGGTTTTCCGCGTTGGTCACGAAAGGGGTAGTTACCAAGATGAAATACGATTTTACATCCATCATGGACCGGAAGGGAAAAGATTCCATTGCCGTTGACAACATCCCGATTCCTGGCGTTACGGTCAAGGAAGGGTTCTCCAAAATCCCGATGTGGGTGGCGGATATGAACTTCCCGACCGTCCCGACGATTGTGGAAGAGGTTATCAAACGGGCACAGCATCCGGCTTTTGGGTATTTCAGCCCTTCGGATGCGTACTTTGACTCGATCATCCGTTGGCAGAAGATTCGTCATGGGGTTGAGGGCCTGACCAAAGAGGCCATCGGCTATGAAAATGGGGTACTGGGGTGTGTAGCCTCCGCTCTCCGGGCATTCACTGCCCCCGGCGAGCCGATTCTTCTTCACTCTCCCACCTACATCGGCTTTACCGGTACCGTCAATAACGCCGGCCGCAAAATCGTCCACAGTGAGCTTTACCGGGACGAAAACGGCGTCTGGCGGATGGATTACGAGGACATGGACCGGAAACTCAAGGAAAACCACATTCATTTTGCCATCTTTTGCTCTCCCCACAACCCCACCGGACGGGTTTGGGAAAAGGAAGAGATCGAAAAGGCGATGGAAGTCTATCGGAAAAACGACTGTGTCGTCGTTTCGGATGAGATCTGGAGCGATCTGATCCTGGGCGGACATGAACATATCCCCACCCAGACGGTCAGCGAGGATGCCCGTCAGCGCACCATCGCCATTTATGCCCCCTCTAAGACCTTCAATCTGGCCGGTCTGATCGGCTCTTATCACATCGTTTATAACCCCTACCTGCGTGACCGGCTGGACGCTGAGGCCCGCAGCACCCATTATAACTCGATGAATGTTCTGAGTATGCATGCCCTGATCGGCGCCTATAAGCCGGAAGGGGAACAGTGGGTCGATGAGCTTTGTGAAGTGCTGACCGATAACGTCAACTACGCTTACGACTACATCCTTTCTCACTTTGAAGGGGTTACCCTCGCTAAACCCCAGGGCACCTATATGCTCTACCTCGACTGCGAGGGTTGGTGCAAGGCCCACGGGGTCGAGATGGACGAGCTGTTGAAAAAGGGTCCGGAAGTGGGCGTTATCTGGCAGGATGGCCGTCCGTTTAACCGCCCCTACGCCATTCGTCTGAACCTCGCCGTTCCCCACAGCCTGGTGGTGGAAGCGATGGACCGGATGGACCGGTACGTCTTTAACGCGAAATAATCCTTTGGATATACGAAAAAGCCGCCGAGGTTTTCCCCGGCGGCTTTTTCTATGCTATTGGAGAGAGGAGGTTGCAATTATTCCTGCAGGGCCAGCCATTCATCCAGCTGACGCTGCTTTTCTTCGATGATCTTGTCCAGTCCGGCGGTCTTCATGGCCGCGTTCATCTCATCGATGGAAGTTTCCGGATCGGCGAAACCAAATTCAATCGTCTTCTGATACTGGTTATAGACGTTGGTGACGGCGGTGTATTCGGTCGAAACCGGAGCGGTGTCAAAGGTGAAGCCGGAGGCCACCGATTCAATCGACCCTTCGTTGAAGGCCTCGTACTGTTCCCAGAGGTCAGCAGGGTTGCCTTCCTTGACATATCCCTTAAACTGAGAGGGCGCCAGCCACTGCATGCCGTGGTTAAAGTTGCCCTCTTCGTCCGGAACGACCAGGCCGTCGCTGTCCAGGGTGTAGTCGGTCCCTTCCACGCCCCACATGAAGAGGTTGTTCCATTCGGGAGAAGCGTACATAAAGTTTAAGTACTGCATGGCCGCCACCGGGTCTACGGTGGTGTAGCCCATCATCCAGCACATGCCGCCGATCTGGGAGGAGCTGGTGAAGTCGGGGCCGCCCTGGATGGCCATGACTTCGTAGTCGCCCACCTTGCCCACGGCGATATCCGGTTTGCCGCTGGTAAAGAAGGAGGCCAGGGCACCGGCCATCATGTTGGCACTGTCAGCGGTGGTGTCGGTCAGGGCATTGGGGCTGATGCAGCCATACTGGTTGAGATCGTACATCGTCTGGACGTAGGATTTGTAGGCGTCGGTTTCAAAGTAGTTGACGACAGTCGTCCCTTCGCCCCAATTCTCTAGTACGCCGAAAGAATCCCCGCCGAGGTTGTCGACGTTGGTCCAGCCTACCGCGTTCATGGTCGAAGGCTGATAGGTGGTGATGTCCGGTACCGCGTCGTGCATCGCTTTGAGGACGGTGACGACGTCGTCGAGGCTGTCTACCTTCCAGATGATCTGGTCGTAATCAGGGGTCAGATCCATACAGGCTTCCGCCTCTTTGAGGATATCTTTGCGGACCATGATGGCGTTGCGGCCCTGAGCCAGGTCCCGTTCATTGGGGGTGCCGTAGAGGATGCCGCTGACCCGGGAGGTGTTGAGGTTATCCCAGCCCATCGTGTCGATGATGTCCTGGCCATAGGTTTCGATCAGATTGTTGCCGTTGCCGTCATCCTGTTCCAGGTCAAGGGCGTAGCCGTTCTGCACCGAAGTGGTCAGACCCAGGCCGGTGGAATAATAGAGGTCCACCTGTTCGCCGCCGGCGAAGGCCAGCGTAAGGGCCTGGTTGCGCTGGGAGAGGTCGGTTACCTGCATCTCGACGTCGATGTTCAGAGCCGGCAGGGTCAGGGCGTTCATCTCTTCCACAATCCGGTCCAGCCCTTCGGGAGAGCCCGTCCAGGCGAACCAGTTGACCACCAGATGGGTAGTTTCGGTCCGGTCAGCGATGGCTTGGGCTGCCCAGTCGGTAGAGGCAGAGGACTCACTCGCTTCTGCGGAAGAGGATTCTTCGGCAGAGGTAGAGGTGGAGCTTTCCGGGGTGGAAGTTTCGGAGTTAGAGGAATCAGTGTCGTTGCAGGCACAGAGGAGAGCGGCAGTGCTCATGGTGGCTAAAAGGGCGGCAAAGATACGTTTTTTCATGGGGTGAGCCTTCTTTCTATAAAAACTAAGAAATTGGTTGTTGGTTTTACAACCTTTTATAACAGAGGAAAGTGTAGCCAGAAAGGAAATTTTATTTGGAGACTGACTGCCAAAATGCAACCGCTTTCTGAAGCCATCCGGCGGCGAGAGTGTTGTCACCGATACCGATGCCATGGCCGCCCTTTTCCACCAGCATCAGCTCGTGGGAGACACCTGCTTTTTCCAGTGCCGTGTTCATATCTACCGCAGCTTGGTAGGGAACCATTGGGTCATCCTTGCAGTGCCAGAGGAAGGTGGGAGGATAATCGGAATCAATATTGGCGGTAACGTCAATTGCGTTTATCGCTTCGGGAGAGGGGTTATCGCCAATCATCGTGCGGGTAAAGGGACTGAGTTTACCATCTTTTGGTTTTTCACCCCTGCTGGCCCCGTAGCAGACAAAGAGAGCAGCGGGCTTTTTGGCGCCAAAGCGGGGATACCCCAGCGTCTTGGTGCCCCAACTGCCAGTCAGATGTCCGCCGGCAGAGAAGCCGCACACCGCGTAGTTTTCGGGGCTGACCTTAAAATCATCGGCGTGGGCAAAGATAAACTTAAGCGCCGCCGCGACGTCTTCGGTGGGTTTCGGGATGAGGGGCACTTCATGCACCCGGTAGCTTAAAACAAAGGCGTTATACCCCATATCGTTTAACCGTTTGGCGGTGGGGAAGGCCTCCAAGAAGGAACAAACCGTAGCGTATGCACCGCCTGCACAGACCAGTACAAAGGGAGCGCCCGCCTTGCCCGGCATATAGATCAGTTTGGTGTTATTTTTATCGGGCTCTTCGGCCTTCTCTTCGGGGGAGTAGATATCATAAGCGACCCGGATTCCTGCCTGGACATACTCCCGCAGTTTTAGCAGTCCCTCCACAGCGCCGGTGACCGGCGAACTTTTGAGGGTAAAATCTTCTGGGTCTAGCGTGGGGTTGACTGGGTCTTCCCCCGGCGCCTGATTGTTGAACATGATAAAGGGGGCAAAGTCCTGGAATTCCGGGATTTTGCGGATTTCCCGAAGGGTGGATTGTTCGGTGATTTCGTACATGGGGAATACCTCCTTGATCTGCTGTCAGGCAGTCAACTCAAATAAAAATTCAGATAAAACTTTTGATAAGTCTTTACTCAGAATATAACAACTTTCCAAACATCCGTCAATAGCATTTCCCAAATAGCGCAGATTTCCGCTATTTTTTCGCAGAAAACTGCAAAAAAATACGCCGTGCAAAACGCACGACGTATTTTAAAAAAGATTGAATAGCAGGTAAGACTTTTATGCTTTTTTTGACGGAACTTTTTGCTTTTCCTGCAAATTTACCCTCTCTTCTTGCATTTCTCGCCCTCTTATGGTATCCTGATTATAAAAAAAGTGGACCGCTTGAAGGCGGAGAAAGGGGAAGAAGATTATGCTGTCAATCCGCCAGGCCGGAGAAGCCGACATTGACCTTACGACTGAATTTTTTATGCGGCTTTGGCCGGAACATGTATACGAAGAACTGCGGGAAGAAATTGCCGAGGCCATCGAAAAAGACGGCGTCGCCGTCTATCTAGCTTACTATAATCGACGGCCGGCGGGAGTGGCGGAATGTTCCATCCGGAGAGAGTATGTAGAGGGAACGTCGGGAGGCCCGGTAGGCTACCTGGAGGGCATTTATGTACTGCCTGATTACCGGCGGAAAGGGATCGCCGGAAGCCTGTTGCGCTGCTGTGAAAACTGGGCCAAAGCTAGGGGCTGCACCGAATTTGCCAGCGACTGCGCGGTGGACAACATCGAAAGCTACGATTTCCACCTGGGGGTGGGATTTTCGGAGGCCAGCCGGATTATCTGCTTCACCAAGGAACTGCGGGATGAGAAGGACGATAAGGATGACGAAGGGTTTATCTATGTTCCCCCGGCGTTTTTAAAGGAACAGGAGCAGCTGGAGGAATCCCCGCCGCCGGAGAAAAAGGCCACCACCGAGACGGTTAAAATTCGGATTGAAGACGCGGAAGAGGATGATCTCGAAATGGAGTAATTTCGGTGTTTAGGGGTTATTCTCTTTTGATTCCGGAAAATAACGGGCAAACAGCTTGTCCGCGTCGGCACAGAGGGCGGATTCCATCTCCCGGTAACGGGCGAGGAAATCCGCTCCTTTTGCTGTCAGGGAGGTGTTTCCGCCGCCAGGTCCGCCCCGGACCCCTTCGATCAGCGGATAGTTTAAAGCGTCCTCGGCCCGGCGGATGATCTTCCAGCCTTTGGAGTAGGCCATGCCCATCTGTTTGCAGGCGGCCGAGAGGGAACCGGTTTTTTGGATATTCTCCATCAGCTCCGCGATTCCCGGCCCGAAGACCAGTTCTCCTTTAAAGATACGCAGCCTAAGGGAAAGGGTGAAGGGGTTGTCCTGAGACGTCAAGGAAATCACGTCCTTTCAATCGTTGACGGGGTCGTTTTCAGGGGAGATTGGAGAGAGCCGCCGGTATTCGCTGGACAATATGCTGTACACCACCGCGTCGACGATGCCGTAATTGCATCTTTCCGCCTGGCGAAGGGTTCCTTCCCGGGTCATGCCGCATTTCTGCATCACCCCGCCGGAGGCGGGGTTTTCTGGGGCATGGAAGGCGTAAATGCGGTTAAAACCAACTACGGTAAAGAAATAGTCGATGACCGCCTGGACAGCTTCGGTCATTAGGCCCTGGTTCCACCAGTTTCTCCCCAGTTCGTAGGCCAGTTCCACTTGTCCCACCCGGTCGTCCGGATGCATGCCGAAAAAACGGCCGATGACTTCTCCGGTGTCCTTTAAGGTGATGGCCCAGCTGTACCGGTTGGGTCTTTCGTAGGCGTTCAGCCACCGGTCGGTGAACATTTCCGCCGACGTGATGACCGCCTGTTCGGTCTGCATCGGGGCATAGCTGGTCCATTTCCAAACTTCGTAATCGCTCCAGCAGTTTTGGTAGATCTGGTGGAGGTCGCCGGGGACAAAGCGGCGGAGAATCAGCCGCCGGGTTTCCAGCGTTCGGGTGCCTTGATGGTTGAGCATAGGGTGTCTCCTTTAAAGAAGGTAGCAACGAAAAAAGAGGTACTACGTAAGAACGTAATACCTCTTTTTGTGGCGGAGAAGGAGGGATTCGCCCCGCCAGCGGGCGGGCCAGGCCGCGGCTCTGACAGCCCACCGGGCTGTCATTCAGTACCGCGCCCGTTCGAATCCCTCAAAAGAGGCATGAACGAAAAAAGAGGTACTACGTCAAAGCGTAATACCTCTTTTTGTGGCGGAGAAGGAGGGATTCGAACCCTCGATGAGCTATTAACCCATACACGAGTTCCAGTCGTGCGCCATAAACCAAGCTAGGCGACTTCTCCATATTATTTTCGCGCTCTCGCGCTGCAACGATAGTTATTATATCACCGGAAAAGCCGAATGTCAACCCCTTTTTTTGGATTTTCCCTGCCAATCGAGAAAAAAATTTTGGAAAGGGACGGTTATTTTGCAAAACCTATGGAAAAGCCGGGAGAAATGTTGTATAATGACTTTAATACTGGGTTTGTATCCCCAGTTGACTGATTCTGAAAAAGGGGAAAGGGTTTTTGGAGATCTATCTGGATAACTGTGCGACGACAAAGGTCTGTCCGGAAGCGGCGGAAGCGGCAATGAAGGCGATGGTAGAGGATTACGGTAACCCCTCTTCCCTCCACCGGATGGGATTGAGGGCGGAACGGATTCTGACCGGGACGCGAAAGGCTGCTGCGGCGCTGCTGGGGTGTGATTATGGCTGTATCTATCTGACTGGCGGGGCCACCGATTCCAACAACATCGCGATTCAGGGAGCGGTCCGCGCCAGGGCCCGGATGGGCAAAACCATCGTCACCACCACGGTTGAACACCCTTCGGTGGGGGAAACGGTTTCGATGCTGGAAAAGAGCGGTTACACCGTCAAACGGGTGGCACCCCGGGCAAACGGACAGTTTGATCCCGAAGACTTTTTAGAGGCGGTGGACGCCGACACCGTGCTGCTGACCTTTATGATGGTCAATAATGAGCTGGGCACCATTCTCCCTTATGAAAAGGTGGTTCCGGCCCTGAAAAAGCGGTTCCCGGACCTTTTGATTCACATCGACGGGGTCCAGGGGTTCACCAAACTTCCCTTCCATCCTGAACGGCTGGGGGTTGACCTTTTCTCCTTCTCGGGGCATAAACTGTACGCTCCCAAAGGCATCGGCGGGTTGTATATTCGCAAAGGGCTGCGGATTCTGCCGGTGGAGTACGGCGGCGGGCAGGAAAAGGCCATCCGTCCGGGCACCGAAGCGGTTCCGGCGATTGCAGGGCTTGGCGCGGCGCTGACTATGATTAAAGCGCATCAGTCGGAAATTATGCGCAACTACCGGGAACGGCAGAACCAGGTCCGTTCGCTGGTGAAGGAGATCCCGGGGGTTGTCATCAACTCGCCGGAAAACGGCTGTCCCCATATTATCAACCTGTCGGTGCCCGGTATCCCTTCCGAAGTGATGCTTCACGCCCTGGAGGAAAAGAGCGTTTATGTTTCCTCCGGCTCGGCCTGTTCCAAGGGGGCGCTCAGCGGGGTGCTGAAAGCCTTCCACCTGCCGGATGAACGGATTCGTTCGGCTCTGCGGGTGAGCTTCTCCCGGGAGACCACCGGGGAGGAGATCGAAGCGTTTGCGCAGGCGTTAAAAGAAGTCACCGACCGGCTGGGAGCCGTGGTGAACGGGTAAACGGTTCATATAACAAAATCCGGCTTTCCTTTGAGATGCCGGCAGATATAGAAAGGCAAAGGTACATGAAAGAAATTATCCTCGCAAAAAACGGCGAAATCGCCTTGAAGGGCCTCAACCGGCGGCGGTTTGAAGAGGTGCTAATGCGCAACATCAAATGGCGGCTCCGGGATTTTGGCAAGGTCAAGATCAGCTGTATGCAGTCGACCATCTATATCGACCCCGAGGACAGCGAATTTTACGACTTTGACGGGGCCATCGAAGCGCTGCGCCATGTGTTCGGCATTGCCTCCATCTCCCGGGCCATTGTCCTCCAGAAGGATATGGAGGACATCCTGGAACACGTCTGCGATTATATTGAAAACGCTCTGTTCGACGCCAAGACCTTTAAGGTAGAAGCCAAGCGCTCGGACAAGCAATTTCCCTTAAAGTCCCCCGAGATTGCGGCCCAGGTGGGCGGCAAAATCCTCAGCCGGTTCCATCGGTTGAAGGTGGATGTCCACAACCCCGACATCACCGTCATGGTGGAAATCCGGGACAAGGGCGCGTATATCCACGCCGGCAGCATTCCCGGCGCCGGTGGTATGCCAGTTTCCTCCTCCGGCGAGGCGATGATTCTCATTTCCGGCGGCATTGATTCCCCGGTAGCGGCTTATATGATGGCTAAGCGTGGGCTTTCCCTGTCGGCGGTCCATTTCCAGAGCCCTCCGTACACCAGTGAGCGGGCGTTGGAAAAGGTGGAGACTTTGTGCGAAAAACTGACCCCCTATACCGGCCGGATTCAGTTCTACTGCGTCCCCTTTACCGAGATGCAGGAGGCACTGAAGGCCCACTGCCCCGAGGAACTCTTTACCGTCATGATGCGGCGGATGATGATGCGGGTGGCGACCCGTCTGGCCCAGCAGAAGGAAATTGAGGCGCTGATTACCGGCGAGAGCCTGGCTCAGGTGGCTTCCCAGACGCTGGAAGCCCTCCACTGCACCGACAGCGCAACGCCGCTGGTGGTTCTGCGGCCGCTGATCGGCATGGACAAGGGGGAGATCATCAAAATCTCCCGGGAGATCGGGACCTTTGAAACCTCTATCCTCCCCTATGAGGACTGCTGCACCGTCTTTACCCCTCGCCATCCGGCGACCCATCCCAAACTTTCTGCCCTGGAAAAGGCGGAGGCAATGTTTGATTACGGGCCGCTGATCGACCGGGCGGTGGAAGGAACCGAACTTAAGCCGATTACCGGATAATGGAAGAGGCATTGATCGAAAAGCTGCGGCAGGCAGATCAGCTGCTTGTCCGCCGGAAACAGACCGTTTCCTTTTACGAATCGGCATCCCTTTCGGGCGGTACTCTGTTTGCCCAGGCTGTCGCGGGAGAGGGGTTTTTAAAGATTAAATCCGCTGGATCGCGGCTGTTAAGCCCGCCGGGAAAGCTGCTCCGCCGGTATGGCCGCACCTCTAAAGAAGGGGCGGCAGCCGGAGCTTTGGCGGTGCGGGACCAGGCTGGCAGCAACTGGGGCGTGTTTATCACCGCTCCGGCGCTGCTGCCGGTACCGCTGACTGGTGATCCCCGGGAGGACGGCGGCACCGATGTGGCGGCAATTTTTATTGCGGTTTCCGACGGACGGAAGGCGGCGGTTCAGCAGCTGGACTGTCCGGGAGATCTGTCTGACCGGACGGCCCGGCGGGAAGCGGCAGAATCGGCGGCCCAGCAGGCGGTGAACCTGCTGATCGGTCTGCTGGAAGAGGAACCGTCGGCGGTTTCTCTGCGGTTTTCCGCCACCGGCCTGCGAAAGTACGCCTGCCCTTTGTGGAAGCGGCTGTGGCGGGTGGTATTCCCCTGGAAAGGGGATTCGATTGGCATGTGGGTTCTTAAATTGGCCCTCGTGGCGGCGGCAATGGCGGTGGTCATAGCGGCGGGCCTCTGGGTCTCGGACGTTGCCGGTTACCGGGAGATTCCCCAGGAAACCGGAGCGGGAAATTCGGCTTATTTGGCACCGGGCGACGGTCCGGGCTTGAGTGTAACGGATGAAAGGTGGACGCAAGGATGAAATTCTTTCTGCGCAACTATTGGGTACAGGTGATCGGCGTCTTTGTCGCCCTGTTTTTAGGCAGCCGGGTGGTGGCGATGGCTCTGGCAGACATCGACGGCACCGGCCGTATTTCGACCGTCAGCAATACCAGCGGGGAGCCTTCCATGGAATCCTCCGACACCAGCGAACTGGAGAGCAGTGCTCTTTCTTCCGAAGAGGAGGATAACCCCCTGGACGAACTCTTTGAATCGACCGACTGGAGCGATACCCTAGAGTCTTCGACGACCACCGGCGGCTCTTCCAGCGGTTCTTCCAGCAGCAGCACCTATACCTACCGGCCGTCCACCTCCACCTCCAATAGCGGAGGCTCTTCCTGGAGCAATTCCGGTTCTACCGGGTCAACGGGGGGATCGGGTAGTTCGTCCGGTTCTTCCGGCGGTTCTTCCTGGACGCCGTCCACTTCTACATCTTCCGGTTCGTCTTCCTCCTCTTCGTCGTCCTCGTCGACCTCTTCTTCTACGACTTCGACGCCCTCTGGCGGTTCTGGCCCTGAGATCAGCGGTAACTACGACACCGACGATGGAAATACCGACCCCACTGGTGGTTCTTCGTCTGGTACCCCCGGAAGTCCCAGCAGTGAGATTGACGCCCCCACCGGTGATCATACCGGTGAAAGCGCCACCAATGAGGGCCCTGGGGGCAGCAGCTCCGGCCCCTCCAGCACAGTATCGCCGGATTCTCCCACCGGAAACTATTCCGGGGAGAGCGCCACCAACGCCGGTCCTGGGGATTGATGTTTCCTGAATGAAAATTTGGGTTTTGCCTCTTGACTTAGAGTTTGCTCCAAGTGATATACTGTGTACATAACGCTGGCTGGGAAGATCAGCCGGCGGTCATCCAATTCTCGTCTGAAGGCGGGAGGGCATTTGGCCCGATTTATTGTTGAAACATTTTGTCAATGCCGCCACGAAGGCGCCAAGCTGTCCCGAAGGACGGCTGGCGTTTTCGCGGCATTCTTTTTTGGGAGGATATGGATATGGAGGAAAAATGGGAGCGGCTGCGGGCATATTTCGCTGAACATCCCAAAGTGCTGCTGGGGTTTTCCGGCGGGGTGGACTCCGCTTTTTTGCTGGCGGCGGCGAGAGCATGCGACGCCGAAGCGGTGCCGGTGTTTATTCAAACCCCTTTTCAGCCGGCCTTTGAGTGGCGGGACGCTGAGAAGCTGGCCGGTTCTTTGGGGGTCAAACCAGAGCGGGTTACCGCTTCACCCCTGACAGATGAGGATATTGTGGCCAACGGGCCCCGGCGCTGCTATTACTGCAAGCGGATGCTCTTCTCCCTCCTGCGAGAAAAGGCGGATGCCTTAGGGGCGACGCTGATTGACGGAACCAACGCCTCCGACCCGGAAGACGATCGCCCCGGGATGCAGGCGCTGCGGGAATTGGGGGCGGAATCTCCTCTGCGGCTGGCGGGATTTACCAAGGCGGACATCCGGACAGAGTCCCATCGGATGGGGCTCTTTACCTGGGACAAGCCCAGTTATGCCTGTCTCGCCACCCGGGTTCCCACCGGCACGCCGCTGGACGCCGGGACATTGCAGAAGGTGGAAAAGGCGGAGGACGCCCTCTTCCAGCTGGGGTACAAGGATTTTCGGGTGCGGGTCTTCCACGGGGCGGCCCGGGTGCAGCTGTTAAAAGCCGATTGGCCGGATGAGGAGCAGCGGGGCAAGATCCTGTCGACCCTGAAGCCCTATTTTGACCTGGTACTGCTGGATATGACTCTGCGGCAGGTCCGGGAGTGAGAAAGGAGCGGGAAAGATGCACACAAAAGAGATTCTCGAAAAGGTACGCTCGGGGGAACTGACCCCGGACGAAGCGGCTTTGCAGCTGAAACTGGAACCTTTTGAGGATATGGGATTTGCAAAGATTGACCACCACCGCGCCCTCCGGCAGGGCAGCGCCGAGGTGATTTACGGGGCCTCTAAAACGCCCCAGCAGATCGCCGAAATCGCGGCGGCTATGGCGGCCCACGGCGGGGAGAACATCCTGATTACCCGGATGCATCCGGAAGCGGAGGAAACTGTCCGGGCCAAAAACCCCGACCTCTGGTACGATCCGCTTTCCAAAATCGGGATTGTCCGCAAGAACTTTCAGGTCAATACCGACGGGTTTATCGTCGTGGCATCCGGAGGGACCTCCGACCAGCCGGTCTGTGAGGAAGCGGCCCTGACGGCCGAGGCAATGGGCAACCGGGTGGTGCGGCTGTACGATGTCGGGGTCGCAGGGCTGCAGCGGCTGCTCAGCAAGCTGGACATTCTGATGCAGGCTAACGTCGTCATCGCCGTGGCCGGCATGGAAGGGGCACTGGCCAGCGTCATCGGGGGCTTAGTGGACTGCCCGGTGATCGGCGTTCCCACTTCGGTGGGGTACGGGGCCAACTTCGGGGGGCTTTCGGCGCTGCTCAGCATGCTCAACAGCTGCGCCAGCGGGGTGAGCGTGGTCAACATTGACAACGGCTTTGGCGCGGGATTCCTCGCCAGCCGGATTAACCATAGAACGGGACATCAGGGAGGTAAATGACAGATGAAAACACTTTTTCTGGAATGCAAAATGGGCGCTGCCGGGGACATGCTGATGGCAGCTTTGTCGGAGCTGGTGGACGCCGGCCAGTTTGTGGATAAAATGAACCGCCTTGGGATTCCCGGGGTTCAGCTGGTCCGGGAAACCGCACAGACCTGCGGCATCACCGGCACCCATATGAAGGTGACGGTGAACGGGGAAGAGGAACAGGTGGAGGACGTCTCGTTTGATGGGGAGCATGAGCATCATCACGACCACGACCACGGCCCGGAGCATCATCACCATCACGACCATGACCACGGTCCGGAGCATGACCATCATCACGACCATGACCACGATCCGGAGCATGACCACCATCACGACCACGATCACGATCCGGAGCATGACCATCATCACGACCATGACCACGGCCCGGAGCATGACCACCATCACGACCATGACCACGGCCCGATGCATGAGCATGTCCACGGCCATGACCATGACCACACCCATCCCCACCATCACACCAGTATGGCGGATATTCGGGAGATTGTCTCCCATCTGGACCTGCCGGACGGGGTCAAGGCGGACGCGATGGCGGTTTATCAGCTGATCGCCGAAGCGGAAAGCCATGCTCACAACTGCTCCGTCGAGGAAATCCATTTTCACGAGGTGGGCAACATGGACGCGGTGGCTGACATCGTCGGCGTCTGCCTGCTGATGGATATGATTCATCCCGACCAGGTGCTCGCCTCCCCCGTCCATGTGGGAAGCGGTTTTGTCCGGTGCGCCCACGGGGTTCTGCCGGTCCCGGCTCCCGCCACTGCTTACCTGCTGCAGGGGGTTCCCAGCTGGAGCGGCGAGATTCAGGGAGAGCTCTGCACTCCCACCGGCGCTGCCCTGCTTAAGCACTTTGTCCACAAGTTCGGCCCGATGCCGGTGATGGCCACTGAAAAGGTCGGATACGGCATCGGCCAGAAGGTATTCCCCGCCGCCAACTGTGTCCGGGCCTTCCTCGGGGAGACGGAGGACCAGGGCGACCGGGTGGTCGAGTTAAACTGCAACCTCGACGATATGACCGGCGAAGGGCTGGGGTTTGCGATGGAAACCCTGCTGGACGCCGGGGCGCTGGAGGTCTTCTATTCTCCGGTGCAGATGAAGAAAAACCGGCCGGGGGTGCTGCTCCACTGCCTCTGCAAGGAGGAGGACGCCGAGAAATTCGCCCGGTTGATCTTCCAGCACACCACTACCATCGGCATCCGCAAGGCGGTTTATGACCGCTACACCCTCACCCGCCGGGAGGATACGGCCAAGACCCCCTGGGGGGATGTAAGGGTGAAGGTGTCCGCCGGTTACGGCATCAGCCGGGTTAAACCGGAGTTTGAAGACCTTGCCCACATCGCCCGGAAAGAGGGAATTTCGATGGAAGAGGTCAAAAAGGAAGTAAAGGCATAACACATAATATAGCCGCCTGGGGGATAAACCCTTCGGGCGGCTTTTTCTATTGACTGAATGGGCCTTTTTGCAGCAGCCTGGCACGGCTGAACGAGACGTTTTATCTATAACGATAAACCTAATTGATAGAAGATACAGTATACAGAATGAGCAATATATACAAAAATAAAATATAACAGGTGTGCAAAATAGCACTTGTAATTGTCCGCTGGATTCTTTATAATAATAGCAGAAAGTTACATTTCTGTGGGCACAGCCCTAATTTGACTACAAGAGGAGAAGGTCTCATGGCTAAAAATTTTGTTTGCACCACCACTGAACCGATTGTTCAGACCAAAGCCGGGAAGCTCCGCGGCTTTATCTTAGACGGTACCTACACCTTCTACGGCATCAAGTACGCCGATGCCAAGCGCTTTCAGCAGCCTACCCCGCCCGCACCCTGGGAAGGGGTTAA
>CALXHB010000024.1 GCA_944387995.1 uncultured Clostridia bacterium | reverse complement strand
TTCGTTTCGCACATTCGATATTGTTTAATTTTCAAGTTCCTCATTTACGCTACCGGAGACCGGTTTGCGTTGCTGTCTTGCTGACAGCTTATTTATTCTACCACATCTTTTTCCATTTGTCAAGAGGTTTTTTGAAATTTCTTTTGGAGGATTTTCAGGAGCGTTCCGCGCTCTCAATCTTCCGAAAGAGTTCCAAAGTCCCATGATTGCTGGAAATTTATGGTCTGTTGTTGTCTCCGGAGGAGTTCGTCTCTCGCGGCGACTTTGCTATTGTAGCACAGCTGGGAAAAAATGTCAACAAGAAAATTGGGATTTGTCTCTTTGCTTGATTTCCTGTTAAATTAACCTACTTTTTTATTCTTTTTGATCTATCCTTCTTTTTTATCTATTGTAGCCTAAAGATTTTTTCAGGGTGTCCTTTTATATATAAGGAAGGATTTCTTATTTTTGGCGGTCCTTTTTACCAATTTATAGAAGACCTGTCATCACCGACAGAATTTGGTCACATTTTTTCCACAAAACAATTAAACCCGACAAACTTCGGAAAAGTTCGATAAAACCCATTGACGAGATGTATAGAACGCTATATAATATGTGCAGGTTATCATGACAATTTGTTACCGTTTGCAGAAAGGATGATTGACTCAATGGCAGAAAATACTGCGGCGGAAACCGCAATTGAACAAAACAAAATGGGTGTCATGCCGATAGGCAAGCTGCTCATCTCGATGGGTCTTCCAATGGTCTTGTCGATGTTGATGCAGGCCCTTTATAACATTGTAGACAGTCTATTTATCTCACGTGTTAGTGAGGCGGCCCTGACAGCTGTCTCGATGGCGTTCCCGGTGCAGAACTTTATGATTGCAGCGGTCAGCGGTATGGCAGTTGGTGTCAACTCTCTGCTTTCCCGCAGCCTGGGTGAGAAAAACTATGACCGGGCCAATCGTGCGGCAAATGCGGGCATTGTGCTTGCATTTTTGATGATGCTGATTTTCTTGGTTTTCGGTATTTTTGGTGCCGAGCCTTTCTTCCGGCTGCAGACCTCCGATGAAGCGATTATCTCTGCCGGCGCGGCCTACACCCGCATCTGCTGCATCCTCTCTTTTGGGTGCTTTGGTCAGATCATGTTCGAACGGCTGTTACAGTCGACCGGACAGGCTCACCTTTCGATGATCAGCCAGATCACCGGTGCCGTCCTGAACATTATCCTGGACCCGATCATGATTTTTGGTTATTTTGGTTTTCCGCGGATGGAAGCGGCAGGTGCTGCCCTGGCGACCGTCATTGGTCAGATCGTCGCCTGCTGCCTCGGTCTCTTCTTAAATCTCAAGTACAATAAGACGCTGACCATCAACCTGAAAAAATACCGTCTGGATGGAAAGATCACCTGGGAGATCTACCGCGTTGGTCTGCCGTCAATTGCGATGCAGTCGGTCGGTTCTATTATGAACCTGGCGATGAACATGATTCTGATGGGCTTTACCTCTACTGCAACGGCGGTCTTTGGCGTATACTTCAAACTGCAGAGCTTTGCAATCATGCCGGTTATCGGTATGAACAACGCCACCATCCCGATTATTGCTTACAACTACGGTGCCCGCAAAAAGGAACGGATTTTGAAGACCATTAAGCTGGCGATGATCAGCATGCAGATCTTCCTGACGATCATCACCCTGGTCTTCCTCTTCTTCCCTGGAATGTTGCTCCAGATGTTTGACGCGTCGGAAAATATGATGGCGATTGGTATTCCCGCTCTGCGGACGATGGGCCTCAACTTCTTCATCTGCGGCATCTGCATCTGCTCTGGTGCGGTCTTCCAGGCGCTGGGCAACGGCGTTTACAGTCTGATCGTTTCGGTTATGCGTCAGCTGGTTGTTCTGATTCCGGTGGCCTGGCTGATGAGCCTGACCGGCCAGATCGAGCTGGTTTGGATCTCCTTCCCTCTGGCGGAACTGATGTCCCTGATTGTTAGTCTCTTCTTCCTGAGAAGAATTTTCAAGCAGAAACTGAATAACATGGAATAAACGCTCAAGCGGTGGGTTTTAAACCTGCCGCTTTTTTCAGCCTTTAAAAAGGCTGGCGAAATTTTCTTGTTCGACGCCGCTTGGGTACCCCGCCCCGATGCCGCCGGACTGTTCGACAAGCGAACAGTCTTCCTACCGACCTGGACGCTCGGGGCAACAATTGGAAAGACTGCTAACTCATGTATTGATGTCCCCATTTTCTATATCATACAAGCAAAGGAGAAGAATATGAAACGGCTAATTTTGATAAGCGGAACAATGGGTTCCGGCAAAACCACCGTCACCCGGGCGCTGCAAAAGATTCTCCAACCTGCGGCGATGCTGGACGGGGACTGGTGCTGGGACATAAAGCCCTTCACCGTAAACGAAGAAACCAAAGAGATGGTCCAGGAGAATATTGCCTTCTTATTGCGGCAGTTTCTCCATTCCAGTGCCTGCGAAAACGTTCTGTTCTGTTGGGTAATGGACCATAAAGAAATCGCCGAGGAACTGCTCCGGCGGATTGGTTCGGAAACGCTCAGTGGGGTAGAGCTGTGGCAGTTTTCTCTTCTCTGCACCCCCGAAACGCTGGAAACCCACATTCGTCAGGACATCGAAAAGGGACTGCGGACCGAAGGGGACATTGCCCGAAGTATTGCGCGGCTGCCCCTCTACGATGCCCTGCCGACCGTCAAAATCCCGGTGGACAATATCACACCGGAGGAATCGGCGGAAAAAATCGTGGCCTTCATCCGCTCCGGTAAACAGGCTGTATAAAATAAAGGAGAACTTAGAAAAGGCTAAAGGCCCTGCCCGGAAAGGAATCCGGACAGGGCCTTGCTATTGGAGAAAAGGAGATTTACTCGGTAAAGGTATAACTTCCAGCGCCGACCGTTTCGGTCTTGCCGCCGGGGAGAATAACTTCCGCTTCACAGTCAAAGGGGACGGTCAGGGTATAGGTATACCCGCTCTCGGTCTTTTCCCAGCCGCAGCTATACCGGCCGGATGCCGAGTCAAAGTCCATCTTGACCCACTGGAGACGGTTTTCGGGGTCGGGGCAGGGCTGGAACCGAACCTTCTTAAAGCCCGGAGCGGTCTGGTTGAGGCCGCACATATACCGGTACATCCACTCGACAATCGAGCCGTAGGCGTAGTGGTTTAAGGAGTTCATACCGGTGGAGCTGATATGTCCGTCGGGGTTGATCGAGTTCCAACGTTCCCAAACGGTGGTAGCCCCCATCGTGACCTCATAGAGCCAGCTGGGGTAATCAGTCTTTAAAAGGAGGGAGTAGGCGTCCATCAGGTCGCCGTGGCTGGACAGGGCGGGGCAGAGATAAGGGGTGCCCACAAAGCCGGTGGTCAGGCTGACTTTCGGCGGATAGGGCTCCTTTTCTCCCCGCTGGAGGGCCTGGAAGTCCAGTTTCTGCCGCAGCAGGTTTTGGAGGTCTTTCACCTGGCGGTCTTCCATCTCTTCCGGCAGCAGCCCAAAGTAGAGGGCCACAACCCGGGCGGTCTGGGTGTCGATGGCGCAGCGTCCGGTCTCGGTGAAGTATTCCTTCTGGATCGCAGCCTTGATTTCGGAAGCGAGCTTTTCGTACTTTTCGGCGTCGGCCTCTTCGCCCAGCACCCGGGCAGCCTTGGCGGTCAGGGTGGTGGAGTAATAGTAGTAGGCAGAGGCGATGTAATAGCTGTCGGTGGCGCCCACCGGGGACTGGGGCTCTTTATAGTTATCCAGCGCCAGCCAGTCGGCAAAGTGGAACCCAGTCTGCCACAGCCGTTTGCCGCCGTCCTTTTCGTCCTGGGTGTACATATAGTGTACCCAGCCCTTCATAGCGGGATAATGGCGGCGGAGCATCTCTTTATCGCCGTAATACTGATAGAGGGTCCAGGGCAGAACGCAGGCAACGTCTCCCCAGGCGGTGGAGGAATGCTGGCCGAGCATACCGGCGCCGTCCTTGGGTTTAATAACCGGGATGACAAAGGGAATTCCGCCGTCCAGCGGTTTCTGTTCCTTCATCAGGTCTTCCATATATTTGGCGTAGAAGGCCGGGGTGTACATATTGAAGCTGGCGGTTCCGCAGAAGATCTGGGCGTCGCCGGTCCAGCCCATCCGCTCGTCCCGCTGGGGGCAGTCGGTGGGGACATCCAGAAAGTTGGACTTCTGACCCCACATGGCGTTCTGGAACAGCCGATTTAAGAGAGGGTTGCTGGTCTCGATGCGGCCGGTCTCGGTCAGGTCGGAGTAGATCGCGCAGGCGGTGAAAAGCTCCGGCTGGGGAACAATTCCCTCCACCTTGACAAACCGGAAGCCGTAGAAGGTGTCGTGGGGACGGACATGGGCGGGCTTACCGTCGGAGATGTAGCTGTACTGGCATTCGGCCGACCGGAGGTTGTCCCGATAGAAGCAGCCGTCCTGCATCACCTCGCTGTAAGAGAGCTGCACCTTGGTCCCCTCCGGCAGGGCAGGCAGGTCAAATTCCACCCAGCCGGCCATATTCTGGCCAAAGTCCAACAGATACTCGTCCTTCGGGGTGTGGATCAGTTCCACCGGCTTAAAGGTCTCGTGAACCTTGACGACGGGGCTGTACCGGTCGTGCAGCTGGCCGAGATCGTTTTCGACCACTTCCGCCTTTGCCCAGCCGTCGGTGTCGGAAGCCTTGGACCAATCGGGGTCGTAAAGACGGCTATCGTAATCTTCGCCGTAATAGATCGAGGACTTGGTAACCGGAGAGGGCTTGCAAAGCCAGTTCTCGTCCGAGGAGATAACCTTCTCGCTGCCGTCTTCCATTGTCAGATGAATCTCGCAGATCATCCGCATCTGGTCACCGTAAATGTTGGAGAATCCGCCGTCAAACCCGAACCGGCCCTTATACCAGGCCGCCGAGAGCATCGCCCCCAGGGCATTTTCCTTTTCCAGATAGGGGGTCAGGTCGTAGGTGGCCGCCTGCAGCCAGAAGTCATAGCTGTGGTGGCCGGGAGCCAGCAGCTCGTCGGTGACCTTAATCCCGTTCATATACAGCTCGTAGCTGCCGAGCCCACAGACATACGCCCGGGCTTTCACGACGCCTTCTCCGGAGAAAACACCCTTAATCAGAGGAGAAATCTCCTTATCAAAGGGAGCCGCAATCCATTTAGCCGTCCAAAGCTCATCCCGCTTGCCGGTCTCGAACCAGGCGGTTTCGGAACAGCCGGTGTCGCCGTTTTCCGCAGCCTCGGTCACCCGCCAGTAATACCGGGTCCGGGGAGAAAGGGAGATTTCCGGATGGAACGCGACGCCATCCACATCAGGCCGCATCCCGGAATCATACAGCGTATCACAAAAATCGGGGTCGGTGGCAATCTCTACCCGGGCGCCGGTCTTTTTTGCTCCCTCCGACTCAGCCACCCAAGAGAGGGTCAGCAGATCGGTTTCAAAACCCAGCGGGTTTTCCAGGTGATTGGTTCGCATATTGCGGATTTGCATAATACCGCTCCTTTCCTTTATACACATTCCATAAACAGGAGACATTTTTCTCCAGCTGTTTTCATTATACGGCAAACCAGACAGAATTTGCAATAGATTTTCGATTCTGCTCGTTATTTTGGCAAATGCGCATAAATGCGCATCCCATTGACCAACGATTTGCTGCGGCCGGAATATGAATTTTCTGTAAATTTGCGTCCACCCCGTTTACATTCTCTTCCTTTTTCCGTTTTTATAATTGGATATGTTCCGAAACTTCCCAGAGAGAAGGATGACCCAACATGACCTTTGGTCAACAGATCAAGAAATGGCGCAAAGCCCGGGGACTGAAACAGAAAGACCTCTCCCGGCTGCTCTGCGTCTCCCCTTCCACCATTTCCAACTACGAAAACGACGTCCACATGCCCCCGCTGGACACCCTCCGGCGGCTGGCGGCGGTGCTGCAAGTTCCCCTCAGCTGTCTATTGGAGGAGGAACCGGGTGTACAGGCGAAAGTTTTGGCCCTATTTTCTGGGCTCTCCCCCGCCGGTCAGAAAAAGGCTCTCGATCTGCTGCGGCAGTTGGCCACCGGCAAAGACCCATCATAATCGGAAAACGGCGAAAGATTTGCCACGTACACCAAAAAGGCGGTAAATTCCGGAGAATTTACCGCCTTTTGCTGTATCAAGATCAAATGGACAACCGCTGTCCCTCTTCACTCGGTCTGGAAAGAGAAAACAGTATTTGGATAAAGGATAGCCGCCAGTTTCTGATAGGCTTCTGCAAAGCGGCTGTTGGGTTTATTGTGGAACAGTTCTTTTTCCAGGTAGTACACCTTTCCGTCCTTGACCGCCTGAAGGGACTGCCAGACCGGGTTATCCCCATAGGTTGCCTCGACCATTTGCCGGCCCTCATCCATCCCCGCATGGCACTGCACCAGAATGATGTCGGGATTCTCGGCGAAGACGGCTTCCAGGTTGATATCCAGCCGTTCAGCCCCGGTGATGTTCTCCTCGTTGTCGACGATATTCCGGGCGTGCATCGCGGTGAGCATCCCGCCGATGACGGTCTTGTCGGTATTTGCCTGGAGGGATTCCGAACCGGCAAACATGCTGAAGACGGTGGGGGGATTATCCTCAATCGGGCACTCCAGCAGCACATCGACCACATCATGGAGCGATTTCATCGCAATGCTGTCCCACAGCTCCGGCTGGTCATTCAGGTTGCAGAAAACCTTAAACCATTTCAGGTAGTCGGAAAAGTCCTCGTAGCTGACCGCAATTACCGGAATATCCGCCGCCGCCGCGGGGGATTGCATGGTGGAATAACCGCTCATGGCGGTGGAACAGATAATCAGGTCAGGCTGCAGGGCGATGATGCTCTCGACGTCCCAGTTTTTCGCGGCCGAAGAGGTGGAAACCACCGTCATTCCTTCGTCCCCCGTAATGTCCCGTCCGATGTACTCTTCATAAAGCTCGCTGGAGGTGTCGGCGCCGATGCAGCCGATCACCTCTCCCCCCGCCTCATACCAAAGGGTCGTGAAGCTGGCGTAGAGAGACCACCTTCTGGGGATTTTTCGCGATGGTGATGGGAGTGTCGGAGGAAGCGTCGGTAAAGGTCACCGAGTCCTCGTTCACCACCACCTCATTTGCTTTTTCCAGAAATGCATCCTCTAGCTCGGTCCGACGGGCCTCGGTGTCTATCTCTGCCGACGATGAGGAGGACACAGTCGAAGCGGATACCCCGCTCTCTGCGGATGGGGAAGTGGTCTCTCCCCCGCAGGCCGACAGGACGGTCAGACTGACCGCCAGACAAAGGGCGTTTAGCAAGATCTTTTTCACAGATTGGCTCCTTTCCTTTTACGGATAAACGTTTCGAGATTCTTCCCGCTCACCGGGTCGAATCCAATTTCCCATGCAGCGGGATAAAAAACGGGCAGTGGTTGATCTCATCCTGATAGACCACCGCGTCGATCTGAAAAATTTCCTTGAGGTTCTGCCGGGTCAACACCTCTGCCGGACGGCCGCTGGCACAAAGTCCCCCATCTTTGATGGCGTACAGCCGGTCGGAATAGCGGGCCGCCAGGTTTAGGTCGTGCAGCACCATGATAATGGTAATCCCCATCTCCCGGTTGAGCCGCCGGATCAGTTCCAGCACCTCCACCTGATAGCTGATATCCAGGTAGGTGGTCGGTTCGTCCAGAATCAGGATTTCCGGCTCCTGGCAGATGGTCATCGCAATCCACGCCCGCTGCCGCTCACCGCCGGAAAGGGTGGACAAAACCTGGTGCTGGAGCGTCATCAGCCCCGTCATCTGCAAAACCCGGTCGATCACTTCCCCATCCACCGCCGTCAACCCCCGGCCGAACTTGGTGTAGGGGTACCGTCCATAGGAGACCAACGTCCTTACGTCAATATCGGGCGGTGAGGGGTGCACCTGAGCGAGATAGGCAATCTTCTGGGCGATAAATTTGGGCGGGTTTGTGGTTGTCATAGACCACAAACCCGCCTTTGGGGGTCACCGCCTTGGGGACGGTTTTTAAAAGGCTGGACTTGCCGCAGCCGTTCTGCCCAATGATGGTGACCACCTCTCCCCGGGGGAAATCCAGGGTGAGGTTTTGGATGACGTCCTTTTTTCCATAGCTAATCGAGATATTCTGAAATCCGAAGTACATATCCGCCACCTCAATCCTTCTGCCGGGTCCGCAAGAGATAGAGGAAGAAGGGGGCGCCAATAAACGCGAGGATGATGCTGACCGGGATTTCTCCAGGGGGCATAATCACCCGCCCCACCGTGTCGCAGACGGTCACCAGCGTAAAGCCCAGCAGCGCCGACGCTGGAAAAAGGTATTTGTAATCCGCTCCTACCATCAGCCGGGCGATATGGGGCACCATCAGCCCCACAAAGCTAATCAGCCCCGCCGCCGCAATGGCCGCGCCCGATAAAAGCGAAGAAACCACAATCAGCAAAAACCGGAACCGCTCGGTGCGGAGCCCCAGGGCGTTGGCCGTTTCATCCCCCAGCATCAGGATGTTGAGTTTGGTGGGGAATAACGCGCAGGTCAGCACCCCGACCGCCGTTAAAGGCAGCAGCATCCAGAACTTGTCCCAGCCGGCGCCGTTTAGTCCCCCCACCAAAAACCCCGAGGCATTGCCCAGGGCTTCGGAAAACAGGGTCTTGATGATATCGTTGAAGGCGCCAAATAGGGCGGAAACGGCCATGCCAGAAAGAATGATCTTAACCGGGCTCACACCCTTTTGATAGGCGAGACCGTAAATCAGCATGGTCGTCACAAAAGCACCGAGAATCGTCCCCACCGGCAGCAGGTAATAAAAGGACGGAAACGCCACCAGCACCAGGTACCCCACAAAGCTGGCGCCGCTGGTGACCCCAATGGTCGAGGGGGAAGCCATGGTGTTGTGCATCACCCCCTGTAGAATACACCCCGACAGGGACAGGCAAACCCCCACCAATCCCCCCACCAGAATCCGGGGAAACCGGATATTCCAGATCAGCAGCCGGGCGGTGGAATCGTCGGCGACAAACAGCGCCCGCCAGACCTCCGAAAGAGAAAAGGAAACCGTTCCTATTCCCACGCAGATCAACACCGACATCACCGCCAGCACCGCCAAAACGGCAAGAATAACGAGTTTACCCAGAGAAAAACGCCTGCGGCCGATTCCCATCATCTTAATCTCCTATATGGTTATCAAAAGCTAACTAATGAAAAGTACCCCTCTTATCCAGCGGGTAATCGGGGCACTGTGTTTCCTTCAACGACTCATTTCATTGTAACAAAAGAGGAAGGAGGAGTCAATGGAAGAATTAAATTGCTTTTTCTATGATTCGTGACCGAGTCTATACAATCTCACTAAACCCCGATCAAAACACTTTTACGCCTTTTCCGCTGCCGGAAAGCCATTGGGAAATATGAATTTTATATGAATTCTTCTCCAACTCTGTTATACTTTCCTCCTCTTTTCTGTTATTACATGTAGAGGAAAAAATGGCCTTGCATTTTCTCCGAACCTTTGGGATAAAAATTTGCCGTGTTTTCAGTTTGCATAAAAAAGTCTGATAACCTGCAACTTTTTCAGCAGATAAAGGGTATTCAATATAAACGGATCTATCGGGGAGAACCCGTTATCAATCTATAATTCTGACGTATAGGAGTGATAATGATGAAAAAGACGACAAAGATTCTGGTTTCGGCGCTGCTGCTGGCTTCAATGAGCATGACGATGGTGCCGGCAGTGATTCCGGCGGTGCAGACCACCGCTTCAGCCGCCCTAGTAACACAAATCGGAAAGCTGGAAAACGGCTTCAGCTGGGAATGGGACAGCGAAACCAAAACGCTGACCATTGAAGGGACCGGCGTAGTTCCCGGGGACCTCACCACCGCCTACAATGTCACCGGCGGGTCGGTGGACACCCTAGTGCTGGGAGACGGGGTGACCGGATTCTCCCAGGGCACCACCCATCTGCAGGTGGGGACCCTCGTCCTCGGCCGGGACTTTGCAGACACCCAGTTTACCCAGATCAAGCCCTCCAAGGCTTTTGACGTGAGCATGAACAATGCCCGGTATCTCGCCTACGACGGCGGTCTTTACTCGATCGACGGCAGGACCCTTTACAGCTACGTTACCGGAGACAAAAACATCACCCTCCGCTACGGCACCACCGCTGTCAGCGCCTATGCCTTCAACGACTGCGTGGTCGATTCGATTATCATTCCTGAGACGGTCACCACCCTGGACCGCGACGCTTTCGACGGAATCGGTAAATCCGGCAATGTGGCCATTGTCCTGCCCGAACGGACGAGCCCCTACGGCTATTCGGCGTCGATGGCGGATATTTACGCCTACACCCCTTACTTCTTCTATATGCAAACCGGAGAACTGGTCTGTGAAGAGAACGGCGCCACCGGCGACGCGGAGATCGGCCTGGCCGACGCCTGGAAAAAGATCGGCTTCCGCACCCCGGACGAGATCTACGACGGGGACACCACGCCGGAATACGGTCTGCGTAGGGTGCGGCTGGCTGAAATCCGCTCCGGCTCCACCGTGAGCACCCCCTGCACCTACTTTGTCACCAAAGAGGGCATCTGCCAGGGCGGCTGGGTCTATCAGGACGGCAAGGTTTACCGGATTATGCTG
>CALXHB010000023.1 GCA_944387995.1 uncultured Clostridia bacterium | reverse complement strand
GGACCAGTTGCGCCTGTCGGTCCGGTAGGTCCAGTGGGACCCGTTGCGCCTGTCGGTCCAGTAGGTCCGGTGGGACCAGTAGCCCCTGTCGGCCCGGTGGGTCCGGTGGAACCTGTTGCCCCAGTCGGCCCTGTCGGTCCAGTGGGACCAGTAGCGCCTGTCGGCCCGGTCGGTCCGGTGGGACCAGTAGCGCCCGTCGGTCCAGTCGGCCCGGTGGGACCAGTAGCCCCTGTCGGCCCAGTAGGCCCGGTCAGCCCATCAGCTCCTGGAATCCCTTGGGGGCCGGTGGGTCCTGTGGCACCATCCGGCCCTGGATATCCTTGAGGTCCAGTCGGTCCGGTAGGACCAGTGGGGCCCGTTGCTCCAGTAGCTCCTGCCGGTCCAGTGGGACCTGTGGCACCCATAGGGCCTGTGGGCCCGGTTGGGCCTGGAACGGGGAAGGGAGGATAGGGAGGACAGGGAGGTGGACAAGGCTTCGGACAGGTGTCCGGGTAGGCCACCGGATGGTTGGACTGTCCGTTGGATGGGTAGTGGCAGTCAGCGTTGTCCGGCGGACAAGGGCAGGCTGGTGGACAGGGCGCCGGATTGCAAGCCGGACAGCAGATTTCTGGCCTGGCTTCTATCCTCGGTTGGCGCCTCCGCCGCCGGCCTGCGGAGAAATCGTGTTTCATAGGCATTACGCTCCTTATCCATTTATCGATGTGGCGGTGCCACAGTTCAGCGTATGCAGCGACGGGGAAAAAGGTTCCATTCCCGCCGGAAACTGCCCGATAAAGACAAAAACCCCGCCTGCCATGCCGGTTCGGCCATTGACAGTGCGGGAAAGGATGGTATAGGAAATTTATGGGAAGAAGGTTTGCCCACAGTCCGGCATGAAAAAGAGGATTACAGCTCTATCCAGTAGCGTTCAATCCAGCCGCATCCGCTTATACCTGCCGTATCGGCGACGGTATTTTCCAAAACGCCGCCATTTTTGAGAATCACCCGACGGGAAACTGGATTATCCTCGTCGCAGGTAATCAGCACCCGGCTTTCTCCATAGGAGCGGCAGATGAGCAGCAGAAGGCGGAGCATCTCGGTGGCGTATCCCTTCCGCCGTTCGGAGGGGCGAACGCTGTATCCGATGTGGCCGCCGAATTGCAGCAAAAATCCGAAAATGGGGTGGTGGAAATCCAAAATGCCCACCAGCAGCCGGTCCTTTTACCGGATCGCAAGAAAGACTTCGGTCGGGGCGTAGGAATCGCCGTACTGGCCTTTCAGCCGGTTTTCAAAATCTGCCCATTGGGCGTAGCTTTCGACCGTTTCCAGTCCGGCGCAGCCGTCGAAACTGTCGCCGTTTTGCAGCATTTCTTTCCGATAGGCCATGACTTCAGAGGCGTATTCTTCCGACGGGCGCAGAAGGGTTAATGTATCCATCGTATTTACCTCCTTATTGCCGTTCAAAGCCCAGGTACCGGGTCCCCTGGAAGGAGAGGCGGCCCCAGTCCCCTTCTACCAGCATCCCGTATTCGGAACCGGAAACCACAAGTTCCATCCGGTCGCCGCTTTCCACCTCAAAGGTGACAAAGTACCGGGTGGAGGAGTTGAAGGTTCCGTTGGTGGAGTTGTGGTGGGAGACCTGTGTCCGTTTGGCCACCACCCGGGCGTTGACTGTCAGCCGGGGGGAGTGGTTATTCTGGTTCCAGGTGCGCAGGCTTCGAACAGCTGTAACCACGAAGATCACCAGAATCAGGATAAAGACGGCCATGAATAGAAGTTGAAATAAGCCCGAAAATACAATGCCCATGTTCCATTTCTCCTTTTTCCTTGTTGGAATCATTTTACCAGATTGCCGAAACGCTGTCCAGCCTGGATTTGGCAAAATGCGCCGGGTTAGGGCAGATTTTTTAATTTCCTTCACAAAACCTCCACATCCTTTTCAATTTTGTTTCAGTTAGCGTCGGTATACTTTACCTGAAATTTACCGAGAGGAGGATGACCATGGAAGGCAAATTTCGGCACGAGCTGAAATACACCATTGGCTATGCCGATTATCTGGCGCTGCGGGCCAGGCTCCGGGCGGTGATGCAGCCGGATGGGCATGTGGATGAGGAGGGGAAATATCTCATCCGCAGCATCTATTTCGACAATTACCGAGATAAAGCGCTCCGGGAAAAGAAGGACGGGGTGTCCAAGCGGGAAAAGTTTCGCATCCGCTACTATAACGACGATTTCTCCTTCATATCGCTGGAAAAGAAGATGAAGGTCAATGACCTCTGCCTCAAGCTGGACGCTCCTTTAACCGAAAACCAGTGCCGGCGGCTGTTGGCGGGCGACACCGGCTGGATGCTGGAGACCGAAAACGAGCTGGTGCGGGAATTTTACCTAAAGATCAAGCATCAGCAGCTTGGGCCCCGGGTGTTGGTTTCCTACCGGCGGGAGCCTTATATATACCGGCCGGGGAATGTGCGGGTAACTTTTGACCAGGATATCTGCACCAGTTTATTTCGGCCAAACCTGTTGGAGAAGGGGGCCTGGGACATCGCGGCGGGAGATCATCCAGGGGAGATGGTTTTGGAGGTCAAGTTTGATGAATACCTGCCGGATATCATCTGCATTCTGCTGCAAAGCGCAGGGGTGCGGCAGCAGGCTTTTTCCAAATATGGGGCCTGCCGCCGGTTTGGTTAAGAGAAAGTGAAACAACTTTCCCACCGGGTTTTGGATGTTACAAGTGTTATTTTGGAGGTACTGCATGACATTTAACGATATTTTCCAGTCGAGCTTTCTCGAAAGCGTGACCGAATTTTCCCTTTTGGACACCCTGATCGGCATGGTGTTTGCCCTGGTGATCGGGCTGTTTATCTTTCTGATTTATAAAAAGACCTTTTCCGGGGTGATGTACTCCACCGGGTTTGCGCTGGCGTTGCCGGGATTGGCGCTGGTGACGACGCTGGTGATTATGGCGGTTACCTCCAATGTCGTCTTGTCCCTCGGCATGGTCGGTGCTTTATCGATTGTCCGGTTCCGGGCGGCGATCAAGGAGCCGATGGAGATTGTCTACCTCTTTTGGGCGTTGGCGGTGGGCATTGTCATCGGCGCCGGGATGATTCCGCTGGCTGTGATCGGTTCGGTCATCATCGGGGCTGTGCTCCTGCTGTTTGCCAACCGCAAGAGCCGGGATAATCCGTATATCCTGGTTCTCCGCTGCCGGGATGAGGCCGCCGAGCAGACAGCTCTCGGGCTGCTCCGGGGCAGCGTCGGCGACTTTGCGGTCAAGTCCAAAACGGTGGACCCGGCAGGAATCGAGCTGACCGCTGAACTGCGGGTCAAAGAGGACACTACCTCTTTTGTCAACCGGTTGGTGGAGGCAGATGGGGTGGAAAACGCGGTGCTGGTCAGTTATAACGGCGAATACCTGTCCTGACTGGAAGGAGACGGGAGATGCTTGCAAGTAAAACCGTGCACAAAATCGTAGTGGCGCTGATGGCGGCGGCGGTTGCCGTCTGTCTGCTGGCCATGGGATTTTCGGAAGCATTGGCGGCGTATTTCGGCGGGGAAGGAGTGAAGATGGAGTACGAATCGAAGCTCTTTGACACCGATTCGATTCTCACCATCGACATCTCGATAGACCCGGACGATTGGGAAGAGATGCTGGAAACCGCCATCAACGAGGAATACTACGAATGTGATGTAACCATCAACGGAACCACCTTTTACCGGGTAGGCATCCGTCCGAAGGGAAACACCAGCCTTTCCTCTATCGCCAACGATC
>CALXHB010000022.1 GCA_944387995.1 uncultured Clostridia bacterium | reverse complement strand
ATACACAAAGGGTGCCTGCTTCTGCATGCACCCTTTTGTTATGCTTATTCCACCTTTTTCAGCCGAATCATGACCCCGTCCCGGTCACGGAGCCGGTAGGGGGTGAGGTTAATCCCGGCGTGCATCAGCATTCCGCCGGAATAGACCTTTCCGCTGTCCATATCCCGGTAGCTGGCCTCTTCCTCCAGCCCCCGGAGACGCACAAAATGGGTGTTCACAATCCGTGCCATCGGCACCACCGCGCTGGCCACAACTTCGGTTCCGTCCGCCGAGACAGTTTCCCAGGCGGCCAGGGTGGGGGAGTTTTCCAGCCGGTAGTAGTCTCCGTTTCGGATGACCGGCGCCAGCTCATGGTAGAGGGCAACCTGCCGTTTGACCTCTTCTTTCTCCTCATCCGAGAGCTTGGTCAGGTCCAGCTCGTACCCGAAGCTGCCGCCCATCGCGACGATGCCCCTCGTCTTGAAGGGTGTCACCCGCCCGGTCTGGTGGTTGGGGCAGGCGCTCACATGGGCCGACATGGTGCTGGGCGGGTAGCAGTAGGAGGTCCCCTGCTGGATGGTCAGCCGTTCGATGGCGTCGGTGTCGTCGCTGGTCCAAATTTGGGGGGCATAGTAGAGCATCCCGGCGTCAAACCGCCCGCCGCCGCCGGCACATCCTTCCAGCAGCAGCTCAGGGAAGGCGGTCAGAATCCGCTCCAACAAACTGTAAAGCCCCAGCATATACCGGTGTTCCACCTCACCCTGCCGGTCGGGCGGGAGCAGGGCGGAACCCACTTCGCTGAAGTTGCGGTTAAAGTCCCATTTGACATATTCGATTTTGGCACTGGATAAAATATCCGACATCCGCTCGAACAGGTAGTCCTGCACATCCTGCCGGGACATATCCAGTACATACTGCCAACGGGAGGGGGAGTTGGGCCGCCCGGGGATATGGAGCGCCCAGTCGGGATGAGCCCGGTAGAGGTCCGAGTCGGGAGAGATCATCTCCGGCTCAAACCAGATGCCCATTTTCAGCCCCATCTCGTGGAGCTTGTCGGACAGCGATTTCAGCCCCTCCGGCAGTTTGTGATGGTCCACAAACCAGTCTCCCAGGGAAGAGTGGTCGTCGTCCCGCTTGCCGAACCATCCGTCGTCCATAACCAGCATCTCGATGCCCAGTTCCGCCGCCGAACGGCCGATGCTGAGGAGCTTTTCCTCGTTAAAGTTGAAATAGGTCGCTTCCCAGTTGTTGACCAGAATCGGCCGGTCCTTGTCCCGCCAGGGTCCTCGGATGAGGTTGTGGCTGAAAAGTTTATGGAAGGCCCGGCTCATACCGCCCAGCCCCTGGTCGGAATAGACCATGACCCCTTCTGGGGTGTTAAACTGTTCGCCGGGGTTTAAGGTCCAGCTGAAATTGTCGGGGTTTAACCCCATCAGCAGCCGCACCTGTCCCGCAAAGTCCACTTCGGTCTGAATCTGGAAGCTGCCGGAATAGACAAAGGCGAATCCCATCGCTTCCCCGTACTCTTCGGTGGCTTCATGGTCCACCAGGGCCACAAAGGGGTTGTGGGTGTGGCTGGAAGCGCCCCGGGTGCTGGAAATCTTCATGCCGCCGTGGATTAAGGGGGTTCGTTCTGGAGTCCGTTCCATTGCCCAGCATCCCCAAAGGTGAACGAGGTCGTACCGGTTTTCCGGCAGGTCCAGGGCGAGGGAATCAATACGGAGCAGCTTAATCGGTTTCTGACCGCCGTTGAAGGCTTTGACCGACCGGGTGATGACCGGATGGTTTTCAAACACCGTGTAGACCAGGGTGACAATCAGTCCGGTGGGGTCGTCCATCAGCTCAATTTCCAGCGTCTCCGCCTCGTCATCCGCTGCATAGGTCGCCGGCAGGCCAGGAATGCGAGGTTTGCCGGGGTAGATTTTGTGGCAATGGTAGCGCAGGTCCAAAACCCTCGTGCCGTCTTCGCCCACCGCCTGGATGGCCGACGGCCGGAAATCTCCCAGGCCAAAGGTGGGGTATTCGGACAGGGCGGTTCCCACCGAGTCAATTCCGTCCGGTTCGGGGGAATTGGGGGAGATGGAAGGCTGGGATGGGGTAGGGGGGAAGTCGGCGAGGGTATAGTCCCCTTCCGGCAGACTGTGCCCATAGTAAAGATGAACCAGCCGCCCGGCGGGAGTGACCTGCATCAGCAGCGAAGAACCGCTGGAACGGAGCTGAAAAAGATTGTCATACGCAAAAATTGGCATAGCATTTTTGCCGCATACGCGGGCTTGGCAGAGGGTTACAGGTTTTGTTCTTTGACAAAGCGGTAGATATCCTGTTCGGCGGCTGCGTCCTCCGGTGCAATTGTCCCAACCGGCATGGCGTAGACCGCGAACTCGTTTTCGCCGTCGATTTCCAGCAGCTGGCAGCAGAGTTCATGGTAGATAGCGGCAATTCCACAGCTGCCCAGTCCCAGGGCCTCTGCCGCCAGCGTCAGGTTTTCTCCGATATGTCCGGCATCAATCAGCGCCACCCGGTGGGAGTAGATGCCGTACCGCCATTCCGCCCGGTAGGCGTCCATCGCCCAATAGAAGACGACGCTGGCTCTGCCGGCCCATTTCTGTCCCGCCAGGCTGTCTACGGCTTTCTGGGTCAGATCATCGTCGGTATGGAGCAGTTCCAGGGCATTTTCCTCCGGCAGATAGTGGTAAACCCCAGGTTTAAGCCCTTCCACCTGGCGGATGACCAGGTAGGTCTCGTAGGAATGTCTCGCCCCGCCGCTGGGAACAGTGCGGAGGGTGGCGTAGGCTCTGCCCCGGCGGCCTTTGATACCCTGGGAGGCCCAGAGCAGGAAGGAAAGCTGTAATAGCGAAATTGGCTGCTCGGTGTAGATGCGGTGGCTCTTCCGCTTTTGCAACAGGCTGAGGAGGTTGTCGGTCATATGCAGTTTATCAAACTCCATCGGGAGTTTAATCCGCTGATCTTCACCCCGCATCGGTGCCTTGCAAAGGGGCGGCTGGGGGCGTTTCAGGGTCTGGTCGGACTCAAAGGTTTCCCGGTAGGGGTCATCTTCTCGGTATCCTTTCATAAAGTTACGGCCTTCTCGGATTAGGCGGTCTTGTTCGTCTTTTGGTAGCATAAAAATGCTCCTTTCCATGAGAATTTTGTACAACTAGAGTATAGCATACTTTTCCCAATTTGAAAACGTGTTTTGGAATTTTTTTCCGCCGATCTGTTAACTAAACATATATTATAGGTTGACAGAGCTTCTGAACCGTGATATACTAGAGCTGTTAACCTTATAAAAAAGATAAGTTTACAGAAAAGGAGTTCTTTTAATGCGTAGCCAAAAAACCTACCTGCTCGCCCTAACCGCCTTTTTTGCGGCATTGATTATTATTTGTAGCTATATCGTCCTTCCACTGCCTTTTTCTCCGGTACCGGTGACTGCTCACACTCTGGCCATTGCTCTGGCGGGGTTGATCCTTCCCCGGCGGCAGAGTTTTGAGGCGGTGGGAATTTATCTCCTGTTGGGCATCGCCCTGGGGATTGTTTCTTTTGGACCAGCGGTGGGATATTACGTGGGGTTTTTGCTCACTTCTCTTTTAGTTCCTACCCTGCGGGGGAGTAAAACCCACCTGATTCGCTACTTTTTGGTGGCAGTGGTGGCGGCGCTGGTGACCGAATTGTGCGGTACGGTCGGGATGATGGCCATTCAGTCCTTATCCTTTAAAGCCGCTCTGCTTTCGGGATTTGTGGTCTTCCTTCCGGGGGACCTGGCAAAAGCGGTGTTGGCCGCGGTGATCGCGGTGCCGGTGAAAAAAGCCACTGGACGGATTTTGACCACCGGTTGATACTTTGTCGGTCAAAATCTGCAAAATGTTTACATATCCTGCATCGGACACGCCTTGACAGGGTGTCCGGTTTTTTTTATAATAAAATTGAACAAGCGTTTAATATTGACGACGGCAAAGGAGTGGATGTGGATGCAGAAACCGAAAGAAGAGATCCGCCAGGCCATTTTGTCGGCGGCGGAGGAAGAATTCCTCCAGATTGGCTACCGCAGTTGCTCTGTCCGCAGCATCGCCGCCCGGGCGGGAATTTCCCCGGGTAATATATACGCTTATTTTTCCGGAAAGGAAGAGATCCTGGACTGTATCCTCCGGCCTGCCCTGGACGGGATTCGCGGGGTTATGGAAAGCCCTTTCACCGATGGCAGTCCGGGGGAGATGGTGCGGCAGGTGACCGGCCGGTTGGCCGAAGTTTTTCTCCGCTTCCGAAAGCCCTGTTTGATTCTGGCAACCCGGGTAGAAGGGACTCCTTACGAATCAATCAAAGAACAGCTGGGGCGGGAGATTGCGGCCAGAGCATACCGGGAATTGCTGCCCTCTTTCCCCCAGGAGTCCAGAACCCGGCTGCTGGCCGAGATGATGGGAGATGCCTTCCTGTACGGAATGCTGCGATTGTTACAGTTGAAACCGGAAGATGAAGGGCAGATGCGTCGAGCGCTGGAAAGCTTTCTTGAGCTGATGTGCGGCATTCTGCGCCAGGACCCGATGGAGAAAGGGGAAGCGGTATGAGTTATGTAGAGCTTAGAAATGTCTATAAACGGTACAAAATGGGCGAGGTGACCATCACCGCCTCCGATGGGGTCAGCTTTTCGATTGAAAAAGGGGAGTTTGCAGTGGTGGTCGGCTCGTCGGGAGCCGGGAAAACCACCATCCTCAACATCCTCGGGGGGATGGACAGCTGCGACGAAGGGCAGGTGCTGGTGGATAACAAAGACATCGCCAAGTTTACCTCCAAACAGCTGACCGAATATCGGCGGCTGGATATCGGCTTTGTCTTTCAGTTTTACAACCTGGTCCCCAACCTGACGGCCAAGGAAAACGTCGAGTTGGCCACCGAGATCTGTCCCGGGGCGATGGACGCGGCGGAGGTGCTGCGGCTGGTAGGATTGGGCGACCGGCTGGACAACTTTCCGGCCCAGCTTTCCGGTGGCGAACAGCAGCGGGTGTCGATTGCCAGAGCTTTGGCCAAGCGTCCGAAACTGTTGCTCTGCGATGAGCCGACGGGAGCGCTGGACTACAACACCGGCAAGAATATCCTTAAATTGCTGCAGGACACCTGCCGCAGCCAGCAGATGACCGTCGCCCTGATTACCCACAACCAGGCCATCACCCCGATGGCCGACCGGGTCATCCGGATGAAGAACAGTAAGGTAGTTGACATCACCTTAAACCCCCATCCGACACCGGTCGAAGAAATCGAATGGTAAGGGGGTGCGCCTATGAAAAAGAAAACCCTTTTACGGGAAGCCTTCCGGGAAATTCGAAACTCTTCCAGCCGCTTTTTTTCCATCCTTGCGATTGTAGCCATTGGCAGCGGCTTCTTCTCCGGTGTCAAGGCCGCTTGTCCGGACATGAAGCTAACCGCCCAGCAGTTTTTCTCTGAGCAGAACCTGGCGGATATCCACCTGATGTCCACCTGGGGGTTTGACGAGGATGACCTTTCTGCTGTCACCGGAACTGAGGATGTGGCAGTGGCGGAAGGGGGATATGCTGCCGACTTTCTGGCTGATGCCCCTTCGGGAGAAGAACAGGTCATTAAAGTAATCGGATACAGCGCGGATCAGACCCTTAACCGCCCGCTGCTTCACGCTGGAAGGCTGCCGGAAACTTCGGGGGAATGCGTGGTCGGCAGCAACTCCTTGGGGGACGACGAGTACTGGCAGATCGGGGACACCATCACCGTCCGGGGGGATGAGGAATACGCCAGCGACACCCTCTCCACCACCACCTTCACGGTGGTCGGGGTGGTCCAGCTGCCCCAGTATTTTAGCTTCAGCTACGGCACCTCCACCATCTCGGATGGAACGCTGGATGGCTTTATTCTCGTCCCCGAAGAGGACTTCACCTTAGACGTTTACACCGACGTCTACCTCACTCTGTCCAGCACCGAGGGGTTGAATCCCTTTGAAGATAGGTATGAACAGCAGGTAGATGATGCGGTGGACCGTCTGGAGACGATTGCCGACGCCCGGGCCGAAACCCGTTATACCGATACCGTTGATGAGGCGGAAGCGGAGATTGCCGACGGGGAAAAGGAGGTCGCCGACGGGGAGCAGAAATTGGCCGACGCGGAAAAAGAGCTCCAGGACGCCCGGCAGGAGCTGGACGACGGCTGGGCCGAATATGAGGACGGCAAGGCCGAGGCGGAGCAGCAGTTCGCCGATGCCGAAAAAGAAATTGCCGACGGGGAAGCCCAGTTAAAGGATGGGGAGGCCCAATGGCAGCAGAATTATGCCGACTATCAAACGGCCCTCCAGCAGTTACAGGATTCCCGGACCCAGCTGGATCAATACCGCCAGCAGGCGGAGGAACTGGAGACGACCCTGTCCGAAAGCCAGGCGGCCATCCAGTCGGGAAACCAGCTGCTCAGCGGCCTGCAAAATATCCAGTCGGCTTACAGCACTGTTACCCTTTCGGACATTTCCCAGGCGGACGAGGCAACCCAAGCGGTTATCGCCTCCTCCTCGGCCCTGGATGAATCCCTCCCGCAGCTGCTGACCGGGTACATCACCTCCAGCGGCAGCGAAAAGGAAGCCTATGGACAGAGCCTTTCCGGTGTCATTTCCAACGCCCAGACGACCATGGCGGAGAACGAGGCCCTCTATGAACAGGGGACCGAAAGCCTGGCCCAGCTGCAAGCGGCGCTCACAAGCGGTGAAGCGGAGTATGAGGCCGGTTCCCAGCAGCTGGCCGACGCAAAAGCCCAGTTGGATTCCGGCCGCGCCACCCTAGATGACAAACAGGCTCAGCTGAACTCCGCCCGGCAGGAGCTTTCCGACGCCCGGGCAGAGACCGACACTGAGCTGGCCGACGCTCTCCAGAAGTTAAACGATGGGGAAACGGAATACGCGGACGGTTATGCCGAGTATCAGAGCGAAAAGGCCGACGCTGAGACCGAGCTCCAGGACGCCCGACAGGAAATCGCCGATGCCCGCCAGGAGCTGGACGATCTGCAGAAGCCCGAGTGGTACGTCCTCGACCGAAGCAGTTTCCCTGGCGTTAGTTCGATTTCGGATGACGCGGACAAGGTAGATGCCATTGCCGCCGTTTTCCCGGTCTTCTTTGTGCTGGTGGCGGCGCTGGTCTGCCTGACTACCATGACCCGAATGGTGGAGGAGGAGCGGACCCAGATCGGCACCCTCAAGGCCCTCGGTTTTACCCGGGGAGCAGTCATGTTTAAATTCCTGCTTTACGCCATCCTCGCCAGCATCATCGGCGGGGTATTGGGCAGCATCATCGGGTTAAAACTGCTGCCCTATGTCATCATCAACTGTTACAGCGCGATGTACCAGGTTCCCTTTATCCTGGCACCCATCCGCTGGGGATACCTGATCGGCTGCACGGCAGTTTCGGTGGTCTGCACCAGTGGGGTGACGATTGCCACCTGCTACGGGGTTATGAATACCGTTCCCGCCCAGCTGATGCGCCCCAGGGCTCCGAAAAACGGCAAACGAATCCTGTTGGAGCGGGTTGGGTTCTTCTGGAAACGGCTTAATTTCAGCGGCAAGGTCACCTGCCGTAACCTCTTCCGGTACAAATCCCGTCTGATGATGACGGTGATCGGTGTTGCGGGCTGTACCGCCCTGATGTTGACCGGGTTTGGGTTGCGGTACGCCATCAGTTCCATCTCCACCCTCCAGTACGGGGAGATCTTCACTTATAGTGGGAGCCTTTCGCTGGAAGATAACCTCTCACCCGAACGGACGGCCGAGGTGGAAGAGGAGGTCAGCGGGATGAACGGCGTTACCGGCATCGAAGGCCTTTTCACCAAGTCGGTGGACGCCGAAGCGAACGGGACCACTGTTACAGAAGTCAATCTCTATGTTCCCTCTGACCCGTCTAACCTCGATCCCTTCATCAAACTGCGGGATGGCAATACGGAAGAGCCGTTGACCCTCTCGGATGAAGGCTGCATCATCACCAAAAAACTGTCACGGCTGTTGGGGGTGAAGGTTGGGGATTCCATCTCCCTGGGCAGCGAAAACGGCGAGATGGTGTCGGTGCCGGTGACCGGTATTACCGAAGGGTACGTCCTCCATTATGTTTACCTGACCCCCGGTACATACGAGTCCCTCTTTGGGGAAGAACCCACCCCTGCGTCCATCCTCTTCACCATCGGAGAAAACGAAAACGAAGCCTCGGTCAACAGCGCTTTGCTGAAACTGTCCGGCGTACAGGGGGTTGTGGACCGGTCGTTTTACTCGGACGCCTTTGACGATCTGGTCAGTTCTCTCAACATGATTGTCTGGGTGCTGATTGGAGCGGCGGCGGCGTTGGCGGTCATCGTGCTCTATAACCTCTCCAACATCAACGTCAGCGAGCGGGTGCGGGAGCTGGCCACCATCAAGGTGCTGGGCTTTTACGACCGGGAGGTCACCGGCTACATCTGCCGGGAGAACACCATTGCCGCCCTGATGGGTATGGTGGCGGGACTAGTGGTTGGCATCTGGTTTGAGGACTTTGTCGTCTCCACCGCCGAGGTGGACGTGGTGCTCTTTGTCCACGGCCTGCCGGCCAGTGCCTTTATCCTGTCGGCCCTGTTAACCATCGTCTTCATTATGGCGGTCAACGTGATTGTCCATTTCAGTCTGAAAAAGATCGACATGGTCGAATCACTCAAGAGCGTCGAATAATTTTTCCCCCGGAGGCTGCGGCTTTCGGGGGCTTTTTCTTTTGTTGACAACCGATTCTGAATCGGGTATACTGTATATAGAAAAAATATTTATTGTCTAGCAAAAGGAGGCGTGCAGATGAAAAAACGGATTTTGGCTGGGATTTTAACCGCAATGCTTCTGCTTAGCGGATGTTCGGCCGGGACAGAGACCGAAACCAGTTCCGCTCCAGCATCGGAGCCAGTTTCGGCCAGCACATCCGAAAGCGAACCGGTGTCGGAGGAGGAGAGTATTTCACAGGAAGAGTCGGAGAGCAGTGACAGCGCCGAATCCACGCCGGAAGAAGAGGTTCCCGCGGATCTTTCTTCTCAGCAAAGTATGGCAGAGACCGCAGCAACCACTGAACCGCCGCAGGTGTACGGAGCGGAGGAGGCAGAGGAACATTCTCTGGAAGGGGGTCCCCAGTGGATCTATAATTATGCTTACCAGACGATTGATGGGACACTGATTCGGTATATTGGCAGCGAGCGGTTTGATGATTGGGTGAAAAACACCGATACCCCTCACAATATGCAGACCTGCATCGAGACCTTTGATCTTACTCCGGAGGAAATTAAGCAAGCGCTTGATGCAGGTGGGGAAAGGGTAGAGGGGATGAGTCTAACCGACCAAGAGATCGACATCCTTTGTTCCGGCGACCAGACTGCCATCAACCGTGCCTTTGCCAGTGACTATGCCGCCGTTTCGGACTCTGGGAGTATCTATACCCTCTTCTGGCTCGCCAGCCATACCGCTGCAGATTATGAAGTCGAAGGAATCAGTACAGAAGAAATTCAGTCGGTTTTGACTGCTTTGGAGGCAGATGGATATACCGATGAGGAATATCTTGTCCCCTTGCAGGAACAGGCCGCTTTGATGAATTAAATCATACTGCCGCCCTCCTTTCTGGATGGCGGCTTTTCCTTTATTTTCCGTCCTTTTGCACAAGATCGAGTTAGCTGTTGCTAAGTTAGCCTATGCAAACCGACAATTTTGCCAAAATCCTCTTGACATTCCGCTCATAAATCGGTAATATATGGATGGTTAGCAAATCCTAACTCAAATAATACGGTCTGCAATGGCCGCTTAAGACAGGAAGGATGGTCATGATGCCACTGACATTTGCCGCGGTGGGAGAGGAAGCCCTGATCCGGAAGATTGGCGGCAGCCCCGAAACCCGCAAACATCTGGAAAACCTGGGCTTTGTCGTCGGCGGGAAGGTGACGGTCGTTCAGGCGATCGGCGGCAACCTGATCGTAAACGTCAAAGAATCCCGCGTCGCCGTCTCCAAGGAGATGGCCGCCCGGATCATGATATGAGGAGGTAAAGTCGAATGAAAACACTGGCAGATGTTCCCGTCGGCGGGAACTGCAAGGTCAAACGCCTGCACGGCGAAGGGGCTACCAAGCGCCGGATTATGGACATGGGCCTGACAAAGGGGGTCGAGGTTCATATCCGCAAGGTCGCGCCGCTGGGCGACCCGGTCGAGATGACCATCCGGGGGTACGAGCTCTCGCTGCGGAAGGCCGACGCAGAAATGGTCGAAGTGGAATAAGGCTGACAAAAACAGGATAAACTTTCCGTTTCCCCTGCATCCAACGCAGGGGCCGGCGCTGGCGTGACCGCCGCGAAGAAACGGGGGAAGTAAAGAAAGTTTTACTCGATTTTTTTCAAAAAATCGCGGGAGTGGAGAGGGCAGAGCCCTTTCCCAGGCGGCCGCTTTCCGTACTTCCGAAGCTGTCCACAGCTTTGCCACTGATAGCGAAGCGTGCGCAGCACCCAAAACATAATCCTTAAAACATTTTCGACAAGCTGAGGCGGACGCTTATCCGCCTATTTTACAGCAACATGGTTAGCTTTTGTTAACCGAAAGGAAGAATGCAGATGGACATGAAAATTGCACTGGCCGGCAACCCCAACTCCGGCAAAACGACCCTCTTTAACGCCCTGACTGGTTCCAACCAGTTCGTCGGCAACTGGCCGGGC
>CALXHB010000021.1 GCA_944387995.1 uncultured Clostridia bacterium | reverse complement strand
CCTCCATTGCGATGGGCTCCGGTTCGGTGCTGGAAGGCATTTTCGAAGGGGTTATCGGCCGGGATGAGCGGATGCTGCGGCCGGTGGAAGAGCGGCAGTATGAGGACGGCCGGGGCCTTATAGGGTTTGTCAATGGCCAGCAGGTGCTGTTTGGCAACCGGGCGCTGCTGGAATCCCGGGGGATTCCTTTCCCGGTGGACGAACACCGGGCCTGGACGGCCGGAGTTGGGTGCGCGGTGGTGTATCTGGCTTCGGGCGGTGAGCTGAGCGGGGCTTTCCTGATTCGGCTTCAGCCGTCGGCCTCGGAGGAGGCGGTGCAGGTGTTTGCCGACAACGGCATCACCCTCACCATCCAGACGGTGGACAGCTTTATGACCCCCCGGCTACTGGGGCGGCTGTTTCGGGTCAACCCGGATATGATCAAAATCCTCCCCCAGCGGCTGCAGGTTTACGCCGAACGGCTGCGGGGCGAGGTAAGGATTAAACAGGCGGTGGCGGTCAACGACGGCTCTCCGGAAGGTTTTTCCGGATGTGCTGCCTGTTCCAAGCGGCTGGTGCTGATGGAAGGGCTGGGCCGGGCGTTGATTATCCTGTCGGTGATCTTGGGGCTGGCGATGTTTCTGATGCTGACCCTTTTGGGGTCGTTGTACAGCGTGACGGCGGCCGCCATGACCATCTACGCGGTGTCCTGGCTGCTGCTTGAATGGATTCTGCAAAAGCTGATTCGGATATAGACGTTCCATTTTTGAAACTGCTTGTCTTTTTTGGCAGGCAGTTTCTTTGTTTTTGTGGTTCTTTTGATGAATGTTTACAAAAAGCCCTTGTTTTCTACCGGGAATTGCGGTATACTATTTATGACTTTGCCGGGAGCCCCGGCCCTAAACCAGAAAGGAAAATTCACGATGCATAAATTTCGCAAGGCTCTCGCTGTGGGCGCGTCCACGGCGCTTATGGTATGTCTGCTGGGAGGCTGCGGCAACAGTATCGACCCCGAAGATATCGACTATTCGATTCAGTTGCTCGCCCCGGAAGAAGGGGACGACATCGCCATCTTTGAAACCAGTCTCGGTACCATTACCGCTGTCCTTTATACCGATGAGGTACCGGAAGTGGTCCAGAACTTTAAGGACCTGGTAAACGAAGGCTTTTTTGACGGCCAAATTATCTACCAGGTTGTACCCACGGTGGGTGCGGCGCTGTTTGGCAGTTCCACCGAGGACGGTAACACCCCCGACACCAATACCGGCTCCCCGCTGAAGGCGGAATATTCCGACAGCCTGTGGCCCTTCTCCGGTTCGCTGGTTGCCCTGTGCAGCGAGATGGGACAGCTGTGGAACAAGGGGTATTACTATGACTCCCGTTCCTTCTTCATCTCCGACGTTCCGATGGATGAGGACACGCTCAACCAGATGACGGAAAATTATTTCCCTGCTATGATGGTCAACGCATTTAAGGAGATGGGCGGTGTCCCCGGCATCTCCCAGTTCCACACCGTTTATGGCAAGGTCATCGACGGGATGGAAATTGTTGACGAGATTCAGTCGCTTCCTCGCACTGAAATCGATATGGAAGCCGCCGGCGTGGAGGATGAGGACTACGAACAGGGGTATACCCTGGACGAGAAGGTCACCATCGAAAAGGTGACCCTCGGCACCTACCACGCGGAGGACTTCGACGAGTTGGACAACACCCTCACCCAGGAGGAATATGACCAGATGGTCTATGACAGCGCCGAGGAACAGGCCAAGATCGACGAAGCCATCGCCAACGGTACTTACGGCACGGAGGAAGAATCTTCCGCCGAGGACAGCAGTGCGGATTCTTCGGACATCGCTTCGGAAGAGTCCTCTGCATCTGAAAGCAGCTCGGAAAATTAACCGAAAGGATATGGATAATCATGATCAATTTTCGCGATGTTAAACCGGGAGATACCCTGGTCACGATGCACACCAACATGGGCAGTATTCAGTTTCTGATGTTCCCGGAAGTGGCCCCGAAGGCAGTGGAGAACTTTGTCACCCACGCCAAAAACGGCTACTACAACGGCATCACCTTCCATCGGGTCATTGAAGGCTTTATGATTCAGGGGGGCGACCCCACCGGCACCGGCGCCGGCGGAGAGAGCATCTGGGGCAAGAGCTTTGAAGACGAGTTCTCCCCTGAGGCCCATAACTTCCGGGGTGCCCTGTCGATGGCCAACGCAGGCCCCGGCACCAACGGCAGCCAGTTCTTCATCGTCCAGGCCGGTCCGGTAGACAAGCGGATGTTCCCGATGCTGGGGAGACAGTACGGCGTCAAGCTGGATGAAGAAACCCAGAACAAGTACGCTGAAGTGGGCGGCACCCCTTGGCTGGATAACCATCACACCGTCTTCGGACAGGTGGTCAAGGGAATGGCTGTGGTCGACGCCATCGCCTCTCAGCCCACCGGTTTCCAGGATAAGCCGGTGAACAACATCGTCATCGAGTCGATGGAAGTGACCACTGCGGAATAAGCCTTTTCAATGTAGCGTAAAACCGGTGTCTTTGGGAGCTTTTTGGGCTTTCCAATACACCGGTTTTTGTTTTGGCGGAAAACCGTCTCGAACACTTTTGCAGACCAAAAGGGCCCATCAGGCGTTACACCCGACGGGCCCTTTCGGCCGCTATTGGAAATTAGGAAAGTGGATGTCGAAGTTTAAAGGAAATCAGTAACGGATCAGGGATTGCACCATCCGGTAGACATTTGTGCGGACCCGTTCCCGGTCCAGCCGTCCTTCGGCGATGGCCTGGACCATCGGGTCGACCTCCCGGTTGTCCATCTCGCCGGGGGCAACCCAGCTATTGCCGGCTTCGGCGGTGTCCACCGCGTTGCAGCGGGTGGAGGAGCCCCAGTCGGTCATCACATACCCTTCGTAGCCCCATTCTTCCCGGAGGATACCCTGTAACAGTTCCGGGTCACCGGCGCACCAGCAGCCGTTGGTGGGGTTGTAGCCGGTCATCATGCTGTCCGGCTGGTGGACGTCGAGGGCATATTCAAAGGCCTTGAGGTAGATCTCCCGCATCGTCCGCTCGTCGATCAGGGCGTGGGCGCAGTTGCGGAGGGTCTCGGCGTTGTTGGCGATAAAGTGCTTGACACAGCTGGCGACCCCTTCCGATTCCAACCCTTTGCTCTCCATGCCGCCCATCCGTCCGGCCAGCAGCGGGTCTTCGCTGAAGTACTCCGATTGACGGCCGCAGAGGGGGTTGCGGTGGATGTTGATGGCGGGGGCGAGGATGTTTTGCAGCTGCATTCCCTTGGCCTCCTGGGCAATCGCCCGGCCTTCTTCATAGGAGAAGGCTTCGTTGAAGGTGGCGGCCACCAGGTTGGAGGTGGGGAAACCGAGGTTGGGTTCGTTCATGTTCAGGCCGTTGTTGCCGTCGGAGAAGTAGTATTCCGGCAGCTGCAGGTCCTTTAAGACCCCTTCGGTGTAGAGGGTCCCTGCGAAGCCGTTGTCCTCCGGTCCCCAGCCGGTCCGGGCGCCCACCGACATCCGGCAGAGCTGCTCGTCCGAGAGCTGTAAGACAAAGTCCCCCAGCAGTTCCGGGTGTTCTTTGACCATCGGGAAGGTGATCAGGCCCTTGTCATAGCCGGTGCCCTTAACCGGATGGGCTTCGGGAATCCGCTCCCGCACCCGGCGGTAGGGCAGTTCCACCGATTGGACAATGGCGGAGATTTTCCCTTCCGGCCAGTAGTCCGGTTCCTTTTTGCTCATGGTGTGCAGTTCCACCGGGCAGGTGACCCGGTTTTTGACCTGCTGGAGCAGCATCCGTTCGGGGACGGTAAAGGAGGCCGTTTGCACCGCTTCTTCCACCGAGCCGCCGAGGTAGAGCTTGATTTCGCCCGGTTCAATGATCCACTGGGCGTTTTCCGGGTCGTAGGATTCAAACCGGTTGGCGGGAATCGAGAAGACGAGATCTTCCGCCGCACCGGGGTAGAGCAGCTGGGTCTTGCCAAAGGCCACCAGCCGCCGGGCAGGCTGTTCCAGCTTGCCGTCGGAGATTTCAGCGAAGAGCAGAACGGTTTCCTTGCCGGCCATCTTGCCGGTGTTGCGGACCCGGACCTTCATCTCGCAGAGGGCGCCCGATTGGGCGAAGGAGACCATCTTTTTTGCAAAGGTGGTGTAGCTGAGGCCGTGCCCAAAGGGATAGGCCACCGGTTTATGGAAGGTGGAGAAGTAGCGGTAACCCACATACAGCCCCTCTTCATAGGCGATGACCGAGAAGTCGGACAGTTCTCCCTCTCGGGTCATCTTGAAGGGAGCGTTAGGAGCGGGGAAGTTGAAGTTTTTCGAGGCAGGGATGTCCTCGTAGTGAATTGCCCAGGTGTCCGGCAGTCTGCCAGAGGGGGAGACGGTCCCTTCGAGAATTTCGGCGCAGGCTCTCCCGCCCGCCATGCCGGGCAGACCGACCCAGAGGACCCCGTCGGCCATATCGGTCCAATCCATCCCGATGGGATAGCCGGTGTTGAGGACGACCACCAGCTTGGGAAATACCTTCCGCAGCTGGGCCATCAGCTGCCGTTCCTGGTCGGTCAGCTGATATTCACCTTTGATGGGGCGGTTGTCGATCGACTCGCCGGTGCCCCGGGTCAGGACATAGACAGCCGTGTCGCTCTTCTCCCGGGCGGATTGGAGCAGCGCTTCCGGCGGCATCTTTTCTTCCTCATCCCGGTAGAAGGAGAAGAGCTCCTCGTTGAGATGGAGGCTGGAGTATTCCTTGATGCCTTCTTCAAACCGGATGCCGTAGCGGCCGTTGATCTTGCCAGCGCCCACTGCGCCCAGGCGGAAGATCGCAGCCCCGCTGCCGAAGGTGTTGACGACAGCACCTTTGCCCAGCGGCAGCACACCCTTTTCGTTTTTCATCAGGACGATGCCTTCCCGGGCGGCCTGCAGGACGAGTTTGTCGTGTTCGGGGTAAACCTCCCCCGGTTTAACCTTCCGGAAGGTGTGCAGAGTCATGGTATAGGGTTCTACCGGGATGCCATCAACGTCTATGGCGTCTTTGTATTCCACTTTATAATCGTGGTCGTATTCCCGCAGGCTGGAGCGGAGAAAGAGGGCGACACCCTGCATCCCGCCAAATCCGCTGAACAGGATGATCCTGCCGGCGGGTTTGCCGTCGATGTACAGCTGTCCCGGATGGTTCGGGTCGATCTGTTTGGTGACCATCAGGCCGAAGCAGCCGGACAGCCGGTGGTCCATCATATATGCTTTGCCGTCGACATCGTCGATATTCCAAACCGGCGGAGACATCGAGAAGACAGAAGCGCCTTTGCTGCCCCCCTGGCCAGCTTCCATAATCAGCTTTGTTGTAGCGTCCATAGGTTGTGTTCCCCTTTCTTCCAGTAAAAACCTTTTGACTTTATTATAGGAAAGAAAGGGGATTACTGTCCAGAACTGTTTTTCGCTCCATTGGAAATCGTGAAAAAAAACGGATAGCCGATTTTGGACAAAGGCATTATATAACCAATTTTCGTAAATTCCCGCCATCTTTTCGCAGGTGCCTTGTGATTTTTTTGGTATTCTGCTATAATGGCCTTGTTGAGTTTCCTGTTAGGATGAAAATTGATGCCTGTCATCAGAAGAAAGGAAGATGCAGTATGTCCATCGGCATTGTCACCACCCGTTTTGGCAAACTCTCCGGCGTTCCGGCTGAGGGGGAACGGTATGGTTCCATTACCACCTTTAAGGGAATCCCCTACGCCGCTCCGCCGGTCGGAAATCTCCGCTGGGCGCCGCCCCAGGACCCGGAGCCCTGGGAGGGGGTCCGCGCCTGCGACACCTTCGGACCCCGGGCGGTCCAGCAGATGGGGGAGGGCCCTGGGTTTGAGCCCTATGCCTCCGACTTTTACTATATGGGCCATCCGCCGATGAGCGAGGACTGCCTCTACCTCAATGTCACCACCGGCGCCGCTTCTGCCGACGAAAAACGGCCGGTTTACATCTGGTTCCATGGGGGCGGGCTGGCCACCGGTTATAGCTATGAGGTGGAGTTTAATCCCCTGGAGCTGGCGAAGAAAGGCATCATCGTTGTCACCGTCGGCCAGCGGCTGAACATCTTCGGTTATCTGACCCTTCCCCAGCTGTCGGCGGAACAGGGGGGCCGGAGCGGTAACTACGGGCTGATGGACGAGGTAAAAGCCCTCGACTGGGTGTATGAGAACATCGCCGCCTTTGGAGGCGACCCGGAAAATATCACCGTCGGCGGCCAGTCGGGCGGCACCTGGAAGAGCGGCGCCCTGGCGGCTTCCCCGATGCAGAAGGGCAGGGTCAAACGGGTCATCAACCAGAGCGGCCTCTGCTGGCTCCGCAAGATTCCGACGATGGAGGAGGAGCAGAAAAACGCCGCCGCCTATCTGGAGATGATCGGTATCTCTCCCGATGCCTCGCTGGAAGAGCTGCGGAAGGTTCCGGCGGAGAAGTTCTTCAGTTCGAGAGAACCCTTTGCCCCCGGTCCCCGGATGCCTTCTGAGATGGTGGTGGATGGGGTCTATCTGCCTTCCGGCGACTTCCCGGCCCTGATTGCCCAGAACGCCGGCAGCTGTGACTATCTGACCGGCGGCAACTACGGCGAAACCCGGATGACCGCCAACTTCTTTGACCGCACACCGATGGACACCCCTGAGGCGGTTAAGGCCCAGGCCAAAAAGCTGCTGGGAGACCTATACGAAGCCTACGATTTTGAGAGCCTCGTCTCCTTTACCGGCAAAAATCCCGACCATGTTGCCCGCTGGCTCGGTTCCCTCGGCATTTCGGGGGCGCCGATGCTGGGCAACCTGGCGATTGAGCGGATTTTTGGGGCAGAGCGGGCAAAGGCAAACCCCGCCGCCAAAACCTATGTCTACCTCTTTGACCATATCACCCCCACCCGCCCGGAAGACAAAGGGACCGGGCGGGATGCCGATATGCTGCTGGCCTGGCACTCCAGCGAACTGTGGTACACCTTCGCGTCGCTGCGGGAAAATGTTCCTCCCTGCCGTCCCTGGACCCAGCTGGACTTCAAGCTGGCGGACCAGCTGTCCAGCTATTGGGCTAACTTTATCGCCACCGGTAACCCCGATGGAGAAGGGCTGCCCCATTGGCCTGCTTGCGGGGAAAACCGCGGCTGGATGGAACTGGGAGACTCCCTCGTCTCTCACGACGGGCTGGAAGGCAAGTTGGATGAAATGGTGATGAAATACGCCGAAGAGGTGGTTAAAAAACAGTAATTGACCGCTTTGCACCATAAAAAAAGCCCGGGGTTTTACCTCGGGCTTAGGGTGTCAAAAAATATTAAAGCATGGAATGGTCGCTGCGCCACAAGTAACCTTCGGCGTAAGCAACTGTGAAAAGCAGGCTTGCACGATAGATCAGCGCCTGGGAAGGAGCTCTGCCCCTTCCATTCCCGCGACCCCTTTAAAAAGGGGTCGACCCTAAACTTCTGATGGGCGCACATAAGCTCTAGACTTTGGAGTCAGCGTCAAAATGTTACGGATGTCACAATTTTATCGACAGTCAGAGCCCGGGGGTTATCCCGGGCTTTTGTATTATCCGTTAAAAGGCTTCAGATCCTGGACCGCCTGCTGCAAGGTCAGCGGCTGGTCGTCATGGTCGATGTCCAACAGCTGGTAGTGGTCGTTGCCCATCCCCAGCTCTTTCATATAGGTCAGCTGCCGCAGGCCGTGGCGGGATTCCATCCGCTCCACCAGGGCGTGATGCTCCTCCTCTTTCATCGCGTACACCAGGTCCACCGACGCCTGGTCGATGGCCAGGATGTCCAGCGACGCCAGGATGCCGACGTTGGGGGTGACCACCGGTTCCGCCGCGACCCCTTCGCAGTCGCAGGAAACCGACATATTGCGCATGATGTTGATGTAGACGATCTTCTCCCCGAAGTGGTCGACCACCGCTTTGGAGGATTCGGTCATCCGTTCCATGAACTCTTCATCGGAGATGTCCCACATATCGTCGGACCCGGGGGTGGTGTGAATCGCTTTTTTGCCGGTCTGGCCGCCGGCGCAGCCGATGCCGATGTTCTTATTGGAGCCGCCGAACCCCCCTTTGGAGTGGCCTTTGAAGTGGGTCAGCACCAGGAGGGAGTCGTAGTTGACCAGATGGCCGCCCATCGAGACTTCGGTAAACCGCTTGCCCCCTTTGACGGGGAAATCGGCATATCCCTCTTCGTCCATGATGTCCACCGGGCAGAAGGTCCAGCCGTTGACCGCGAGGGTCTTCCGATGGGCTTCGGTGGTATACCGGTCGCCTTCATAGTAGGTGTTGGTTTCGACGATGGTAGCGTCGGGGAGCTTGTCTTTGACCAGCTTTTCCACCCAGGGCCGGGGGATGATGTTGGGGCCGTGGGGTTCGCCGGTGTGCAGTTTGATGCCGATTTTGCCGGTTAAGTGGTTGCTGATCCGGGCGAAGATCTTCTCGAGTCCCTCGGCCGACAGGTCACGGGTAAAGTATACAATCGACTCCGGTCCTTCTCCCCGCTGATCGTAGGGGATATATGTTTCGCCGCCGCTGCCGGGAATGGGTTTGGAATTGGACATAGCTGGTTCCTCCTTTGAACTTTGATGGGGTATTCCCTTTTTTCTGTATTATAACGGGTGAAGTGTGCTTTAGGTCAAGGGGGAAAATAAAAAAAATTCCGGTTTCCATGGGTGAGACCGGAACCTTTCAGGATAAAAACCAAAAACCCCGTAACCTCTGATGGTTACGGGGTTTATCTTGGAGCTACTGATCCGATTCGAACGGACGACCTGCTCATTACGAGTGAGCTGCTCTGCCAGCTGAGCCACAGTAGCACATTTTGTGGTACTAAAGAAGTATACCATACTTTTCCCGGTTTGTAAAGGGCCTGCTAAAATTTTTTTGGACTAGTCCCGGACCCACCGGCATATATTCCCCTGAGGAGGCATGGCCATGGGTGAGAAGGGACGGCGGCTGTTGACCGTTGGGGTGGGAGGGATTACCTTAGCGGCCTGCTGTTTCATTGCGGCGATGCTGCCGGAGCGGGAGCCGTCGGAATCCTTCCATCGGGAGAGCTTGTCCGCGTCGGTCCTGCCGGAATCTTCCCCGCCGGAAAGCTCTTCCGGCAGCGGCCGGATCGAGGGCCCTATTACCGAGGCCCTCGCGGAGGATGCGGCCCGGGCCTTTGCCGAGGCTGGCACCCCTTTTTTTACCGACCCCGCCGCCCTCACCCTTCCGCAGATGGAGGAAGCGGCCCTTTGGCTGATGATTGAGCGGGGAGAGATGCCGCTGCCGGAAGGGGGAGAGGTGCGGGTAGAGGGGGGAACGCTGATGGAATGGGTCGAGACTTTGTTCGGAATTTCGGGGCTGCCGCCGGAGGACTGCGCGATGGGAAGCTACAATCCAGAATCCGATCAGCTGATCCTTCCGGCGGCGGCCTTTTTCCCGGTTTACGCGCCGGTGGTGGAAGAACCGGAGTGGGAGGGGAATGAACTGACGCTGCGGGTCTCTCTATTTTCCCCGGAGGGCTGGGAGGGGGATGTGGAAGGAAATATCTACCTGTCGGAACAGATGGCGTTGGGGGTGTTGCAGGTGGAAGATGGCTGGATTCGAGCCTATCAGAGCCGGTGAACCTTTTCTATTTAATATGTAGCCCCCTTGCGGGGGCCGGGAAGAATCCCGTGGGTGCTTTTAGCAGCAGCCGTTGTTGTCGCAGCCGCCACAGCCGCCGCAACCGCCGCAGCCACAGCCACCGCCGTTGGTAGAGCCGTTGCCCCAACCACAGCAGCAAACCAGGAGAAGGATGATGATCAGAATCCAGCTGCAATTACCGTTACCACACATATTGCGGTACCTCCTTTTGATTGATGTACGCCATAGTATGCCGGGGGAAAGAAAATGGTGCAACCGGAATTGAAGGGGGAAAATACACAAAGTACCGGTTGAAAAGATGTCGGAATTATGTTATACTGTAAAAAAACAGGCGGTACAGGCCGCCGGTAAGCGGCGCTTACCAGAGAAAGGATCGAATACTATGAAGTACTATGTTGGCATCGACCTCGGCGGCACCTTTATCAAAGCGGGTGTCGTAGACGAAGAATACCACATCCTCGCTAAATCCAGCGTACCCTCCCAGGTGGATGGCGATGATGAGGGCCTGGCGGATCGGATTGCCCAGGCGGCGACCATGGCGATGGACCAGCTGGGGCTGACCATTGCGGACATCTCTTCGGTGGGCGTCGGCACCCCCGGGGCGGTAGACGCCAAGAACGGCGTCGTTGTTTACGCCAATAACCTCGGTTTCCGCAACACCCCTTTGGGTCAGTACCTGGAAGACCGGCTGCACACCTCCGTCTATCTGGAAAATGACGCCAACGTTGCGGCATACGGCGAGACCCTGGCCGGGGCGGCTGCTGGATATCAGGACGTCGTGGTCATCACCCTGGGCACCGGCGTCGGCGGCGGCATCATCATCGACGGCAAGATCTACCGCGGCTTTAACCAGTTCGGCGGTGAGCTGGGCCATATGGTCATCCAGTACGGCGGACGGCAGTGCACCTGCGGCCGGAAGGGCTGCATCGAAGCCTATGCTTCGGCCACCGGTCTGATCAACATGACCAAAGAGGCGATGGAAGCCCATCCCGAGTCCGGCCTGTGGAAGATTGCTCCCACCCTCGACCAGGTGGATGGCAAGACCGCTTACGACGGCATGCGGGCAGGGGACCCGGTGGCCATCCAGGTGGTAGACACATACCAGAACTATCTGGGCGCCGGTCTGACCAACTTTGTCAACATCTTCCAGCCGGAAGTGTTGCTGATCGGCGGCGGCATCTGCAAGGAAGGCGAGACGCTGCTGGCCCCGCTGCGGGAGTACATCGCCAGAGAGGCTTATTCGATTGAAGGCCAGCCCACCTGCCAGCTCCGGGTCTGCAAGCTGGGCAACGATGCCGGCACCATCGGCGCGGCTATGCTCTGGAAACTGCACGAAGAAGAATAATTGTAGAATGAATGGACCCCCGGGGGTGAATCTCCGGGGGGAAAGGATGGAAAGCTAGATGCTGGACCTTGACGCACTGGCCCGGTTTTGCCGGGAACACAATATTTCCTACCGCCGGGAGCTGCCGATGGCGGAATATACAACCTTCCATGTGGGCGGAAAGGCAGATTTCGCCGCCCTTCCTTCCTCGGTGGAAGAGATCACTGTCCTTGTCCGTGAACTCTGCCGGCTGGGGGTAAAACCCTGTTTCATCGGCAAAGGCTCCAACCTGCTGATTTCGGATAACGGGATTCGCGGGGTGGTGGTCTTCACCTGGGGGGTGTCGGACATCACCGTCAACGGCTCTACCCTGATCGCCGGGGCTGGCGCCGGGATGAGCGCGGTCTGTCGGGCCGCCGAGTCGGAAAGCCTGTCGGGGCTGGAATTTGCCTTTGGTATCCCCGGAACGGTGGGGGGCGGCGTCTTTATGAACGCCGGCGCCTATGGGGGAGAGATGAAGGATGTGGTCCAGTGGGTGGAATATCTGGACGGGAATGGGGAGCTGAGACGGCTCGCCGGAAGCGCTTTGGACTTTTCCTACCGTCACAGCATCTTTTCCGACCATCCCGATTGGTGCATCATCCGGGCGGCTTACGGGCTGCACTGGGTCAAGCGAGAGCAGATCTCACAGAAGATGCAGGAACTCATCACCCGCCGGCGGGAAAAACAGCCGCTGGAGCAGTACAGCGCCGGTTCTACCTTTAAACGGCCGGAAGGGGCCTATGCCGGGACGCTGATCGAACAGTGCGGGCTCAAAGGTTCCCGGGTGGGGGATGCCTGCGTCAGCGAAAAGCACTGCGGGTTTATTGTCAACCTGGGGAACGCTTCCTGCAAGGATATCGAAGCGCTGATTGCTCGGGTTCAGCAGACGGTCTTTGAGAAAACCGGGTTTAAACTGCAGCCGGAAGTGAGAAAACTGGGAGATTGACGGCAAAAGCGGCTTGCCGCTGCCGTCTTTTATCCTTTTCAGAGACCTAACCCGCCGTTGAAGCGGGAGAGAGAAAAACAGGAGGGGCGGAAGGAACGATGGATTTTGTCATCATCACTGGTATGTCCGGGGCAGGAAAATCGAGAGCGCTGGATATTCTGGAAGATATAGGCTTTTACTGTGTCGACAATATGCCGCCCCAGCTTATCAGCCGGATTGCCGATCTGTCGGTGGTGGCAGGCGGGGCCCTCAGCCGGGTGGCGGTGGTCACCGATATGCGGGGCGGGAATATGTTTTACGGCCTGTTCCACGAGATGGACGCCTTGCAGGAAGAGGGTTTTTCCTATAAACTGCTCTTTTTGGACGCCTCCGATTCGGAACTAATCCGCCGCTACAAGGAGACCCGCCGCCGGCATCCGCTGGCGGATTCGGTGGAAGGGGGACTGGCGGTCCAGATTGCGGCCGAGCGCAAGGCCCTGGAAGAAGCCCGCAGACGGGCCGACTATCTGATCGACACCACCGACCTTTCCCCGTCGGATCTGCGGGAACGGCTGCGGGGGTTTTTCCTTTCGGATGTTCCCGGGGGGATGCTGATCAGCGTGATGTCCTTTGGGTTTAAACACTCGCTGCCGCCGGAAGCCGACCTGGTATTCGACGTCCGGTGCCTGCCGAATCCCTTTTACGTCCCTTCCTTAAAGGAACATACCGGCTTGGAAAAACCGGTGCGGGACTATGTGATGAACGCGCCGGAGTCCCATGAACTGCTCCAGAAGCTCAAGGATCTTGTGGGCTTTCTGGTGCCCCTTTACCAGAAGGAGGGCAAAACCCAGCTGACCATTGCGGTGGGCTGCACCGGCGGCAAGCACCGCAGTGTCACCTTTGCTCTCTACCTGTACGAATTTCTCGCGGATCAAGGGCTGAGTGTATCCTTGAGCCACCGGGATATTGAGAAATGAGGGAAAGCCATGTCCTTTTGCCAGGATGTCAAACAGGAAGTGATGAAGACGCCCCTGCGGGCTTTTCACTGCCGCAGCGCGATGGTTTACGCCATCCTAAAGCTCTCCAAATCCTTCCCCCAGGAACCGACCGTCTTTACCACCGAAAATAAAGACCTTGCGGAAGACGCCGCGTCGATGCTGGCGGAGATGGGGGCAATTGTGGATATCCGCCGGGACCTGCACCGTCTGCGGGCGGACACCGAAGTTTATACCGTCAGCATTGAGCATGAGCATACCCGCGCTCTGCTGCGGGACTATTATCATCTAGGCAAAAGTCCGCTGGATTGGTCGTTCCTCGAAAAGAGCTGCTGCCGGGTGGCCTTTTTGCGGGGGCTGTTTCTGGCCTACGGGTCGATGGCAAGCCCCGAAAAGGAGTACCACCTGGAAATCAACGCCTTGACCCCGCTTTTTGCCGAAGAACTCTACCGGGTGGCGGAAAACTGTGGCATCCGGTTTAAGGTCGCCCGCCGGAAGGGGTGCGAGATCCTCTATCTGAAGGAAAGCGAACAGATCGAGGACTTTTTGACCCTGATCGGTGCGCCGGTCTCCAGCATGAAGCTGATGGAAGTGAAGGTGATGAAGACCGTCCGCAACCATGTCAACCGCACCACCAACTGCGAGACCGCTAACCTCAATAAGACAGTGTCGGCCGCCGCCGGGCAGCTGCAGGATATCCGGTTTATCCGGGACACGGTGGGGCTCTCCTATCTGGACGAGGAGTTGCGGGAACTGGCCCAGCTGCGGCTGCAAAATTCGGAGATGTCCCTGCGGGAACTGGCGGCGACCCTCTCTCAGCCGATCTCCCGCAGCGGCGTCAACCACCGGCTTAAGCGGATCAGCGACATTGCCCAGAAACTCCGGGAACAGGGGGTTGCCCTTCCAGAGGATGAAAATGAAGGATAAAAGAAAAACCGCGCTTGTCCGGAAATCGATCGGACAGGCACGGCTTTTTTATTGTGCTTTATGTTTGGTGATATTTTTTTCGGCCTCCGATTCTGCTTCGGCCTCTTCGTTTTTGATTTCCCAGTGGATGAGGAAGGTGAGGGCCGCCCGCAGCAGGATGATCGCTCCGACCATCAGGATCTCGGAAAACTCCCGGACCACAACGGTACGCAGAATCTCGCCGCCCAGCTTGAATTCCAGCGCCATCGCCATCCCTTTGGCGAGCTTTAGCCGGGTCAGCGGGTCCTTGCGGAGAAGCCCTCCGACCCCTTGAATACCGGCGGCAATGATGGTGACGATGCCGACGATTTCAAACAGCACAATTGCGTATTCCGCCAGCCAGCGGACGAGGTTTTCCAGTGTTTCAAAGAGCTGTTCCACATTGATTCCTCCCCTACGGGTATTCTGCCTCTATTGTACCATAGATCGGTTAGAGGCGCAAGGGATCAGAGAACCATTACCAGTGTACCGCCGGTAATCAGCAGTCCGCCGATGATCGACTTGATGGATGCCGTTTCTTTGAGAAACAAAAACGCGAAAATTAAGGTAAAGACGATGCTCAGCTTGTCAATGGGGGCCACCTTGGAAACCTCGCCCATCTCCAGGGCCTTGTAATAACAGAGCCAGGACGCCCCGGTGGCAATCCCAGACAGGGCTAAAAAAAGCCAGCTTTTGCCGCTGATGGAGGTAATTCCCCCCTGTACCCCGGCGACAAAGACCATTCCCCAGGCCATAACCAAAACTACCGCGGTACGGATAGCGGTGGCCAGGGTCGAATCGACCCCATCAATGCCGACTTTAGCTAAGATGGAGGTTAAAGCCGCGAATACTGCCGATAAAAGCGCATAGATGAGCCACATTTGTTTTCCCTCTTTCATTGTGATTCTCCTTCTTGTTCTGGTGCGGACGGGTTTAAAAGCTCCTGCGGTCCGCCCTGCCGTCTGGCTTCTTTGGAGCGGCGGTAGAGAATATCGAGAGCTTCCAAAAAGGGCCCCTGTTTTTCCTCTGGCAGCCCGTCCAGCAGCCACCGGTAGTAGGCCGCTTCCAGCGCGGCCCGGCTGTCTTTGAGCTTGTCGGCCGCCGCAGTGGGGTAGAACAGACGCCTGCGGGTGTCCTCTGGGTCAACCTCCCGGCGGATCAGCCCCTTTCGCTCGAGATTATGGACCAGGTGGGCGGCAGCGGATTTTTCCAGGGACAATTCTTCGCACAGGTCCCCCGGGCGGATACCGGGGTGTTTGCGGATGCAGTGGAGCGCCTCATATTCGCCCGATCCCAGCCCCTTATCCCGGGCAAGGGTTTGGACAAAATGGGCGGCGTTTCGGGCAATTTTGGTGATCTGCCGCTTAGATGGGTCCGTCATTGATAGTACCTCCTTTTTATTTGAGCCTTCAACTATATATAAATATATCCATGTTAAAATCTCTTGTCAAGGGAAATTCCACCAAAAAATAAGGAGAAAAATTGGCAGAAAAAACCGGCCTTACCCTTTGGGGCAAGGCCGGTTTGGGTCTAATTAGTTGGAGCTGGATGCGGAGGAACCACTGTCAGAAGAGCTGCTGCCGGAATCCTCGGAAACGGTGGAAGAACCACCCGTCAGGTCGGAGCTTTCGGTGCTGCTGGTCCCGTCGGTAGAAGAGGTAGAGGGGGTGGAGACGCTGGTGGCGGAGGAGGTGGTGATGGTCACGATATAACCGCCCTCGTTGGTACCGGAGATCTCATAGTCGCGGCCCGCCTGAACCGGAACTTCTGTGGTGGCCCCTTCGCCTGCCACGTAGTAGATCAGGTAGCTGCTGCCGTTTTCCGAAACGAAGGAGTAGGGGTTCTGGTAGTCGTGGAGCTTAATCATGTCAATATACTCTTCCAGGCAGTAGCCGCCTTTGGTGATGGCTTCTGCGTGGACGGTGCCCACATATCTAAAGTGCCAGGGTTCGGCAATGTAGCCGGTGATCGAGGACTTGTCCGCCGTATACCGGACGATATAGCCGTATTTATAGCAGTTTTCGGTCAACCAAGCGTAGTCGCCGGTGCCATCCAGGTAGGTGTAGCCGGTGGGGGCGCTGTAAGACATATCCACAGCGTAACCGGTATGGTGTTCGCTGTGACCGGGCTGAGCCACCGAGTCAGAGGTGGAGCCGGCGGTGTTGGCGATGTCTTCATCGTAGAGGGTTTGCTGTTCCTCAACGGTGCGGTAGGTGCTGACCGCCAGGGTCGAGCCGATGCCGGTTGCTTCCTGGAAGCCATCCATCATATTATTCAGGGCGGTCAGGGCCGGAGTCTTGAGGTACATCTCAGCCACTTTCAGCCCGTAGGAGTTGGACTTGTTGCCGTAAAGAACGGTCATGTCTTCCGGTTCGGCGGTGTATTCATGGGAGCCGTTGACCAGGATCAGGTTGCCTTCCCGTTCGTCCGCCTCGGTCATTTCCACGCTGGTCCAGCTGACTGCCGGTTCGCTCGCCGGTTCGGAAGAATTGTCCTCGCCGGAAACGGTGGAGGACTGTCCGGAAGTACCTTCCCCGTCCCCTGTCAGAGCCCCGATACCCTTGGACACCAGGCGAACCGCCCCGTGTACCAGGAGCACCAGCAGCAGAATGGTGACAACAAAACCCGCGATCAGGATAATCAAGTTGCGGATATTGAGATTTTTGCGGCGTCTTCTGACCTTACGGCCTCTGGATGAATACGACACTTTGTTTTCACACCTTTCAAGCGGAAAAGCCTCGCAGTAAAACCGGCTGCTGAAACCGGCCGGGGCAGAAATCCAATTTTGCTTCTTTTAGTATAGCACATTTGTGGGAAATTCGCTACTGTTTTCTTTGATTTTGTCGGAATCGGGGGAAAAAAGTTCCTCTTTTCATACATTTTTCCCCGGGGGTTTTAGGAGGGAAAGGGGAATGTTTGGGGCCTGACCACAATATCTTGTGTTGGTAAGCCTGCGGCAGTTTTTCATCCTTTTCACCGGGAGATTGTGGAAAACTTTTTTCGGGAACGGTCGAAAAGGGCGGTTTTATGGGATTTTTGGGAGCCTTGGGACCGGGCCCGGGGGAAAACTTCCCTTTTCCCCCGCGGGGGAATGGGGATAACCCGGTGGAAAAGGTGGAAAACGTGTATTTTTTCCAGCGATTGTACAAAATGTAAAATCCCGTCGAAAAAGGGAACTGACCGGGAGAAAAATGGAATCCAAAAACCGCGTCGGGCGATAATTTCGTCGAAATACCGGGTAAATTTTTGGTAAAAAAGCCGTTTCTTCCATTTGGGCGTTTTAGCTCCCATTTTGCGGAAAAGGCGAAAAAACGGGGGAAATCCGGGTGTTTTGTGAAAAAGTTATTCACATTTTTTCCCTTGCAAATCCCTTCTAAATATAGTATATTGAAAAGGTAATGCGCTCAGCGTTTGGCCCGGAAGTTTCGGGGCAGCAGCAGCCGCAGTTCCAATCCCTGTTGTTTGGCGTATCGGATGGTGTAGGCGGTTCCTCCTCGGGAGGTGCCATTGTAGACGCCGATCAGCAGCTGGGAGCGGTCCACCATGAACCGGTTGCGCAGATAATACCCGCCCCGTTTGGCCCGGGGGAGCAGCACGACGGCGTCGTCGCACTTTTGCAGCAGTGCCCGGTAACGGGTTTCCCACTCTTCCGGCCAGTCTTTGGACTGTTCGGGAAAGGGCACCACCGCGATCAGTTTCACCCAGGGGTATTGTTCCCGCAAAGAGACGGTAATTTCTCCGGCGAGGATGTCGGTGCCCATGGCCATTCCGCAGTAAAAGGTTTCGTAACCGGCGTCGATGGCCTCCTGGATGGCGGTTTGCAGCTCCAGCCGCAGATCATCCACCCGGATACCCTGCAGCTGATCGGGGCGGTGTCCGGTAAAGCAGACGGATTTTTCCCGTTCAGAGACCTCCATGGCTCTGCCTCCTCTTGATCGTTTTATTTGATTATACCATGGAAAAGCCGTTTTGTGGAGGGGGGAGGCTCCGGGGCGCCGAGCGAATGTCATCCACAGAAAACATCCAGAAAGGATCCGATATAGATGGAGTTTTTAAAACGCACCTGGGCGGAGATTGACCTTGACGCCCTGAGAAAAAATGTAAAGGCAATCCAGTCCGTCCTCCCCGAAAATACCGGGATGATTGCGGTGGTCAAGGCCGACGCCTACGGCCATGGAGACCATTATATTGCGGCAGAGCTGGAAAAGATGGGGATTCACTTCTTCGCGGTTTCCAACCTCGAGGAAGGGCTGTCCCTCCGCCGCCACGGCATTGAGGGGGATATCCTGGTGCTGGGACCGACCCCCTGGCGGAGAGCCGCCGATCTTGCCTCCCATAACATCATCCAGACGGTTCACTCCCTCCCCTATGCCGAGGCGCTGAGCCGTCAGGCCGAGGCGGACGGGGTGCAGGTCCGGGGTCACCTCAAGCTGGACACCGGTATGGGGCGGATTGGCTTCGTGGTCCGGGAGGATGAGGACCCCCGGCCGGAGATTCGGGCGGTTGTGGCTCTGCCCGGCCTTAAGATGGAGGGAATCTTCAGCCATTTTTCCTCGGCGGACGATATCACCGGCGAGGGAGAGGCCTATACCGCCCTTCAGCGGGAGCGGTTTGACCGGACGGTGAAGGCGCTGGAAGCGGAAGGCATCCGGTTTGCCTGCCACCATCTCCAGAACTCCGCGGGCATTGAAAACGAGCGGGACTGCCGGTACGACTACGTTCGGGCTGGGATTATCCTCTACGGCATGCCGGTGGACACCAAGGAAGGCTGTTCGCTGCCCCTCCACCCGGTGTTGTCCATCCGCTCGGTGGTGACGATGGTCAAGACCCTTCACGGTGGAAATGCCGTCAGTTATGGCCGCCACTATGTGACCCCCGGAGACCAGGTGATCGCCACCGTTCCGATTGGGTACGCCGACGGCTATCTTCGCTGCATGACCGGCAAGGCCAGCGTCCTGATCCACGGCAAGCGGGCCAAGGTGATTGGCAGCGTCTGCATGGACCAGATTATGGTGGACGTCACCGGTATTCCGGACGTCAAGGAAGATGACCCGGTGACCATCGTCGGCCGGGATGGGGAAGAGGAGATCACCTTCGATGAGCTGGCAGGATATGCCGGAACCATCAATTATGAGCTGGTCTGCCTGATCGGCAAGCGGGTCCCCCGGGTTTACTATCGCAATGGTGAAGCCGTGGGAACGGTCAACTACCTCTTTGACGGCCAGGGTTGACATTTTGGGGTAAAATTGGTATAATATAAACAATAATTTATGCAGAAAATCTCTCTCTTTGACGTTTTCTTCAGAAAGGATGTTTGACATGACCAATGCTGTTTTGGAATCGCTGAAAACCCGCCGCAGCTGCCGTAAGTACGAGCCCCGGCAGATTACCAAGGAAGAACTGGACGCTGTGCTGGAAGCCGGCGAGTGGGCTCCCACCGGTATGGGCACCCAGAATCCGCTGATTGTGGTTTTGCAGGACCCGGAAAAGATCGCGAAGATTGAGAAGATGAACAGCGCGGTCATGGGCAATCCCGATGGCCATCCTTTTTACGGCGCACCGACCGTTCTGATTGTGTTCGCCGACTCTTCCCGCCACACCTACGTGGAGGACGGCAGCCTGGTGATGGGCAATATGCTCAACGCCGCCCATTCGATCGGCCTCGGCAGCTGCTGGATTCACCGCGCCCGGGAGGTCTTTGAATCGGACGAAGGCAAGGCTATGATGAAGGAATGGGGCATCCCCGAGAGCTATCAGGGGATTGGCAACTGCATCCTCGGCTATGCAGTCGAAGAAGCCCCCGCGAAACCCCGGAAAGAGGGCTATGTGATCTACGGCTGATTGAAAAATTGAACATAGTTTTTTACCGAACCATGGAGCGTTCCTTAAAAAGGAGCGCTCTTTTTGTTTTGGCTGGAAAGGCATAGGCAGGAAAGACAAAAACCCAGCGGCATAAGCAGTTGGGCGGAAGGAAGGCGGGAATCAATGAGTGGCCGCCTTTTATCTATTTCCTTCAATTGGAGCTAGGAGGGGAAAAAGCAAACGCCGGGGGAAAAACAGGGGGTCCAGGGGAGCACCCCTGGTCGGACCAAAGGTCCGAAACAAAGAGAAACAACAAAGCCCAGCTGGGTTACCAGCTGGGCGGATGGAAGGCGGAAAACTATCAGTGACCGCCTTTTCTCTTTTTCTTCTTTTTGGGTGCGTTTCTCTGCCGGATTTTTTCCTCTTTTTCGGCCTTTTCCTTGGCCTTGCGGGCGGCGGCCTTCTGTTGGTTCTTCATGGCCGTTTTGGAAGCCACCCGGGGGGCGTAATCCGAGCCGGAAGCGGTCTGTGCCGGACGAGCTTTAGGAGCGGACTTCTGATTTTCAATCCATTTCTCCGCTTCGGTCTGTTTGCGGCGGTGGGCCCAGCGTCCGAAGATAAGGCCCAGAAAGCTGCAAAAGACACCCAGCAGGGCGTAAACCCAGGCGGAGGTATTAAAGTAGATGAAGATGGTCCCTACCCATCCGACTACGGGATAGAGGAGGAAAATCCAGCTGGTATTCCCCCGCAGGCTGTATACCAGTCCGGTTACGGCGCAGAAGATGGGGTTGGCCAGGGCCAGCATCAGCATCAACACCGCCGGAATGGTATCCTCTGGGAAATAATTGACCGCCATTGGCAGCACCAGAAACCAGATCAGATGGGCGAGAAGCCAGGGAAGTTGTTTGGTCAGTTTATCCTGCAAAGCGGAAAACTCCTTTCGATGGGATAGGCCGGGGCCTTTCGGGAAGGGCCGCAGCCGGTTGCCAGATTACGTTTTGGGGCCTTTAAAAGCCCGCAAAACATATAGATATATTTATTATAACAAAGAGTTTCCAGCCTTGTATAGGTTCACTTTCCATAAAAAGGTAAGGACATATTTATCACTTTTGTCCTTCCGGCAGGGCAAAACCGGAAAGATCCGTAGGTTCTTCCCGGTCAAATTCCACCATCCAGGGCCGATATCGCAGGGGCAGATGGGTCATCTGACAGCGGGGATTCTCCCGTTCCCGGATGGAGAGAGCCGACAAAAACCCCTTCCAGAGGGCCCGGTACAGCCGCTCGGTTTGGTCGGGAGGCGGCAGGGTCAGGGCGTCGATTTCCGCAAATTTCCGCTCTGTTGGGGAATGGAAAAAGGCCAGATGGTGGGTTTCGTCGTAGATGACAAACTTCTCCTGGGGGAACCGGGTGGAGAAATGGACCGCCAGCCGGGGGAGCACCCCGTTTTTGGGATGGATGACCGCCACCAGCACCCCGCTGTAATCGGAAAACCGGAGAAACCCTTCCAGCAGGTGGCCCTCCTGCCGCATCATCACCAGCGCCTTTTGCAGGGCAGCGGCGTCCGGATCCCGGTAGTCGGTGATCGCCCGCCGGCCGGACTGGAACAGCCGCTGGATGACCCGGAGGAGGATTCCCTCCTTCCCCGGCAGGCAGGAGAGATACCCGTCCCGGATGTCCGCCCAGATTTCTTCCCCCAGCTTGCGGCGGAGCCCCATTTCCACCCTTCTGGCGTGGTCCTGCCGGGTTTCCACCCACTTTCCGCCGAGGAGGGGGGACTCTTCCGGCGGGAGAATCTGGTCGGGGGTTTCCTTCCGGGCAAAGCTCAAAAAGACACAGCTTAAAAACCCGGCAAAGCTGCCGTCATAGCGGTAGACCATGGGGACACCTCCTTTTGCAGGGCCTTTTCCATCCCGGGGAGCAGCAGCTGGGAGGGGGCAGTTTTTCCCTTGCTGATGAGCGCCAGCCGGACCGATTCGGGGGAATAGGCCGGGGGAACCAGGTGCTTGCCCCGGCAGGTGACAAAGTACTGGGCCCGGCGCATCACCGCTCCGGTGCGGCGGAGGGCGGTAAAGTCGAGACTCCCGCAGCGGCGGGCCTCCAAAATCCTACGGGCGGACCGGGGACCGATGCCCGGCACTCGCAGCAGCGCCTCCTGGGGGGCGTCGTTAATCTCCACCGGGAAAAATTCCGGGTGGGCCACCGCCCAGCTCTCTTTGGGGTCCAAAAGAGGGTCGAAGTTCGGGTGCTCCCGGTCCAGCAGCTCCCCGGCAGAAAATCCGTAAAACCGCAGCAGCCAGTCGGCCTGATAGAGGCGGTGTTCCCGCAGCAGCGGGGGAGGGGTCTCCTTGCCGGGGAGAGCGGGGTCGTCGTTTAGCGGGATATAGGCCGAAAAGAAGACCCGTTTTAAGTTAAACTTTTGGTAGAGGGACTCGGCCAGGGTGAGAATCTGGACGTCCGGTTCCGGCGAAGCTCCCACAATCATCTGGGTGGACTGGCCCGCCGGGGCAAAGCGGGGGGCGTGGCGGTAGCGGACGATGTCCTCCCGGTTTTCGGCGATGGTTTCTTCAATCTGCCGCATCGGCAGCAGAATCGAGGAGCGGCTTTTGCCGGGGGCCAGCCGGGAAAGGCTCTGAGCGGAGGGCAGCTCGATGTTGACGCTCAGCCGGTCGGCTAAAAGCCCCAGCTGCCAGATGAGCCGGGGGTCGGCCCCCGGTATCGCTTTAGCGTGGATGTAGCCGCAGAAGCGGTACTTTTCCCGCAGAATCCGCAGTGCCCGGATCATCTGTTCGACGGTGTAGTCGGGGTTTTTGACCACCCCGGAGGAGAGGAAAAGCCCTTCGATATAGTTCCGGCGGTAAAACTGCATGGTAAGCTCCGCCAGCTCCTCCGCCGTAAAGGTCGCCCGGGGGACGTCGTTGGACCGGCGGTTGATGCAGTAGCGGCAGTCGTGGATGCAGGCGTTGGAGAAGAGTACCTTGAGCAGCGAGACACACCGGCCGTCGGCAGTAAAGGTGTGGCAGATGCCGGCGGCCGCCGCGCTCCCGATGCCCCCGGGGAGCGGGGTTTTGTCGACGCCGGAGGAGGTGCAGGCGACGTCGTATTTGGCGGCATCGGCGAGAATCGAGAGTTTTTGCAGCAGGTCCATCGAATCATCCCTTTTCCTCTATTTGTTTGATTAAATACAAACAGATGTTTTGAGTTCATCTTTAGTATAAAACGAATGTTCCGAAATGTCAAGGCTTTTGATCGGGAAAATCGGGAGTTGACAAGGGTTTTCAAATGTGCTATACTCCAGCTGTACAAAAGACTCATTTCTGCCGCAAAGGTGAAGAAGATGCGTAAATAAGTTTGTTTTTTTGGTGCATAGGAACTGGCTGCGCTTATGGATAAGCGGGCTTTCTCCTCATGTCCGGAAAACAGACGGCGCATCCTACCCTCATTGGCGGCTTTTTTCGTCCAGGGGCTTTTTTGCGTGGTGACAGCCTGTTCTCCGATGGGGAGCAGGCTGTTTTTTTACGAAAGAAGGTTTTGCCGATGCAGGTTTCGCATCTGACAGTTTCCCACAAAAAAGACCTCCGGCCTCTAATTGAGGACCTCTCCTTTGTGCTGCAAAAGGGGGACCGGTGCGCCATCATCGGGGAGGAGGGAAACGGGAAATCGACCCTTTTAAAACTGATTGCCTGCCCGGAAGAGGCGGAAAGGTATGTGGAGTATACCGGGCAGATTCACACCGGTGGGGCTGTGCTGGGGTATCTGAGACAGGAACTGACCGAAGGGGAAAAGGCAATGCCGGTGTACGCCTATTTCACCGAAAGCCCGGGGTATGAGGCCTTTTCGATGGGGGAACTGGCCGAGCTGGCCCGGGCGGTTTCGCTGGAGATGGGGCTGTTATTTGACGATCGGCCGGTGGGGAGCCTGTCCGGCGGGGAAAAGGTCAAGCTTCAGCTGATGCGGGTGATGATGGCCCGGCCGGATATCCTGCTCCTGGACGAACCCAGCGGCGACCTCGACCTGGAGGCTTTGCGGTGGCTGGAAGGGTTTATCCTCTCCTGCGGGCTGCCGGTGTTGTATGTATCCCACGACGAGATGCTGTTGGAAAAAACCGCCAATATGGTGATTCATCTGGAGCTGGTCCGGCGGAAGACCCTTCCCCGGGCGACGGTGCAGCGGGTCGGCTACCGGGAGTATGTGGAGAGGCGGCTGCGGTCGCTGACCCACCAGGAGCAGATGGCCCGGGACGAAAAGGCCCAGTTTGAGGCCCAGCAGAAGCGGCTGCGGGAGTTAAAGGACAAGGTCAACCGAACGATGGATTCTCTCTCCCGGTCGGAGGCGCCCCACACCGGCAAGATGCTCAAACGGAAGATGCACGCCATCACTTCGATGGGCAAGCGGTTTGAGCGGGAACAGGAGAACATGACCCAGATGCCCGATGTGGAAGAGGCGATTGCGATGCACTTTCCCCCCTGCGGCTATCCGGAGGGAAAGCGGGTGGAATTTGTGCTGCCGGAGCTTAAGACCCCGAGCGGAGAACTTTTAGCCCAGAACATCCGTCTGGTCCTTTCGGGGCCGGAAAAGGTTTGCATTGTGGGGAAAAACGGCGCCGGGAAAACGACCCTGATGCGGGAGATGTGGGAGACACTCAAAGACCGGAAGGATATCCGGGTCGCCTATATGCCCCAGAACTATTTTGACCTGCTGCCCCAGGAGCAGACGCCGGTGGAATTTTTGGCCCGGGAAGGGAGCCGGGCGGAGGAATCGGAAATTCGGTCCTTCCTCGGCAGCGTCAAATATACCCCGGAGGAGATGGACCACGGAATTTCGGAACTGTCCGGGGGACAAAAGGGGAAACTGCTCTTTATCTCGATGATTCGCAGCGGCGCCCAGCTTCTGCTGCTGGACGAGCCGACCCGGAATTTCTCCCCTCTGTCGGGGCCGGTTATCCGGCAGATGCTGCGGTCCTTTACCGGCGGGATTGTGAGCGTTTCCCACGACCGGCGGTTTATCGCCGAGGTGGCGGAAAAGGTCTACCGGTTGACGGATAAGGGTTTGACGCTGGACGATAAAGAAAAACTGGTGCGGTGAGGAGGCAGTTTGCAGATGAAGATCATCCTTTATATCCATGGAAAAGGGGGAAACGCCGGGGAGGCAGCGGCCTTTCAGAAAAATTGTCCCGGCTATATCGTCCGGGGCGTCGACTATCACGGCGAGAACCCCTGGGAGGTGGCCAAAGAATTGCAAGAAGCCTACCAGCGGGTCAGGGCGGATGCTGATTCCGTCCTGCTCCTGGCCAACAGCATCGGAGCCTATTATGGGATGCTGGCGCTGCAGGGTTGTCCGCTGGAAAAGGCGCTGTTGATCTCGCCGGTGGTGGATATGGAACAGCTCATTCTGGATATGATGGGCTGGGCGGGGGTCACCGAAAAGGAACTGGAAACAAAGGGAGAGATTCCCACCTCCTTTGGGAAAACCCTTTCTTGGGAATATCTTTCCTTTGTCAGGGCTCATCCGATCCACTGGGATATTCCCACCGAAATCCTCTATGGAGGGCGGGACGGGATGATTCGCCGGGAGTCGGTGGAAAAGTTTGCCAAAAGCCACTCCGCCCGGATTACCGTTATGGAAGAGGGGGAACACTGGTTTCATACCGAGGAGCAGCTGGCTTTTTTGGACCGGTGGATGGAGCGGGTCATCCAGTCCCCGGGCGGTTTTTCGCCGGAAACATAAGAACAGAAAAGCCCCCGGAAGAGCGTTTAACCCTTCCGGAGGCTTTTCCTCATCCTTTAGCGGCTACGAGGCTTTTGATTATTTCATCGAGCTTTCGTAGGATTCGATCATCTTCTTGACCATCTGGCCGCCGATGGAGCCTGCCTGTCTGGAGGTGAGGTCGCCGTTATAACCCTGCTTTAAGGGCACGCCGACTTCGTTTGCGGCCTGCATCTTAAACTGTTCCATCGCGTTTTTGGCTTCCGGGACAACGATTTTGTTGTTGCTGATCATAATCATTTTTCCTTTCTCGATTCATGTTTTATTGTGAGACCCGTCCGGACGGGAAACCGTATGGACGACTCTCTGCACGCGTGCCAGCTGTATTCAAAACGCCTTTTCAGGCGGTGGATTGGCCGGCGGCGTTCCGCCGACAATCCTATTTTGACCGGAGATGCGATTTCTATGCGCGAAGGCTGTCGGAAAATAATGGGGATAAATTCTGCGCGGGGATTTGGACGGGGAAAGCGCTTTTTTCTTTTAATAAAATGATCGCGAACAAAAAAACGCCCCCGCGGGAGCAAGCCCGCAGAGGCGCTAACTGGGTTTGTTTAAGCCGGCGTTTTTACATTAAACCGCCTTTTGAGCGGGATTCACATGAATCATAATGTGTTTGACATCCGGGAAGCGGTCTTCCACGTCGGTGTGGACCTGTTCGGCCACCGCATGGGCTTCCCGCAGGGATTTGTCCCCGTCCACCTGGATTTCCAGGTCGATATAGACTTTATTTCCGAACATTCTCGAGCGGAGCATATCGACGCAGACGACTCCGTCCTCTTCGGAAATGTACTGGCTCACCTGTTTTTCGTACTCTTCCCCGCAGGAGGTGTCCAGCAGCTTGGTGACCGAGTCCTTTAGGATATCGTAGGACACTTTGATGATAAACAGGCAGATGACCACACTGGCCACCGAGTCCAGCACTGGATATCCCATCATGGCCCCGGCGATGCCGATCAGCGAACCGATGGACGAAAAAGCGTCGGAGCGGTGGTGCCAGGCGTCGGCCATAAAGGCGCTGGAATGGATGAGTTTTGCGTAATAGCGGGTGTACCAGTACATGGCCTCTTTGCCCACGATGGAGACGATGGCCGCGATCAGGGCGATGGCGCTGGGGATGGCGAGGATTTCGTATTGCTGGGAGAGGATGTTTTCAATCCCGACCTTGCCGATTCCGATGCCGGTCACAAGGAGCACAGCGCCCAGAATCAGTGAGGCGATACATTCCAGCCGTTCGTGCCCATAAGGGTGAGCGGCGTCCGAAGCTTTTTTGGAGATCTTCACCCCGACCCAGGCGATCAGGGTGGTGAGCACATCCGAGAAGGAATGGATGGCGTCTGAGATCATCGCGCTGGAATTGCCGGTGATGCCGGCAAACAGCTTGAATCCCGATAGGATTGCGTTTCCGATGACGCTGACGAGGGACAGCTTGCGGATGACGATTTTCTCGTCGAGGGGTTTGGTGGATTTGGCGGGTTTAGTTGGCGTGTCTTTTGGTGTTGTCATAAAAGAATCCTCCTGTCGTACCATAAAAATGGCGCAAATTTTTCTCTTATGAGCACTTAATCGAGATAGGATGTTGCCAAATGACAATAAAAAAAGCATCTGTGGAACATACAACTGTCCCACAGATGCTGAAAAAATTCATCTGCTGCCGCCATAACGGCCCGGCCCCATATCCCGATGGACATTAGCCTGCTCAGTTTGTCCTGTTGATCTCGCATCCCTTTTGGGGATGTAATGCAGTGCAAAGAGTATTCGAATTATATCACATACTATTCCCGCTGTCAAGAAATGGTTCTAAATTTTTTTTCGACTTCAAAAACGAAAACCCGGCGCCTTATAGGGTAGATTTGTCCCCAAAGGAGCCGGTTTTCGGTTATTTTATCGGAGAGCCTTCCTAAGGCAGAGGGCTCTCGTTTAGAAATTTACCGTCTGACGCCGTTGCTGTCCACCCGGTAGCCGCCGATGGTGGTATTCCGGGCCAGATGCCCGTCGGCGTAGAAGTAGTAGGTGTTGCCGTCGGCCAGCGTCAGCCAGCCATCTGCCATCATCTTGCCGGAACCGCCGAACCAGTATCTCTGTCCGCCGATGGTGGCCCAGGAGGATTCATACCGGCTGCCGTCGGACTTGAGGTAATACCAGTACCCATAGTCCTGAATCCATTCGTTTTTCGCCATGGTGCCGTCGGCCTTGAGATAACGGTATTTGCCGTCCTTCATCCGCCAGCATTTGACCACGCCGGCGCCGTAGTCGTTGATGCAGTACCA
>CALXHB010000020.1 GCA_944387995.1 uncultured Clostridia bacterium | reverse complement strand
TGATCGCGTAGTCTTCCCCGTCGATCAGGGTGGTGTACATATTTTCCTTATAGTGGTCCCAGTGGCCGGAGGTCTCCCAGAGGGAACGGTTTAAGATAATCGGGGTGGAAACCTCGACGTAACCGGCCTTCTTGTGAATCTGCCGCCAGTAGTCCAAAAGGGTGTTTTTCAGCACCATGCCCTTGGGCAGGAAGAAGGGGAAGCCGGGGCCGGCCTCATTCATCATGAAGATGCCCAGCTCTTTACCCAGTTTGCGGTGGTCGCGCTTTTTCGCCTCTTCCATCATGGTGATGTAGGCTTCCAGCTCTTCCTTATTGGAGAAAGCGGTGGCGTAGATACGGGTCAGCATCTTGTTCTTCTCGCTGCCCCGCCAGTAAGCGCCGGCAATGCTCATCAGCTTGAAGGCCTTGCCCACTTCTTTGGTGTTCATCAGGTGGGGGCCGGCGCAGAGGTCGGTGAAATCGCCCTGTTTATAGAAGCTGATGACTGCGTCCTCGGGGAGGTCCTGGATCAGTTCGACTTTATAGGGCTCGCCCTTTTCTTCCATCAGGGCGATGGCCTCTGCCCGGGGCAGCTCAAACCGTTCCAGCGGAAGAGCTTCCTTGATGATCTTTTTCATCTCGGCCTCGATTTTCGGAAGGTCAGCCTCGGTGATCGGGTTTACAGGGTCGATGTCGTAGTAGAAGCCGTCGGCAATCGAAGGACCGATGGCCAGCTTCACTTCCGGCCAGAGGCGTTTGATCGCCTGGGCCATGACGTGGGAAGCGGTGTGACGGAGGGTCGACAGGCCGCCCTCGTCCTTGGAGGTGAGGATGTTCAAGCTGCAATCGTGGTCGATGACGGTGCGCAGGTCCTCGACCTTGCCGTCGATTTCAGCGGCGCAGGCAACCCGCGCCAGACCGGCGCTGATGGATGCGGCGACGTCATAAGCGCTTACCGGCGCTTCCAGCTCTTTGACCGAGCCGTCTTTTAAAGTTACGGAAATCATGATAAAACCTTCCTTTCATTTTTTCGGGATGAAGGCAAAAAATAAACGCTCCACCCCAGTCAACACTTTGACACTGGGATGAAGCGGTAAAGCTCCACGGTTCCACCCGGATTACGGTTTTGCATATAAGCAAAACGTCACTTCATTTAGGGATAACGGCCCTTACCCGTCGCAGTTCACTGCGCCCTCCGGGGTGGTACGTATTCCAAAGACACTCGAAAGCACTTTCAGCCGGTGGTGCTTTTCTCTTTGCCGGTCTTTTACCGGAATCCGCGTCCCCATCTGCGGTTTGTACCTACATGATAGCACCGGAGAAAAGGCTTGTCAAGGGTGAAAAGATAAATTTTCCGGCTTTTTCTCCCGTCCGTTCCATATATTCTGCGTACTACCCCTCCACAAACTCCATCCGATGCAAAACACCTCCACCATCGACGCGTTGACGGAAAAAAATTGCCTGTTTGTGGCAGGACAAAATCCCCCTTGATTGGACAAAATTTCCCCATCGCGGTATAATAGATAAGTGTAACCTTTTTCCCAATCAGGAGGTGATTTCCATCGATATCCTCGACTATCTGTCCCAAAAGGGGGTCCGGCTGACCCCGCAGCAGCAGCAGGGCCTCTCTCTATCGGAAGAGCCGCTCCTGCTGCTGGCGGTGCCCGGTTCCGGCAAGACCACCGTCCTCGTCTCCCGGGTGGCGGCCCAGCTGCTAGGCGGCATTCCCGCCGGGAAGCTTTTAAACCTCACCTTTTCCCGGGAATCCGCCCGGGATATGGCCGCCCGGTTTGGCTCCCTCTTTCCGGAACTTCCCCCACCCCGCTTTTCCACCATCCACAGCCTCTGCTACTCGGTGCTGCGGGCCTACGCTGATGGAGCCGGACGGATGGTGCCCACCCTCACCGGGTCGGAGGGCGCTCCCACCTCCGGGCAGCTGCTGCGGCAGGCGGCGGCCGGGCTGGGATGCGGGTATCTGGAAGACGAAGATCTGGAGGACCTGCTCAATCAGATCGGACTCATCAAAAACCGGATGCTTCCTTTAAATGAAGTGGGAAACCTTTCGGGCGAGTTTCCCCTTCCCCAGCTGTACACCCGCTATCAGGCGGAAAAGTCCCGGCTGGGGCTGATGGACTATGACGACATTCTTTTATACGCCCACACTTTCCTGCAAAAGCTCCCGGAGCTGCTCCACCGATTCCAGCGACACTACCCATACCTCAACGTCGACGAAAGTCAGGACATCTCCCCGGTACAGCTATCCATCCTGCGGCTACTCTCCCCTGAGGGGAAAGGACTGTTCATGGTGGGAGATGAGGACCAGTCGATTTATGGGTTCCGGGGGGCCGGACCGGAGGGCATCCTCCAGTTCACCAAGCTTTTTCCCACCGGCCAGGTGGTCCGGATGGAGCAGAACTTCCGTTCCCGTCCGGAAATCCTCGCCCGCTGCGGCCAGTTTATCGCCCTCTCCCCCGAACGGTACGACAAGGCCCTGCTTCCCTCCCGGGATAGCCGTCCGGGGGCTGTGGTTCCCTTCCGGCCGGAAACGGGGCTCCAGGCGATGGAAAGGATTTTGCAGACCATCTCCCAGCTGAAAGAAGGAGAATCCCTCGGCATCCTCTACCGCAACAATCTCTCGGCCTATCTCACCGTCGACCTGCTGCTGCGGGCGGAGGTACCCTTTACCGTGACTGCCTCCTCCCGAGCGCTGGAGCGGTTTCACGTCCGGGACGTCTGCTCGATTCTGCGGGCGGCGGAGGACCCACTGAGCCGAGAACGGCTGGCGGTCCTCTCCCCCCTCGACTTCGACGGGGGCGGCGGGGAACGGGCAAGGCTAACGGAAAGCTGGGACGGGAAAAAGCCGATCTGGAAACTGCTCACGGAAACCGGCGGCGAAAAAACCGGCCGGCTGGGGCGGGTGCTGGAAGAAATCCGGGGGATGAAACCCGCGGAGGCGCTGCGGGTCATCGAACGGCAGCTGCGAACCGGCAAATACTTCCTCGCCAAAATCCTATCGGGGGACGACCCACCCGGGGCATTGCGGGCAGTGGTATTTAAAGAACTCTGCGCCCGGGCGGCGACGTCAGAGGAGCTATTTTCCCGGATGGAGACCCTCGAAAGCTATATTGCCGCCCCGCCCCAGGTCCCCGAGGCATCGGTCCACCTTTCTACCATCCACGTCGCCAAGGGGCTGGAATTTGACCATGTACTGCTGTTGGACTGCATCGACGGCATCCTCCCCAACCACCCCCCGAAAGGGGTGGACAGTGAAACGGCCAACCACGCCTATTATGAAGAGATGCGGCTCTTTTATGTGGCGGCGACACGGGCCCGGGAGACCCTGACCCTGTTTTACCCGGCAAAATGCGACCGGGGGCTCTCCCCTTCCCGGTTTCTATCCAGCTTTCTGGATGAACCCGCCGAAAAACCGGCGAGAAGCGTCTTCCGCCAGTTTGTAGCCCGGGTGATTCCCTCCCACAACTTCCGACCGGGGGACCGGGTGATCCATAAGACCCTCGGAGAAGGAAAAATCCGGCAGGTCAAAGGGGACACCGTCACCATCGACTTTCCCAAAGGGGAGGTCACCCTTTCCCTCTCCTACTGCCTGGAAAAGGGGCTGCTGACCGGGGTAAAATAGCCGATTCGTCCAATCTGTACAGAAGTCTTTTTATTCCTGGAAAATTGTTTGGCGGGTATTTTTTGCAGGACAAGAAAAAATATCTTGCAAATCCTGTCGGACCGGTGTATAATGTAACAGTATGACAGTGCGAGAAGACTCCGGCGGAATTTCGCCCCAGGAGCCATGCGACTGTCCAGTCTGGCGGTTTTTGAGACAGTTTCCGGAAAATGAAGGGAAAAACCCGTTAAAATCCTCGTTTTTCCCATCCGAAAACGGTTCCAGGGCCCGCCTGTGGACAGGGGCCGCTCTGACAGAAAAGTTGATTGATCCGTCAGAACATCGTGTAGGAGGTTTGCGAGAGAAATGACCGATTATAAAGAAATGAACCGCTCCGAACTGAAAGCGGAATCCGCCGCCCTGAAAGAAACCTACGACCACTACAAGGCTCTGGGCCTTAAGCTGGATATGTCCCGCGGCAAGCCCAGTCCCGAACAGCTGGACCTTTCGATGGGGATGCTGGACGTCCTCAAAAGCACCGATTCGATGATCCTGGAAAACGGGATGGACGCCCGCAACTACGGCCAGCTGGAAGGTATCCCCGAGGCTAGACGGCTGTTTGCTGAGCTGATGGGAATTGACGAAGACGAGGTCTTTATCGGCGGCAACTCCTCCCTCTCGATGATGTACGACGCGGTTTCCCGGGCGATGGTCTTCGGCTTCCCCGGCGGGGAAAAGCCCTGGGGCCAGCAGAAAAAGATCCGTTTCCTCTGCCCGGTGCCCGGTTATGACCGGCATTTCGGCATCTGCGAAGTTTTCGGCATCCAGATGATCAACGTCCCGATGACCCCCGAAGGCCCCGATATGACCCTGGTGGAAAGCTGGGTCAACAACGACGAAACCGTCAAGGGCATCTGGTGCGTTCCCCAGTACGCCAACCCCGACGGCACCACCTATTCGGACGAGACGGTCAGAAGATTCGCCAACTTAAAACCGGCGGCCGGTGACTTCCGGATCTTCTGGGACAACGCTTACTGTGTCCATCACCTGGCCGACGACCATCCGAAGCTGTTAAACCTGATGGACGAATGCAAAAAGGTCGGCAGCGAAGATATGGTCATCATGTTCTGCTCCACCTCCAAGATTTCCTTCTCGGGCGCCGGCGTCGCGGCTATCGGATGCAGCAAACGGAATATGGACCAGTTAAAGCAGAAGGTCGCCATGCAGACCATCAGCTACGATAAACTGAACCAGCTCCGCCATGTCCGCTTCTTCAAAAACCTGGCGGGCATCGAAGCCCATATGCTCAAGCATCGCGCCCTCCTCGCCCCCCGTTTTAAGACGGTCATCGACACCTTCCATCGGGAGCTGGACGGCTGCGGCATCGCGGCTTGGACCGAACCCAAGGGCGGGTACTTCATCTCGGTTGACGTGATGGACGGCTGCGCTGCCCGGGTCATCCAGCTGTGCAAAGAGGCCGGCGTCACCCTGACCGGTGCTGGCTGCGCCTTCCCCTATCACAAGGACCCCCGGGACCGGAACATCCGCATCGCCCCCTCCTACCCCTCAATTGAGGAACTGCAGAAGGCGTCGGAAGTCTTCACCGTATGCTGCAAACTGGCAGCGGTGGAAAAGCTGCTCGAAGAAAACTGATTCTGCGATTTTGCCCTTCGGGACCTCCGTCCTGAAGGGCTTTTTCTTTATGAATCAGAATTTTTCCGCCGATTTGAATTCTTGTTGCTTTTTTAACATTTGAGAATTGCATTACCCTGTAAAATATGATAAAATAATAGAAAACATCTGTCCGCAACCGGACCGCAAAGAAAGGAACGCCGCTTATGCGCAACAATTTTGAATCCCCCTTCAGCGCCCGCTACGCCTCGAAGGAAATGCAGTACATCTTCTCCCAGGATAAGAAGTTTAAAACCTGGCGGCTTTTGTGGATTGCCCTGGCAAAAGCAGAAATGAAGCTGGGCCTCCCGATCACCCAGGAACAGGTGGACGAACTGGAAGCCCATAAGGACGACATCAACTACGAAGAAGCGGAAGCGAGAGAAAAACTCGTCCGTCACGACGTCATGAGCCATGTCTACGCCTACGGCCTCCAGTGCCCGAAGGCGAAAGGCATTATCCACCTGGGCGCTACCTCCTGCTATGTCGGCGACAACACCGATATCATCATCATGCGGGATGGTCTGGAACTGATCCGCAAAAAGGTCATCAACGTCCTCAATAACCTCGCCGCCTTTGCCGAAAAGTATAAGGACATGCCTTGCCTGGCTTACACCCACCTGCAGCCGGCTCAGCTGACCACCGTCGGCAAGCGGGCTACCCTCTGGATGAACGAGCTTTACTACGACCTGGAGGAACTGGACTACCGGATTTCTCACTTAAAGCTCCTCGGCTCCAAGGGCACCACCGGCACCCAGGCTTCCTTTATGGAACTCTTCAACGGCGACACCGATAAGATCAAAAAGATGGAAGCTTACATCTGCGAAGAGATGGGCTTTGACGGAGTGGTTCCGGTTTCCGGTCAGACCTACTCCCGCAAGATCGACTCGATGGTGCTCAACACCCTCGGCGGCATCGCCCAGTCGGCCTCCAAGTTCGCCACCGACCTCCGTCTCCTCCAGAACTTCAAAGAGATGGAAGAGCCCTTTGAAAAGAACCAGATCGGCTCCTCGGCTATGCCCTATAAGCGCAACCCGATGCGGAGTGAAAGAATCTGCTCGCTGGCCCGCTATGTCATCTCCGACACCTTAAACCCCGCCTTCACCTCTGCCACCCAGTGGTTTGAACGGACGCTGGACGACTCGGCCAACAAGCGGATTGCCGTTGCCGAAGGGTTCCTCGCCACCGACGGTATCCTCGACATCATGCTCAACGTCACCGCCGACCTGGTGGTCTACCCCAAGGTCATCGCGGCTCGGGTTATGAAGGAACTGCCCTTCATGGCCACCGAAAACATCATGATGCAGGCGGTCAAAAAGGGCGGCGACCGGCAGGAGCTGCATGAAAAACTCCGGGTTCACTCCCAGGCGGCTGCCCGCGTCGTCAAAGAAGAGGGCGGCGATAACGATCTGGTCGACCGGGTTGCGGCTGACCCCGCTTTCGGCCTGACCAAAGAGGAAATCCTCGCCGAAATGGACCCCAAAGCCTTCACCGGCCGAGCTCCCCAGCAGGTGGAGGAATTCCTGGACGAATATATCCGTCCGGTCCTCGAGGCTAATAAAGACATCCTCGGCGAAAAGGTCGAACTGAAGGTGTAATTTTCCAAAACATTCCGGGAATCCCCGGCAGGGAGCCTTCCCACATACAGGCTCCCTGCCGCCGTCCCCTTACCCTAGATCAGCCGTCAACCGGGCGGCGGAAAGCGGAGGTGTTTCCAATGATTAAACTGACTGAAACCGGCGTGTATCTGTTAAACGGCGAAACCATCGTCCCGAAGGCGGAATACACCGGCTCCCCCGACGACTGCCGGGAACAGACCATCGCCTATCAGATTATGCGGGCCCATGACCGCAGCGGCGGCGGGAAAAAGATGCGGATTAAATTCGACGCCCTGATGTCCCACGACATCACCTATGTCGGCATCATCCAGACCGCCCGGGCCAGCGGTTTAAAACAGTTTCCGATTCCCTATGCGATGACCAACTGCCACAACTCCCTCTGCGCAGTGGGCGGCACCATCAACGAAGACGACCACGCTTTCGGCCTCTCGGCGGCCCGCAAGTACGGCGGCATCTACGTCCCGGCCAACGAATCGGTTATCCACCAGTTCGCCCGGGAAGAGATGGCGGCCTGCGGCAATATGATTCTCGGCTCCGACTCCCACACCCGCTACGGCGCCATCGGCAACATGGGCGTCGGCGAAGGCGGACCGGAACTGGTCAAACAGCTGCTCCAGAACACCTACGATATCGACGCCCCGGAAGTGGTGCTGGTTTACCTGACCGGCGCTCCCCGGCATGGGGTCGGCCCCCACGACGTCGCCATCGCCCTTTGCGGCGCGGTCTTCAAATCGGGCTTTGTGACCAACCGGGTGCTGGAATTTGTGGGGCCGGGGCTGAAAAACCTGTCCAACGACTTCCGGATGGGCATTGATGTCATGACCACCGAAACGGCCTGCCTCTCCTCCATCTGGGCCACCGACGATGTGACCCGGGAATACTACGAAATCCATGGCCACGGCAGCCGGTATAAACTTCTCCGGCCCGGCGCCACCGCCTACTACGACCGGTTGATCGAGATCGACCTTTCGACCATTGAGCCAATGATTGCCCTTCCCTTCCATCCCTCCAACGCCGTCACCATTCGGGAATTGCAGGAAAACCCCTACGAGATTCTCAAGAGTGTTGAGGATGAGGCGAAAAAGACCTTTGGGGACCAGGTGGAGCTGCATCTGACCGATAAAATCATCCCCGGCAAGAAAAAGCCCCAGATTATGGTCGACCAGGGGGTCATCGCCGGATGTGCCGGCGGCTTATACGAAAACCTCTTAGAGGCGTCGGCCATCCTCCACGATCACTCCACTGGCAACGGCTACTTCTCGCTGAACGTCTACCCCGCTTCGGTGCCGATTAGCCTGGCGGTCACCCGCAACGGCATCACCGCGGAATTTTTGGAGGCGGGCGCCATCATGAAGACCGCTTTCTGCGGGCCCTGTTTCGGCGCCGGAGACGTGCCGGCCAACAACGGCCTCTCGATCCGCCACACCACCCGCAACTTCCCCAACCGGGAAGGCTCCAAGCCGGGTCAGGGACAGATTTCCGCTGTGGCTCTGATGGACGCCCGGTCCATCGCCGCCACAGCCGCCAACGGAGGCATTCTGACCAGCGCCGCGGATATCGACTACACCGTCCCGGATCTCCGTTACAAGTACGACGGAGAGGTCTACAAGCGCCGCTGCTACTACGGCTTTGGCAACCCCCATCCGGAAGAAGAGCTCCGGCTGGGACCCAATATCACCGACTGGCCGAAGTTTGACCCCCTCCAGAAAAACCTGATGGTCCGGCTCTGCGCCGTCATCCGGGACCCGGTCACCACCACCGACGAGCTGATTCCTTCCGGTGAAACCTCTTCCTACCGCAGCAACCCAATTAAGTTGTCGGACTTTGCCCTCTCCCGCCGGGTGCCGGACTATGTTCCCCGCTCCAAAGAGGTGCGGGCGGAAGCAGAAGCGCTCAAAGCTGGTGAGAAATCCGCAAAGCTCCTTTCGGTGCTGAAATCTCTCGGGCTTTCCGAAAGCACCCTGGACGAAACCAGCGTCGGTTCGGCGATCTTCGCCTGCAAGCCGGGGGACGGTTCCGCCCGGGAACAGGCAGCCTCCTGCCAGCGGGTGCTGGGCGGCGGAGCGAACATCGCTTACAGCTACGCCACCAAACGCTACCGCTCCAACTGCATCAACTGGGGCATCCTCCCCTTCACCATTGACCCGTCGGAGAACTTTCCCTTCGACCCCGGCGACACCCTCTTTGTCCCGGGTATCCGCGAGGCAGTGGAAAACGGAGCTGAAAGTGTCAAAGGCCATATGGTCCGGACCGACGGGACTGTGGCTCCGATCACCCTCTACCTGCCGCCTCTGACCCAGGATGAACGGCAGATTATCCTCGAAGGGTGTCTGATGAACTACTACGCCGCCGGATACGGAAAAGATTGATTGTACCGGCTAAAAGGCGGCCTGCTCCTGGAGACAGACCGCCTGGCAGATGAAAATTTGACATTAAAACAGAAGGGATTGAATACCATGGCCAAAATTCGCATGAAAACTCCGCTGGTCGAAATGGACGGAGACGAAATGACCCGGGTCATCTGGCAGATGATTAAAGACCGGCTGATTACCCCCTTTGTGGACCTGAAAACCGAGTACTACGACCTGGGGCTGGCTCACCGGGATGAAACTGGCGACCAGGTAACCGTCGACTCGGCGCTTGCCACCAAAAAGTACGGTGTCGCGGTCAAGTGCGCCACCATCACCCCCAATGCCGCCCGGATGGAAGAGTACCATCTCCATGAGATGTGGAAATCCCCCAACGCCACCATCCGTGCGATGCTGGACGGCACCGTCTTCCGGGCGCCGATTATGGTGAAGGGCCTCGTCCCCTACATCCCCACCTGGAAAAAACCGATCACCATCGCTCGTCACGCCTACGGCGACATCTACAAAAGCGTAGAGATGAACGTCCCCCAGGGGTCCAAGGCAGAGCTTGTGGTCACCGACCCGGAAGGGCAGGAATCCAGAAGCCTGATCTTCGATTTTGCCCCCTCCGCCGGCATCATCCAGGGCATCCACAACACCGACAAATCCATCACCTCCTTTGCCCGGGCCTGCTTCAACTACGGCCTGAGCACCCATCAGGACGTCTGGTTTGCCACCAAGGACACCATTTCCAAAACCTACGACCACCACTTTAAAGACATCTTTGCCGACATCTACGAAAAGGAATACAAAGAGAAGTTTGAAGCGGCGGGCATCACCTACTTCTACACCCTCATTGACGACGCGGTTGCCCGGGTCGTCCGGTCGGAAGGCGGTTACATCTGGGCCTGCAAGAACTATGACGGCGACGTCATGTCCGATATGGTCGCCACCGCTTACGGGTCGCTGGCGATGATGACCTCGGTGCTGGTTTCCCCCGACGGGGTCTTTGAATACGAAGCGGCCCACGGCACCGTCCAGCGCCATTACTACAAATACCTCAAGGGCGAGCCCACCTCCACCAACTCGGTGGCGACCATCTTCGCCTGGTCGGGGGCGCTACGCAAACGGGGCGAGCTGGACCAGCTGCCCAAACTGATGCGCTTTGCCGATCAGCTGGAAAAAGCCACCATCGAGACCATCGAGGAAGGCGTCATGACCGGCGACCTTTACGCTTCCTCCCAGCTGGAACACAAGGTCAAGGTCGGCACCGAAGAATTTCTCAAGATTGTCGCCAACCGTCTGGCGGCAAACGTCGGGATCATCGGAGGAGAGTGATACCCAATGGCAAAAGGGAGTGTCTCAGCCTCGGTTATCCGCCGCCTCCCCCGCTACCACCGGTTCTTAAAAGAACTGGCGGACAACGGCGTGGTGCGGATTTCATCCGGGGATCTGGCCGCAAAGATGGGCCTCACGGCCTCCCAGATCCGGCAGGACCTAAACTGCTTCGGTGGCTTTGGCCAGCAGGGGTACGGCTACAACGTTCAATCGCTCTATGAAGAAATCGGACGGATTCTGGGGCTTGGCACCCACCGGCGGGCGATTTTAATCGGCGCCGGCAACCTGGGGCGGGCCATTGCCCAGCATATGGACTTCGTCTCAAGGGGGTTTGAACTGTCAGCTATCTTTGACTCCAACCCGGACCTGATCGGGCGGCAGATCGCCGGTGTCACGATTCAGAATATCACCGCTCTGTACGACTTCTGCCAGCACTTTCACCCCACGGTCGCAATCCTCTGTATCCCCAAGGAAGCGGCCATCAAGCTCTCCCGAGACCTGGTCAACCTGGGAATCAAAGGTTTCTGGAACTTCTCCCACTACGACTTGATGCTGGACTACGACGGCATTGTCGTTGAAAATGTCCATCTGGGGGATTCGCTGTCTATCCTCTGCTACCGCTTAAGCGAGATGGAAAAAGGAGAACAGCAAAGCCTCTGACCATTCCCCATTAAAAAACAGCCTGCGAAACCTATTCTCGCAGGCTGTTTTGCTATCCTCAGGAAAGAAGGAAACTATGAATATCCAACTGACAACCGACCGGCTGGTGCTGCGGCCGCTGGGGCTTCGGGACCTGCCCACCGTCCACCGGTACGCCTCCGACCCAGAAAACGCCCGGTATATGTTCTTCGGACAGAAACAGACGGAAGCCGAAACCGTTCAATTTCTCCGGACGGTAGAGGCTGAATGGGCAAAAGAGCGGCCGGACTTTTATGAATTTGCCATTACCTTTAAAGGGGTGCAATTCGGCGCCGTCTCGGTCTACCTTAACCCGAACCGGACCGAGGGAGAACTGGGCTGGATACTGGACAAAGATTACCAGGGAAAAGGCTACGCTTTGGAAGCCGCCCGGACGGTCATCCGGTTTTCCTTTGAGGAACTGGGCCTTTGGTCTCTCGTCGCCCACTGCGACACGCGAAATGCCCCTTCCTACCGGCTGATGGAACGGCTCGGCATGAAACGGACCGCCACCGGCCCTCGGATCTACCCCAAAACTGGGGAAAGGGCGGAAGAGTTTACCTATTCCCTGCCCCGGTCTTTAGGCGGATGATAATGTCAGCCGCCTCGGCAAATCCCAGGCCCCCCTCGCCCTTGGTAATATAGGCCGGGAGGTAGGTTAGCTGGTCCGCGAAGGGGGCCAGGTTCGCCACCCCCACCGACAGCGGGAACCGCTTAAACATCGGCTCGTCGTTGGGAGAATCCCCGAAGAAGACGACCTTTTTCTCCAGGTCGGTTTCATGCAGGACCTCTTTCATAAACAGCTCCGCCATTTCCACCTTCGAGTAGTCCCCGAACCAGGTGTTGACGTGGATCGAGCTGATTTTGGCCACCGCTCCGAACCGCTCGCAGATTGCCTTGATTTTCAGGGCCGCGTCCATCCCCAGATGAACGTCCTCGTTAAAGTCGATGGCCAGGTCGCAGACCCGATAGGGCTGATCTTTGGACACCCGACAGCCGGGCACCTCCCGCAGGCAGGCTTCCTCGATCTGTTTCAGCCGGTCCCGCAGCCGCTCCTTGGGAACCGAAGGGTGGAAAAACCGTTTTCGTTCGTTCCCCTCCCAGTAGTCCACAAAGGCGCCATTTTCCCCGACAACCGCCGCTGCCGGCCATTCCCGCAGAATCAGATCACACCAGCCCGCCGGCCGGCCGGTGACCGGAATCACCTGAAAACCCGCCCGGGAGAGCTTCCACAGGGCTCCGTAGCTTTCCGGAAGGAGTTTCCCGCCGTTGGTAATGGTGTCGTCGATGTCGTGGAGGATATATTTGACCTCCGAAAGGCTCTCGGAGGTGAGGTTTAAAATGGGCTGCATAAAAGGGCTCCTTTCCGTCGTTCACTACCGGTATCATAGCACAAAATTCCTTTTTCCGCAACTTGCGAGCAAAAACCGGCGTCCCGAAACCTCCAAAGGTTCCAAAGACGCCGGCTTTTTGCGCTTTATTGGATCAATGGGTTATTTATCCCGCTCAATCTCGTAAAAACAGATGTGAAGGCCGTCCTCTTCCTCCCGTCCCTCGCCCACAAACTGGTTATAGTGAAAGTAAGGGGCCAGAGCTGAAGAATCGGTGTAGAAGGTGGGAACGGTCGTGAAGGGGGTCCCGCCCTCCCCTTTGGTGAAGTAGCCGTCGTTCTCCACAAAGATGTGGGCCTCCTGACCAGCTTTGTCCTTGCCGGTCAGCATATACCGGGCGGACATATGCCGCACGCCGGCGGCGTTGACGATCTGGGTGTCCACCCCGCAGGGCTCTACAATCCCGTTAAAGATCTCCCCTTCCACCGTCCCATAAAAGGGGATCATCACCACTTCCCCGTTCTCGGCCTTAAGGCTGACCGGTTTGGTGTCAAAAAGCACATGGACATTTAAGATGGGCTTCCGTTCCATAAAACGACTTCCTTTCTCTCCCGGCCGGAATCCGGCCCATTATTTGCAAAACAGATCCTGCATAAAAGCGTCTGCCAGTGGCTCCCACAGCTCAAAATTCGGGTACTGAACCCCCAGCAGCCGACCTCCAGCTTGTCCGTGGGGCACCCCTGCGAAGGTATGGACCTCCACCGGCACCCCGTGGGCGATCAGGTCGGGATAGGTATAGTTGAAATTGTCCATGGCGCTGTCCTCCCGGCCGACCGCGAAAAAGGTGGGCGGATAAACTGCCCGGGAGTAGTCAAAAGAATCCCCCACAAACCGCGGCCCATATATGCACAAAAAGGCATCCGGGGTCGCGTCCAGCTGGTCCAGGGCATCCGGCGTGTAACCGGGGAAGGATTCCGCCACCGTCTGACTGCCGGAAAAGTACTGAATCAGCCCCTCACCGGTCAATCCCCCATTGGAAAAACCGGTAAAGGCGATCTGACGGGGACCGATGCGGTACCGAGAT
>CALXHB010000019.1 GCA_944387995.1 uncultured Clostridia bacterium | reverse complement strand
AGTGAACCTTGAGGATTTCTTCCCGCCCCTTGACATCGGGATAGTTGACCACAATCTGCCGGTCAAACCGTCCGGGACGCAGCAGCGCAGGGTCGAGGATATCCCGCCGGTTGGTAGCCGCAATGACAACGATGCCTTCGTTGTTGCTGAAACCGTCCATCTCAACCAGCAGCTGGTTTAAGGTCTGTTCCCGTTCGTCGTGCCCGCCGCCGAGACCTGCACCTCTGTGACGGCCCACGGCGTCGATCTCATCGATGAAGATGATGGCAGGCGCGTTTTCTTTGCCTGGTCGAACAGGCCGCGGACACGGGAAGCACCCACGCCGACGAACATTTCCACAAAGTCAGAGCCGGAAATCGAGAAAAACGGAACGCCCGCTTCCCCCGCCACCGACCGGGCCAGAAGGGTTTTACCGGTACCAGGAGGGCCCATCAGCAGTACGCCTTTGGGAATTCGAGCGCCGAGATCGTTATACTTCTTGGGATGCTTTAAGAAGTCGACAATCTCCTGCAACTCCTCTTTTTCCTCATCCGCCCCCGCCACATCGGCGAAGGTGGTCTTTTTGCCGTTCTTGCCGTCCATTTTGACGAGGTTGGCCTTGCCAAACTGGTTCATCTTGCCGCCGCCGCTGGTCTGCTTAAACATAAAGTACCAGAGAGCGCCCATGGCGGCAATCATCAGAAGATACGGCACCAGGCTCCACAGCCAGGTATTATCGGTAGCCTGAATCCAGTTGAATTCCATCCGGTTGTCGGGATGGGCCTCGTTATATTCCTGTACATAAGGCTCAATCGAATCCAAAAAGTACGAGGGAGCAGCTACCCGGTAAGACACATCCGGCGAACCGTCCTCCATTTTGAGTACAACTTCATTGGAGCCAAGATCGAGTTCATACCCCGAGACCTTCTGATCCTCAAACATATAAAGGATTTCAGAATAGCTGTACTGCCGGGATTCCGGCGTCAGCAGACGCATCAGATAAGAAGACGAAATCAGGACAAAAATGACCACCGCTATGAGAATCACAATGGATGCCCCGCGTTTTTTTGACAATCAAACCACTCCTTTCTGGGGATCGGGCGTCAAAAGACCCGTAATTTATTTTTCATAAACCTCCGGCTTTAAGACGCCGATATAGGGCAGGTTGCGGTAATGCTGGTCGTAATCCAGCCCGTACCCGACGACAAACCGGTCCGGAATATCAAAACAGGTATAGTCGGCGCTGAGGGGGACCACCCGCCGCTCCGGCTTATCCAGCAGGCAGGCAATCTTAATAGATGCCGTTCCCCGCTCTTTGAGAAGTTGGATGATCTTGTGGAGGGTGCGGCCAGAGTCCAGTATGTCCTCCACAATCAAGAGGTCAACCCCATGGAGGTCAATATCCAGGTCCTTGCGGATCTCCACCGTTCCGCTGGAACTGGTGGAAGCGCCATAGCTGGACACGCTTAAAAAGTCAATTTTAAGGGGCAGGTCAATCGCCCGCATCAGGTCGGCCATAAACGCGATGGAACCTTTGAGAACGCTGACGAGCATCAGGTTCTTTCCCTTATAGTCCTGGGTAATCTGGCGGCCTAAAGCCGTCACCTTTTCCTGTATTTCCTCTTCGGTCAGCAGAATCCGTTCTATATCCGCCCGCATATCCTCATTCATCGCTTGTCTCGTCCTTTCTGTCCCGGCCTTCTGCCTGAATTTGGAGCACAGCTCCTCCGCCCCGGGGCAAGAAATCCTCCCCTGTCCCGAAGCCCTCCAGCCAGACGATGTCGCTCCCAGCCGCCAGCATCACCCGGGTCTCCCGGTCCTCCCGAGAGAGATGAGCCTGCTGGAACAGCTTTTTCAGCGTTTTCCGCCCCCCATATCCCGGCAGACGGATACTGTCCCCCGGGCGGCGGGTGCGCAAAACCACGTTATTCATTATTGTAGCATAATCGATGCCGGAATATAATAAATTTTTATAAACTTTCAGCGTTTTCTCTAGGGTTACACAGCCAGAAAGCCGCAAATGGACGGTTTTCTGTAAAATATTTATGCTTTGTCCACCTAGAGCCGCCTTTTGAATCGAAAACGCCAGCCACCGCTCGTCCCCCGGCTCCAAAAAGGGCAGCGGGATTTCAGGTGCCCGATAAACCGCCTCTTCTTCCAGACGAAGCTCCCCTCCCCGGCAGACAAACCGCTTGCCCCCAGCGGAAAACCCCCGAGTTTCCCCGCATATCACCGCATCGAGAGCGGCGATATGTTGGGCGGTGAGGCCGATATCCGACCGGCGGAGGATTTCCCTTTCCGCCCGCCTTTTCAGCGGCTCCGGGGCCTCTTGCAGCGGCTCCAGCCTCCAGCAATCGGAGGAGATTTCCGCCCCCCGCAATAACGTTTCCGCCTCCCGGTTTAGGTAATCCCGGTCGACGGTCAAACTCTCCTTCAGCCGCCCGTATGCCCGTTCCACCGAAGGGTTAATCGCCTTTAACTGGGGGACGACCTCCAGCCGCAGGCGGTTGCGGGCATAGTCGGTGGAGAGATTGGAAGAATCGGTTACAAAGGGAATGTCATAAAGCTGGCAGTAGTTTTCCACCTCCGCCCGGCTGATGCCGAGCATTGGCCGGAAAACCGTAAATGGTCCCAGCTTCCGTTCCCGCTCAATCCCGCAAAGGCCGTCCAGCCCGCTTCCCCGTACCAGCCGGTAGAGGGCGGTTTCCAGATCGTCCGAAAGGGTGTGAGCAGTGAGAATGAGGGGGGAAAGCCCCTCTTCCAATGAAAGATGAGCTTCCTTTTCAAAAAAGGCGTAACGAGCTTCCCGCCCGGCGTCCTCCAGCGACAGCCCCTTCTCCCGGGCCATCGCCCCGACATCCTCCCGGCAGATGGATAGAGAAATTCCCATCTCCCGGCAGAATGTCCGCACCGCCTGCTCATCCCGCAGGCTTTCTTCTCCCCGCAGACAGTGGTTGAGATGTACGGCTCGCACCTCCCAGCCGTAAACCGGTCGGTTGACCGCCAAAAAGTGGACCAGGCTCATCGAATCTGCCCCGCCGGACAAGCCCACAATCAGGCAATGCCCTGCCATATAACGGCAGTCTTTTTCGGTTAAGAACATAGGCCCTCCTTTTCGGCATCCGGTACCCCGACCTCCCCATCAGAAGGGAGGCGCCTCCCGGTTCATCTCCAGATTGAAGAAGCGGGTATATTCGCCCTGCCAGCCGATGGTCACGTCTCCGGTGGAGCCGTGGCGGTTTTTGGCGACGATACAGGTGGCAGTATTCCGGGTGGAATCGTCCGCCCCGCCCGATTCTTCGGCATCCGCATAGTATTCTTCCCGGAAGAGGAACAAAACACTGTCGGCATCCTGTTCGATGGAGCCCGATTCCCGCAGGTCGGACAGCATCGGCCGGTGACCCTGGCGCTGTTCCGCCGCTCGGGAAAGCTGGGACAGGCAGATAACCGGGACGTTGAGTTCCTTCGCCATAATCTTGAGGTTTCGGGTCATCTGGGAGATTTCCTGCACCCGGTTTTCAATCCTGGTCCCGGAAGTCATCAGCTGGAGATAGTCGATGATAATCAGCCCCAGATTTTTCAGCCGCCGCACCTTGGCCTTCATCTGGGAAACGGTGATACCGGCGGTGTCGTCCATGTAGATATGGGTGCTGGCGAGCCGCTGGGCGGTGACCGCCAACTTGCTCCACTCTTCCTTTTCCAGATGGCCGGTGCGCATTTTATCCGACGGAATCAGGGCGTCGGAACAGAGCATACGGGTCACCAGCTGAGGGTTGCTCATTTCCAGAGAGAAGATCGCAATATCCATGTCGGGATTTTTAAGCCCGACGTTGGCGGCGATATTGAGGGCGAACGCACTCTTGCCCATGCCAGGACGGGCCGCCACAAGGATGAGGTCGGTTTTGTTCAGCCCCGAGAGCATCAGGTCCAGCTGGGTAAATCCCGACGCCAGGCCGGTAATCCGGCTGTCATCCCGCTGGTTCATCTCGTAGATGCTGTCGTACACCCCGATGATAACCTCGCTGATCGGCCGCAGCTCAGAGGTCTGCCTTCCCTGGCGGATATCGTAGATCTTCTGCTCCGCCGCGTCCAGCAGCTCGGAGGCGCTTCCCTCCTCCTGCCGGACCGCAGAGGCGATATCAGTGGCGGCGGTCAGCAGCCCCCGCATGTAATATTTCTCCAGCAGGATATCGCAGTACTGGGGGAGGTTTGCAGTGGTGGGCACCGCCTCCATCAAGTGGAGAAGGTAGTTTTTGGCCGTCCCGTCGTTTTCAAAGATGCCTTCTCCCCGGGATTCATCCAGCAGGGTCACATAGTCGATGGGCTTGGACTCGCTGAACATCCGGATCATCAGGCTGTACAAAGCCCGATGCTGGCGGGTATAGAAGACCTGGGGGCTGGAGATCTTCTCCATGATGGTGGGCAGCAGTTCGGGGTCGATCAATACGCTCCCCAAAACCGACTGCTCCGCTTCCAGGTTATAGGGAAGCCCCTGGGCATACGCCTCCAGGGAAGGTTCTTCTGTTTTCTTCTCGTCCGGCATCTGCCCACCTCCTCTGCCGGTAAAACCGGCGTTTAACCGTCCAATTCGATCAGCCGCTGCTCCTTACGCAAGGACGCGGAGCTCAAAAACGAGCCCCGCGCCGCAAAGAGCGGTTATTATGCTTCCTTGACCATGACCTTCATCCGGGCCACAACGCCGGGATGGAGCTTTAAGTCAAACTCAAAGGTGCCGAAAGCCCGGATTTCCCCGTCCAGTTCCACCTTGCGCTTGTCCACATCCAGTCCGTACTGGCTGGAAACAGCGGCGGCAATTTCCTTGGCGGTGACAGCGCCGAAGAGCTTGCCTTCCTTGCCGGCCCGGGCGGTGACGGTGACCAGCTTGCCGGTCAGCCGTTCTTTAGCGGCCTTGGCGTTGTCCAGTTCCACCTGGGCGTGATGGGCCTTAGCTTCATCCTGGATCTTTTTGTTATTGATGGCACCGGCGGTCGCCTCCATCGCCAGCTTTTTAGGCAGCAGATAGTTGCGGGCGTAGCCGTCAGCAGCGTTGACCAGGTCTCCTTTTTTGCCGGACCCCTTGACATCCTGTAACAAAATCACTTTCATGTTTATTTTCCTCCTGTTGTTTCTTTTTACCCGCCCAAGGGGCGTTTATCCCAATGAGGCCAGGCTTTTTGCCCGGTCAATGGGTGGAATAGTAATCGTCGATATTCTCAAACAAAAGCGCCTTGGCCTTTTCCATCTCGACCCCGCGCATCTGGGTAGCCGCCATCGTCTGATGGCCGCCGCCGCCCATCTTCTCCATAATCAACTGGACGTTGATGAGTCCCATACTGCGGGCGGAGATATTGATGACCCCGCTGGTCTCATACAGCACGAAGGAAGCATCTACATCGTCGATGCTCAAAAGCTCGTCTGCCGCCTGAGAAGCCACCACCCGCATGTCATCCGAAGAAAAATCGCTCTGAGCCACCGCACATTTGCGGTAGATCTGGGCGTTGGAGACGATCCGGGATTTGCGCTGGTAGGAGTCCATCGTATTAGAGAACATCTTTCTGACCACAACGGTGTCCGCCCCAATGCGGCGCAGGTAAGCCGCCGCCTCGAAGGTCCGCACACCGGTCCGCATCGCGAAGCTCCGGGTGTCCAGCATAATCCCCGCCAGCAGCGCCTGAGCCACCACCGAGGTGATCTTGCAATCCTCGCCCATATACTGGACCAGTTCCGCCACCATTTCGGAAGCAGAAGAGGCGTAGGGTTCGTGGTAAAAGATGACTGCGTTGTCGATATGGTTGACCATTTTGCGATGGTGGTCGATGATGACCACCGTCTTACAGCGCTCATATACCTCTTTGGATTCCACCAGGTTAGAGGTGTGGGTATCGCAGATAATCAGCAGAGTCTGAGGGGTAATGGAGAAGAGCGCCTCGTCCGGATCGATGAAGAGGTCGTGGTTTCCAGCGTCCGACTTCACCATCTCAATCAGCGTCTTGGAGAGGTTTTTCTCCCGGTCAATGACAATAAACGCCTTCTTGCCGATGGAACGGATAGCCGTGGCCATGCCTGCCGCCGCGCCGACGCAGTCCAAATCTCCGAACTTGTGGCCCATCACCAGCACCTTGTCGGAAGCCTTAATCAGCTCCAGCAGGGCATTGGCCACCATCCGGGACTTAACCTTGGTGCGCTTTTCGATGCCCTTACTGACGCCGCCGTAAAACTCGTACATCGTACCCATTTTGATGGCCGCCTGGTCGCCGCCCCGCCCCAGCGCCATATCTAGCGCCTGCCGGGCAGAGGCTTCACTGTCCGAAAGGGTCTCTTCCCCCCGTCCGATGCCGATGGAAAGGGTGACCGGGAAACCGCCGGTTTCAATCTTACGGACGTCGTCCAGCACCGAAAAACGGCTCTCGATGATCTTTTCGAGATGCTGTTCCTCCACCACCATCATATACTGTTCGTCGTCATACCGTTTGATAAAGCTGTTGGTCATCTGGCTGGAGAACTCTTCCAGCAGGGTATCGACGGCGCTTAAAATCCGAGATTTCTCGCTCTCTTTGGCCTTCTGCATCAACTCGTTGTAATTGTCCAGCACAATCAGCATGACCGAAGGCCGGGTTTTGCGGTAGAGGGCAGCCTCTCGGTCCATTTCGGTGACGTCGATGAAATAGAGAAGGTAAAAGTTTTCTTCTCCCGGTTTCACCGGCTTGGCGGTTTCAGTGGCTGGAATGTCCACATCCCCCGAACGCAGGCCCCGGACATGGTAGGATTTCTCCCCAATCTGAAGGGGAACCTCCTTGCGGCAGAATTCGTCGAGGGCAAGGTTTGTGAACACCCCAAAGTTTTCCCCGATCATCTCCCGCTTACCCAGTACCTCGGTCTGGAAGGACTCGCTGTACCAGAGAATCCGTCTGGAAGCCCCAACCGCCATCATCGGAATCGGGAAGTTTAAGAGCATCTCCTGTTGGGCAGGGTCCAGCTGGGCGGCAATCCGGGTCAAAGTTCCCCGCATATGCCGTCTAAATCCCCGCAGCCGCACCAACAGATAAATCCCATAGGCCAGCGCGCAGGGCGTCAGCAGGTAAGCCGCCACCGGCTGTACAAACCAGGTGACGATGCTCAGCACCAGACAGGCCGCCGCCAGCACCACCATATGCCCCTGGATATTCCAACTTCTTGGACGCTTCATCGGACGCCCCTCCCCTCACAACCGGCGTTTAAACCGTCGGCTGTAAAATACAATCTGTATAAAATAGAGTATACATAACTAACAGTTTTAAATGCAGGTGTGAGACTACCTCATCTTAACAGGATAATTTTATCGCAAACCCCCCAATTTGTCAACGCTGGGCAAGGTTTTCCCGCCGCACTGGGACAAAAAATCCCCGCCTCCTTTCGGAAGCGGGGTAGGGGTTATTCGGAAGCGACTTCTTCCGCTTGGTACGAATCGAAAATATCACCAGACGGCCATATATCTGCTTCTCCGTCCAGAATCCGCTGGAAGGCGTCGTCTGTCTCTGACCGGAGAACGGAAACATCCTCCCCTTCCAACGGCTCATATTCTGAAACCATTGCCAACGGGAATACCTCATCGCTGGGTGGGTTCAGAATAAACACGCTGTATTCTCCATCCACCGGCACATAATAGGTCTGTTCATCGTAGTTTAAATACACAACCACCTGGTCATACCGATGGAGTACAGCCCTCGTCCCATGGAAATAAATCCGGATATCCGTATCCACCGGCTGCCCATACCAGACCTCTTCCACATCCGCCTCATAGTAGCAGAAAGACCACGGCACCCCTTCCGTTGTCGTTGCCTCTTGGACCACTTGGTCAGAAGTGATTTCCACCTCTGCAATTAAATCCGCTAATCCTATGTTTGTTTCCACACCCGGATTATACAGCCGGCTCGCATTTTGATTGACAAACATTTTCGGCCGGTCTTCCGCTGTATAAACATACCGCTCTTTTTCCCCGCATCCGCTCAGCAGCGCTGCCAGAACCATTGCTGCCGCCCACACGCATCCTCTTCGCTTCATTCCACCATCACCAGCTCACCATTCTCCAGATCAAAGCAAAAGTATTCGACCGCGGTGTATTCTGGAATCTTTTCCTCGCTGTACCGGTCATAGGGCAGCTGAAGCTCACAAATATGCCCATAGGTGTCCAGCCAGACCAGACGCACGAAATCCTGCTGCCATCTTACATTGGCATACACATCGGAAAACCCTTCAACCTCTTCGAGATATTCCCGGCGGATCATACGCTGCCCCACTTCCCCGTTTTCCGCCGGAACAGCGCTTCTTCTGAAATAATACATACTGCGGTTTTCCCGGTCATGGTAGGCGGCGTCCACCTCCGAATCCGCCAGTTCCACATAGGTGAAGTTCTGACTGTATGCAAGAAACTCTTCCGACAGATAGGTATAGGCCATACTGGGCGGAGCATCCGTATCCGCTGACCGCCCGTACCAGGTGATGGTATCCAGCCGGTAATCTTCCGGAATATGAACCAGCCGGGCAAACAAATCCGGGTTTTCGTCCTTTACGGTGTAAATAGTATAGCGTTCCGGCTCCTCCCGGAAAGCCTCGATCATCTCTTGTTCCGAAGAAAAGGTCGGCCGCATCAGAAAGGATTCCTCGGCGGATGTATGGGACAGACTCTCCTTCTCTTGGCAGCCACTGCACACGGCCGCTATCATGATTCCCACTGCCAGCCAGGATATCTTTCGCATTTTTTCGCCTCCTTTGCACATATTGCCTAATTTTATTGTACTAAAGCTACGTAAAAATGTCAACAAAAAGAGCCTGCCCCAAAAGGGGCAGGCTCCATACCGGTTGATACCGCAGATGGGCGGTATCATCCCATTAAATTTCCATGATAATCGGCAGGATCATCGGGTCGCGCTTGGTCTTCCGGTAGATGAAGGAGGACAGCGAATCCTTGACCCGGATTTTCAGGGCGCTCCACTCCCGGATCTCCTTCTGCTGGCAGTCGAGGAGGGTATCCTTGACCAGCTGCCGGGCATTCTCCAAAAGCTCCTCCGACTCCCGCACATAGACAAACCCGCGGGAAACGATGTCCGGGCCGGCGACAACCGCCCCCGACTCGCTTTCGATGGTCACGACGACGATAATCAGGCCGTCCTGGGCCAGATGTTTCCGGTCCCGAAGGACGATGCTGCCGACGTCGCCGACGCCATATCCGTCAACGAACACCCGTCCGGCTTCAACGGTACCGGCAAGGCTCATCGAATCGGGGGTCAGCTCAATCACCTGGCCGATATCGGTCAGCAGGATGTGATCGGGGGCGATGCCGATTTCCCGGGCCAGAGCGGCGTGCTCCGACAGATGCTTATACTCGCCATGCACCGGGATAAAGAACTTCGGTTTGACAATCGACATCAGCAGCTTTAACTCGTTCTGGCAGGCGTGGCCGGAAACGTGGACCTCGTACATCGACTTGCTGACCACCTCAGCCCCCAGTTTTAACAGGTCGTTGATAACCCGGGTGACGTGCTTTTCGTTGCCGGGAATGGGGTTAGCGGAGATGATGATAAAGTCGTTGGGGGTCACCTGAATCTTGCGGTGTTCGCCGGAAGCCATCCGGGAGAGGGCGGACATCGGTTCACCCTGGCTGCCGGTGGTGATGATGACCAACCGGTCGGCGGAATAGCGGCCGATGTTGTCGGCGTCGATCAGCAGGTCCCGGGGAACCGAGAGATACCCCAGTTCAATAGCGGTGGTGACGACGTTGACCATACTCCGGCCGGAAACCGCAACCTTCCGCCCATTTTCCGCCGCCAGATTGATGATCTGCTGAATCCGGTGGATGTTGGAAGAGAAGGTGGCGATGATAATCCGCCGGTTGCCCGCCTGCTGGAAGAGAGCCCGCAGCGTCCGCCCGACGTTCCGTTCACTGTCGGTATAACCAGGGCGTTCGGCGTTGGTCGATTCGCCCAGCATGCACAGGACACCCTGTTTGCCCAGTTCCGCGAACCGGGCAAGGTCGATCATCGTCCCTTCAATGGGGGTATAGTCGACCTTAAAGTCTCCGGTATGGACCACAACCCCCACCGGCGTCGTAATCGCAAACGCCATCGCGTCGGGGATCGAGTGGTTGACATGAATCGCTTCAACGGTAAACGCACCCAGCTTGATGACGTCCCCGGGCATAAACTGCATGAGCTTTGCCTTGCCGGACAGTCCGTGTTCCTTAAGCTTGCCGTCGATGAGTCCGAGGGTCAGTTTAGCGCCGTAGATCGGAATATCGGTGCCGAATTTTTTCAGGAAGTAGGGGACCGAACCAATGTGGTCCTCATGGCCGTGGGTGATAACCATCCCGCGAATTTTCTCTTTGTTCTTTTCCAGATAGGTGAAATCCGGAATGACCAGGTCAACCCCCAGCATATCCGAATCCGGGAACCCCATCCCGCAGTCGACGATGAGGATATCCTTGCCGTATTCATAAACGGTGATATTTTTGCCGATCTCGTTTAAGCCGCCCAGCGGGATAATCCGCAGGGCCTGCTTTTTGCCTTCACCGGTTTTGGAAGAATTCCGACGGCGTCCCCGGCGCTGGGAAGGAACCAGATCGTATTCCGCTTCCGGCGTCAAGACCTCCCGGGAAACGATCTCCCGCTCTCCCTCCGCCTCCCGTCTGGGCGCAGCCGGACGACGGGTCCGCCGTTTATCCCCCGAAGACTTGGGAGCAGCCCGGCGCTGAGATTTTTCTTTGGTCCCCTCGGAGGACTCAAGCGCCGCCACATCGGCCGCCGTCATCACCAGTTCCGGCAGACCGGAGCTTTTCCCGGAGGATTTCGCCGCCTTCTGTCCGAATCCCTTCACCCGGCGGCTCCGTCTGGAGGTGGAAGGGGTTTTGGACCCTGTTGAGGACAGGATCGCATCAATCACTTTCGTATTCTGCGTTTTTGCCACTATACATACCTTCTCTTTCTCTGGCCGGGTTGCTTCCGGCTCCATACAACCGTCCGGCAGCAAAATAAAATGCTGCCTTACTACCAATCGTCAAACTTTAGCCTTTTGGAATGTATCTGAAAATATTGTGTTCCAACTGACCATACGCTGAAAAGAGGATGCCGTAAAGTTCATCCGGCAAAGCCGGCAGGCAAACGAAGATGAAAAGCTCATTTCAGCCGCAGGCAATGACAGAAAGGTCTCAGATGCACCTTAAGTCCAGGCCCAAAGCGCCCTATTTGTATTCTGGCCCGGCAGGACAGATCATCCTGGAGCTCTAACCCCGAATGGAGGGGTTTTCCGCAGCAAAAACCCCCGAGATTTGCCCTCGTAAGCAGGCGAAAACGCAGGGAATTTTTGATTCTCTTTTCTCTAAACGCTCCTTATTTCCGTCGACGACCGTTTAGAAACCAAAAAAGAGAATTCCGCAGAAATTGATTCCGAACAAATAAGATACTATAATTTTAGCCGTTTCGCCGGGTCTTGTCAAGCAAACCTGTTAGGTTTCGCCAAATATCCGATTTTCCTTCACATTGCCTCTTAATTTTTCGCCATTTTGTCAGGCGGAAAACAGCGCCGTAAAAGACCTGTAAAGAGTATATGCCGGGCAAACGGAAAGTATGCAAAAGCGGCGGAGACGTTTTTGCACGTTCCCGCCGCTTACTAAAATATTCTTTACTGGCCTTTGACATACTCCTGGAACCGGTCGCCCCGTTCCTCGAAATTCTTAAAAAAGCCGTAGCTGGCGGCTGCCGGAGAGAGCAGGCAGACGGTCCCCTTGGGGGTCAACTGCTTGGCCTTTTCGACCGCTTGCTCCAAGCCTGTGGTCACGACCATCCGGGCGGGGTCAAATCCCCGCTCCACCAGCATCTGGTGGACCCGGATACCAGAGTCGGGCATCAGAATCACATACCGGGGGTTATTGGGGTCGCAGCCGGTCAGATAGTCGCAGAGACTGTCGTAATCAATCCCCCGGTCCATCCCGCCCAGCAGGATACTGCCGATTCCTTTATCCTTGAGGGCTTCCATCGCACCGATGGCCGTCTCACAGGCGGTGGAGATGGAATCGTCGTAATAGGTGACCCCGTCAAAGGTGCCGACCTTTTGCAGCCGGTGCGGGAGGGGTGAGAAGGTCTTGAGGGCCGCGAGGAACTGGTCATCCTCCACCCCAAAGGCCCTGCAAAGGCCGTAGGCGACGCCGATGTTATAGAGGTTATGTTTCCCCTCCAGCAGGGTGCAGCCGGGTCTCAGGGTCAGCGCCCGCCCCTGATAGCGGATTTCGTTACGATATACCCAGAGGTTGGCCCCCGACTCTTCCCCCTGCTTCATCGTCACCATCCGAGAAACCGGATGGGGCAGATCGTCTTTTTGCAGGATGTTGCAAAAATAGAGATCCTCCGGCTGCTGATGGGCGTAGATGTTCCGCTTGGCGGCAAAATAGGCTTCTTTGGTGCCATAGTGGTCGAGATGCTCCTCAAAAAGGTTGAGGATAACGGCAATGTGCGGCGAAACCCGAGTATATTCCAGCTGGTGGCAGGAGAGCTCATAGACCGCGATGGTCTTCTCTCCCATCTTTTCCGCCATCGAAAAGGCCGGAATGCCGATGTTGCCCATTAAAAGGGTGTCCGGCCTTACGCTTTGGAGGATATGGGCGGTGAGGCTGGATGTGGTGCTCTTGCCCTTGGTGCCGGTAATCCCCACCACCTGGTCCCGGTAAGCCCGCAAAAACAGCTCGGTCTGGGAGGTCACCTTGTCGATCATGCGGGGGGATTTGTCCTTCAGCACAATCCCGGGGGATTTGATGACCACATCATAATCAGAGAGGGTATCCTGATACCCTTCGCCGAAGATCCCCGCCACCCCTTCGGGAAGCTGCTGCTCCTTCTGGTCGGCCACCGTCAGGGTCACCCCTTCGCACCAGTCCAGCAGCCGCCGAAGGGTTTCTCTGCCCTCTCTGCCGTAACCCAGTACCAGAATATTTTTCCCATCGAGGGTTTTAAGCACCTGTCTTAGCTTTTCCGCCCCGGTTTTATTCTCGCTCATGCCTTTTCCTCTTTTCCGCAAAATTCCGCTTTCAGCTTTTCCGTCTCCTGCCGCATCTGGGCCGCAAAGGCAGGCGGCAGCAGGTTTTGCTCCTGATAATAGTCAAAGAACCGGGTGTCGTCCTTCCGGGCCGCCGGATAGAGGGGCGTTGACTGGAAATACTGGAGCAGTTTGGGAAGGGGCAGCCCCTTCTCTTCCCGGACCCGGATGCCGAGGGCCATGGCGCAGCAGATTTCTTCCCGGCTGCCGACGCACTCAAACGGCTTTTCGTCGGTCATCCCGGCCAGTTCCTGCAAAGTGGGAATTAACGTCTCATCCTCGAGAATCTCCCGTCCGAAAATCCCACTAATTTCCCCGTCCGTCAAAAACGGGGTCAGAATCAGCGCCACAAACAGACATTTGGCGCAATGACCGCACCAAGAATCGGTTTTGGAACCGGCGTTGCAGCTGCGGAAATAAGGGTGGAAGGCCTTGAGTCCCGAAAAATAGGCGGCAATCTGGAATTCGCTCCAGGGCCGCAGGAGGCTGAAATAGGCCACCTGGGAACCGATATAATCTTTCACATACCGGTCAAAATCCGCTTCAAACTGGAAGCTCTTGGAATACTGATGGTTGACGTCGCTTCCCTTGACCGTCGACTCGTTGGCGCTGGACTCGTTGGAGAGGACAACGTACTTTTTCCCGTACAGTTCCGCCATCAGCACCCCGGAGAAGGCCACCAGGGCGGAGAAGGGGGTGTGGCCGTTTAAATAGCCCTGTTTATTCAGTTCCAGCATCTCCGGTGCCAGCGTCCGTTTGATGTTGAGCCGTTTTTCCGGCGGGTAACCGGCCAGCTCCGCCGAATGTTCGGTGGCGCCCCGGCTGTTCATCACATAGCAGTAGCTCTCCTCCCGCATACGGGAAAGAAGGGTCAAGGTGACGATGGAGTCCTTTCCGCCGCCCACGGGGATGATGCAGCCCCGGAGTTCCCGGTCGGAAGAGGCCGGAACCGAAAAATCCTCCCCTTCGCTTTCAATCTCCATAAAATCGGGACCTACGGGGATGCCGTTGCGGTAGAAGAATTCTCCCAGCCCCTGTTTATACTGCTGTTTCCACCATTCGGCCTGCTGGGGAGAGATGTGGCCGCATAGGATTCTGACCACCGGCGGGCAGGCAATCTTCCAGTAGCTCACCAGTTCCACCAGCCCCAGCGAGAAGAGCAGCCGCTTCACTACTCCGTTTTCCAAACTGGAAAAATCCGGCACCGGCAAAGTCCAGGTGGGCGCGAACTCGGCCAGCCCCGGCACCCGGAAATGATAGGTCACCTTAAGAGACCTGTCAAGCTGTTCCAGGGTGTAGCCTTCATACAAAAACTCCGGATAGGTTTTCCGGAAGAGGGTATATTTTTCAATTGGAGACAGAGTTTTGACCTGTTCCAGCTCATTTTCCAAGAGGCGGTTTTGTTCCATCGAGAAATTCCTCCTTAGGCTTTTTCTGCTAACCCCTATTATACCAGACCGGACGTAAAAAGCAAACGAAAATAGGGCAGGAATTGCGGGTCCAGGCAAAAAAGAGACTTTCATCTGTCCAGCCGGACAAACGGGTCAAAAGGCTGTTTAATCCTTCGGATAAAACAAAAAAGCTCCGGATTTTCATCCGGAGCCTATTTGGTGACCCGTGCGAGAATCGAACTCGCGTTACAGCCGTGAAAGGGCCGTGTCTTAACCTCTTGACCAACGGGCCATATGGTAGCGGTAACTGGATTCGAACCGGTGACACTTCGGGTATGAACCG
>CALXHB010000018.1 GCA_944387995.1 uncultured Clostridia bacterium | reverse complement strand
AGCCCTGTCGGAGGCCCACCGGGATCAAATCCCGGCGGTTTACCCCAGTGTCACCAACTTTGTTCTTCTCAAATGCCCGGAAGCCGAGAAGATTTTCCACTTCCTCGCCGGAAAGGGAATTGCCATCCGGAAGTTTCCTGGGTATTTACGGATCAGCGCCGGTGCACCGGAGGAAAACCGGGAGCTGCTCGCCGCTTTAAAAGCTTATCTGGAAGGGGAGGGAGACTAAATGCGAATTGCCACTCTCACCCGTACCACCCGGGAGACGGATATCACCGCCACCCTCTGCCTGGACGGCAGTGGGCAGACCGATATCCACACCGGCATCGGATTTTTTGACCATATGCTCACCGCTCTGGCGGTTCACGCCTCTTTTGACCTGACCTTGCGGGCCAAGGGTGATCTGGACGTCGACGCCCACCACACGGTGGAAGACACCGGCATTGTACTGGGAGACATTTTGAAAAAGGCCCTGGGAACCATTCCGGTACAGCGGTACGGAAGCTTTTATATTCCGATGGATGAATCACTGGGCTTTGTCTCGTTGGATATCAGTGGCCGCCCGTTTCTCCACTGGGAATGCAGTTGTACCGCTCCGATGATCGGTTCCTTTGATACTCAGACCGCGGAGGAATTTTTCCGGGCGCTGGCCATGCACGCCGGAATCACCCTTCATGCCCGGGTCCTTTACGGGACCAATGACCATCACAAACTGGAGGCGCTCTTTAAGGCGCTGGGACATGCCCTGAACGCTGCTGTTCAGACACGGGACGGGGCGGTGCTCAGCACCAAAGGCGTGCTCTGAAAGGGGGAAAGGTCTTGATCGCGATTATCGACTATGGAGCGGGAAACCTTTTCAGCGTCCACAATGCTTTAAATTACCTCGGCCTTTCCCACGAGATTACTCGGGATGCCGGGGCGATTGAACGGGCCGATGGCCTGATTCTGCCGGGGGTCGGAGCCTTCCCCGACGCAATGGGAATGTTAAAGGACACCGGGCTTTTACCGGTTATCCAAAAAGAAGCCCTCCACAAGCCCTTTTTGGGAATCTGCCTGGGAATGCAGCTCCTGTTTGAGCGGGGGACCGAATTTCGGGAGACCGAGGGCCTCGGCCTTCTGCCCGGGTCGGTGGACAAGATGGTCACTCCCTATAAAATTCCCCATATGGGGTGGAACCACCTCCGCAAAAACGGGGACAGCCCCCTGTTAAAAGGGATTCCCGACGGCAGCAGCGTTTATTTTGTCCATTCCTTTATGGCGAACACCCCCACCGAAAATGTGTCGGCCTATGCCGATTACGGCACCGCCATTCCGGCTCTGGTGGAGCGGGGGCATCTTTTCGGTGCCCAGTTCCATCCGGAAAAGAGTGGGGAAGTGGGCTTACAGATTCTACGCAACTTCGGCGCCCTTTTAGGAGGTGCAGTATGATTATTCTACCGGCCATTGACATAAAGGGCGGCGCCTGCGTCCGGCTGTACAAAGGGGATTTCTCCACCGCCCATAAGGTGGCGGAGGACCCGCTTTCCACCGCTCGCTCCTTCCGGGAAGCGGGAGCCGAGTGGATTCACATGGTGGACCTGGATGGTGCCAAGGACGCCCGGCCCCAAAATGCCGAGATTTTCTTCTCGGTGGCGAAAGAGTCCGGCTTAAAGGTGGAGCTGGGGGGCGGCATCCGCAATCTGGATACCGTCGAATACTATCTCCAGGGTGGAATCTCCCGGGTCATCCTTGGGTCCGCTGCCGTTCACAACCCTACACTAGTAAAAGAAGCCGTAGCGGAATATGGTAACCGGATTGCCGTTGGCATCGACGCCAAAGAAGGGTATGTGGCGGTGGACGGCTGGCTGGATAAAAGCGAAGTCTACTTTCTCGACCTTGCCCGGGAGATGGAAGGGGTCGGGGTCAAGACGATCATCTTCACCGATATCGCGCGAGACGGTACATTGTCCGGTCCTAACCTCGCGCCGCTGCGGGAGCTGAAAGAACAGACCCATTGCCAGATTATCGCCAGCGGCGGTATATCCGGCCCAGATGACATCAAGGCAGTCAAGGCGCTGGGGCTTTACGGCGTGATCTGTGGAAAAGCGCTCTATGCCCAGACGCTTTCGCTGACCGAAGCCCTCCGGATTGCAAAGGAGTGAGAGGATGCTGGACAAACGGATTATCCCCTGTCTCGACGTTCGGGACGGGAAGGTGGTAAAAGGCATCAACTTTGTCGGTATCCGGGAAGTCGGCGATCCGGTGCAGTGCGCTGAAGAGTACAACCGCCAGGGCGCCGATGAGATTGTCTTTTTGGACATCACCGCCACCCACGAACACCGGGGCACGATGGTAGATGTGGTCCGCAAAACGGCGGAAAAGGTTTTCGTCCCCCTGACGGTGGGAGGCGGAATCCGCACCATTGACGACTTTTCCGCGATGCTCCGGGCTGGGGCGGATAAGGTCAGCGCCAACTCTGCTGCCCTCCGCCGGCCGGAGCTGATCGCGGAAGCCGCTGACAAATTTGGCGCCCAGTGCGTCGTCGTTGCGATTGACGCGAAAAAGATGCCGGATGGCAGCTGGCACGCTTACCTGGCTGGCGGCCGGGAAGATACCGGTATCGATGCGGTTCAGTGGGCCAAAGAGGCGGTTTCTCTGGGAGCCGGGGAAATTCTCTTGACCTCGATGGACACCGACGGCACCAAGGCCGGCTTTGATCTGCCCCTTTTAAACGCAGTGACCGATGTGGTGGGTGTTCCGGTTATCGCTTCCGGCGGATGCGGGAGTCTTGAACACTTTTCCGAAGTGTTTGAAAAAACCGGCGCCGACGCTGCTCTGGCCGCCTCCCTCTTTCATTATGGAGAACTGACCATTCGGCAGGTCAAAGAACATCTGCAAAGCCGCGGTATCCCTGTCCGGCTTTGAGAAAGGGGCATAAAAATGGATTTAAAGCCGTATTTTAAGAAAGCCGAGCTGATTCCCGCCATCGTGGTAGACGATGAAAACGGGGATGTGCTGATGCTGGCTTACATGAATGAAGAGAGCCTCCGCCGGACGATGGAAACCGGGTATACCTGGTTTTGGAGCCGTTCCCGGCAGGAGCTGTGGAATAAAGGCGCCACCAGCGGCCACACCCAGAAGGTGGTTTCGATCACCGCCGATTGCGATGACGACGCCCTCTTAGTGCGGGTCCATCAAAAAGGCCCTGCCTGCCACACTGGCAGCCGCAGCTGCTTTTTTAAGCCGCTTTGGCAGGAAAATAAAGACTGAAAGGAAGGATAAACATGATGCACGATGCCTTATCGAGCCTCTACGGGGTCGTTTCCGACCGGAAAGTGAACCCCCAAGAAGGTTCTTATACCTGTTACCTATTTGACAAGGGGCTGGATAAAATTCTGAAGAAATGCGGTGAAGAGTGCTCCGAGACGATTATCGCGGCCAAAAACCAGAACCCCGAGGAACTGAAAAACGAAATTTCCGATCTTCTCTATCACCTGATTGTCCTGATGGTCAACGAGGAGCTTCCGTTGGAAGCAGTGGAAGAAGAGCTAGCGGCCCGCAGCAAGAAGATCGGCAACTTAAAGCAGTTCCACGTTTCCGATCATAACACTTGATGTAAAAAATAAGGACGTTCAGAAAAAAACAGCTTTTGACCCCATATGAGGAGGGATTTTTCTGAACGCGCTGGCTTTTAAGGAAGCGGTTTTTTCCCTTTGCGGTCTGATGATGACCGGCTGCGGGGCGGTATTAAGCGTCTATCTGCGCTTTTTCCCCCAGCGGCGGCTTTTCACTGCCTTAAAGCGTTTCTTTCGGGGGGGACCTGCCCGGGATGGGGAAAAGGTCTCCTCCTTTGGCGCGTCGGTTTCAGCCCTGGCCGGCAGCCTCGGAACCGGCAACATCGCCGGAGTTGCGGCTGCTTTAACGGCCGGAGGACCGGGGGCGGTCTTCTGGATGTGGGTGAGCGCCCTTGGGGGCATGGCGCTGAAATACAGCGAAATTCTCTTGGCGGCTCACTATAAGCAGCGGGGAGACAGTTCCGGGCCTATGGGATACATTGCCCGGTCAGTCGGCCCTGTCGCTGCCTGGGTGTTTGCATTTGGCTGCATTGGCGCCTCCTTTGGTACTGGCAACATGGCTCAGGTCAACGCCGCGGCAGACGCGCTGCACACCGCTTTTGGGCTGCCGCAGCTGGTTTGTGGGGTAATGTTCGGGATTTTGGCGCTGCTGGTTCTCCGGGGCGGAAAAGGGAGGATTGCGGCGGCTTCCAGTCTGCTGATTCCTCTGGTCGGCCTTCTCTATATTTTGGGAGCCGGGGCGGTCATTCTACTGCACCTGGATCAGCTTCCGGCTGCGTTTGCTGGGGTTTTTGCCGACGCTTTATCTCCCCGACCGCTAGCAGGAGGAGCGCTTGGTATCTTCACCAGTCGGGCCTTTCGCTGCGGGATCGCCCGGGGTGTATTTACCAATGAAGCGGGCCTTGGCTCCGCTCCTATCGTCCACAGCGCTGCCGAGAACAGTTCACCGGCGGATGAAGGGCTGTGGGGAATAGCAGAGGTCGCATTGGATACCCTTATCATGTGTACCCTGACGGCGGCTGTTTTGTTGGTGGTGCCCTGCCCAGAGGCAGATGGAGCTGCCTGGACTGCTGCTGCCTTTTCTTCTGCCCTGGGGGACTGGGCGGGCGGTTTTCTGGGAATTTCCAGCGCACTTTTGGCCTTTGCCAGCGTCCTCACCTGGAACTGGTGCGGCCGGTCTGCCCTTTCTTTTCTTGGAGCCGGGAAGCGGGGACGGTTTATGTATGACGCTGCGTTTTTGCTGGCGGCCGTTTTGGGCAGCGTTTGTCCGGTACAGATGGTTCTTTCCGTCTCCGACCTACTCAACTTTTTTATGGCGTGTCCTAACCTCGTGGCCCTTTTTCGATCCCGCAAAATCCTACATCAAGAGACTTTGATTTATCTTTCCAAAAAAAATAAAAATTGTATAATCTTTATGTCTAATTTATAATATCTCTTTTTAAACCGATGCAAATGCGAGTATTTGGCTGAATTTTGCCATTAAATTCCCAAAATCTGACGAAAAACGACCGAATTTGAAAATTCCGAAGGTTGAAACTGGGTGAATTCCGTGCTATTATTGTCCATATCGTGTTTACATATGTTTGCGGTGAAGAAACTCATTCGACCCGTTGAATATATAACAGGAGGTCCCCTATGGAAGAAAAGCCCCGGTTTTTAATCGTCAGCACCGATGTTTTGCCTAGCGTCTTTTTAAAGGTCATTGAGGCAAAACGGCTGTTGAGTAAAGCGCAGGCCAAGAATTCGTCGGAAGCCTGCCGGATTGTGGGAATTTCCCGCAGTGCTTATTACAAGTACAAGGATAATGTACAGGTTTACGAGGACGATTCGACCGGCCAGTTGAATACCCTGTACATGCGGCTGTCGGACGAGCCTGGTGTCCTGTCCCATGTGTTGCAGGAACTGTATAAAGCAGGTGCCAACATTCTGACCGTTAACCAAAATATACCTGTGGATGCGGTGGCGGTCGCCACAATCAGCATCCAAATCCGCAAGGGACAAACAGACATTGAGGAAATTTTGAAAACCGTCGCCGGCATTTATGGCGTCGTGTCCGTCAAGAGAATATAATGGAGTAGAGCCGTATCGGGATTACCCCCAGATGAACGGCTCTCCGTCTCCTTCCAGGCATCCCACGAAAAAGTCTTTCCAAAGAAAGGTTGTCAAATATGGTTAAAGTCGCAGTCCTCGGCCACGGCACCGTTGGTTC
>CALXHB010000017.1 GCA_944387995.1 uncultured Clostridia bacterium | reverse complement strand
AATCGCCCAAAAGCCAGCGGACCGTTTGACAAGCAAACGGTTTTCGGAAAAGGCTTAGACGTTCGGCGCGGTTGTTATCTTCTCCCCAAAATCGCATCCAAATCCTGCTGCGGGACGGTGGTAGGCTGGAGCCCAAAGGCGTCCACCAGCGTCTTCACCACCGTTTCAGACAAAAAGGCCGGCATTGTCGGTCCCAGATAAATATTCCGGATGCCGAGGGAAAGGAGGGTTAACAGGATACAAACCGCCTTCTGCTCGTACCAGGAGAGCACCAGCGTCAGCGGCAGTTCGTTGACCGAACAGTGGAAGGCGTCAGCCAGAGCCAAAGCCACCTGGATAGCGCTGTAGGCGTCGTTGCACTGTCCCACGTCCAGAATCCGGGGAATACCGTTTATCTCTCCGAGGTCCAGGTCGTTAAACCGGAATTTCCCGCAGGCCAGGGTTAGGATGATCGAGTCCTGGGGAACAAGTTTCACAAATTCGGTGAAATAGTTGCGGCCGGGGTGGGCGCCGTCGCAGCCGCCGACCAGGAAGATGTGTTTCACTTTTCCGCCTTTGATGGCGGCGATCAGGTCCCCAGCCCGTTCCAGCAGTGTCCCTCTGGCAAAACCGGTCATCAGCTGATGGCCGCCGTTGATGCCGCTCATGCTCTTATCCTCGGCATAACCCCCCAGCTGAAGTGCCTGCTCAATCATAGGGGAGAAGTCCTTGACCCTGTCCGCCCCTTCGGAGATGTGCCGCAGACCGCTAAATCCCACCACCGAGGTGGTCCAAACCCGGTCCCGGTAACTCTCCCGGGGCGGCATCAGGCAGTTGGTGGTCATCAGGACAGGGGCGGGAATGCCGTCAAATTCCTTTTGCTGATTCTGCCAGGCGGTGCCGAAGTTACCGGCCAGATGGGGGAACCGTTTCAGCTCGGGATAACCGTGGGCCGGAAGCATTTCCCCATGAGTATAAACGTTGATCCCTTTCCCCTCGGTTTGCCGCAGCAGCATATACAAATACCGCAGGTCATGCCCCGAAACCACGATAAACGGTCCTTTGCGGATGTCGGTGGAAACCTTTACCGGTTTCGGCGTGCCGTAAGACTCGGTGTTCGCCCAGTCCAAAAGCTCCATGCACTTTAGATTTACCTTGCCAAATTCTAGAATCAGCGATAACCATTCTTCAACCGTATGCTCTTCCCCCAGAGCGGCCAGCCCTTTGTACATCCACCGGTCCACCTCCGGGTCTCGGAAGCCGAGGGCAGCCGCCTGATGGGCATAGGCCGCCATCCCTTTCATCCCAAAGAGCAAGGTGGAACGAAGAGAGACCAGGTCGGTTTCGCCCTTCCAAAGCTCCACCACAGGCCCTTCCGGATTGCCAAGGGCCTCAATCGCTTCGTCCACCCGCTGAATCATCGACCGAATCGCATCGTTATCAAAGTTTACGTTTGTGAGGGTCGTGAAAAGCCCGTCTTCCAGAAGCCCGGTGGTTTCATCGGAAAAACGTTCTTGATTTTGGGCCGCTGTGGCCAGACGGATGAGGGAACAGACCAGCGCGTCCTGGAGCGCTGCCGTATCCGGCTGTTTACCGCAGACTCCCACCTTGACACATCCGCTGCCGCCGGCGGTCTGTTGGCACTGAAAACAAAACATCTGGGACATGAAGTTACCTCCTGAAAAAAATTTCCCCAGTATTCTGGGGCCTAATTTCAGCATTTCCCCGATTCCCATAAACATACAGGGAAAGTGGGAGGTATTTTTTACAGTTTTTTGCCTTTTTCCTCCCTTTCCCCTGCAAAGATTATCTATTGCGGAAAAACATTTTATGTGGTATGATAAAAGTGCTTTTTCGTTGAAAGCGGTTTTGTGTAAACTGTGGTGTACGCCGCTGAACATCACTTCAGCAGGCGTCCTGACATTTAGAAGGGGTGTAGAAAATTATGGGCGGTTTTTTTGGCGCTGCTTCCAGAGAGGATTGTGTATTTGACCTGTTTTTCGGTGTGGACTACCACTCCCACCTCGGCACCCGCCGGGCCGGTATGGCGGTTTACAGCCGGGAAAATGGATTTGACAAGGCGATTCATAACATTGAAAACGCGCCTTTTCGGACCAAATTCGAGAAGGAATCCACCACGATGCACGGCCAGCTGGGCATTGGCTGCATCTCCGACTTTGAGGCCCAGCCGATTTTAGTCCGCTCCCACCACGGCTCCTTTGCCGTGACCACCGTTGGCAAGATCAACAATATCGACCAGATTTTGCGGGACGTTATCCCCGGCAACACCCACTTCTTCGAAATGCAGAATGGGGAAGTGAACCCCACCGAATTGGTTGCCGCCATCATCGACCAGAAGGAAAACTTTATCGACGGTATCCGCTACGTTCAGGAGATTGTCGAGGGGTCGCTGAGCATGCTGATTCTGACCCCCAAGGGAATCTACGCCGCTCGGGACAAGTTTGGCCGCACCCCGATTGTGCTGGGTCAGAAAGAGGACGGTTTCTGCGCCAGCTTTGAGAGCTGCGCCTATTTCAACCTGGGCTACAAGCCTTATAAGGAGCTGGGGCCTGGGGAAGTGGTCGTCTTTGACGAAAACCACGTGGAGACGTTGGTGCAGCCTGGGGATAAGATGAAGATCTGCACCTTCCTTTGGATTTATTATGGCTATCCCTCCTCTTCCTATGAGGGAATCAGCGTCGAGAAGATGCGGTATAACTGCGGTAAGCTCCTGGCCCGCCGGGACGACGTGAAACCGGATATTGTCGCTGGTGTTCCGGACTCCGGTACCGCCCACGCCATCGGCTACGCTAACGAGTCGGGGATTCCCTTCTCCCGTCCGTTCATCAAATACACCCCCACCTGGCCCCGGTCGTTTATGCCCACCTACCAGAGCAAACGGGACCTGATTGCGAAGATGAAGCTGATCCCGGTACAGGATTTGATCGAGGGACAGAGCCTCTTGCTGATCGACGACTCGATCGTCCGCGGCACCCAGATGCGGGAGACCACCGAGTTCCTTTACGCCTCCGGCGCTAAAGAGGTACACATCCGTCCCGCCTGCCCGCCGCTGCTGTTTGGCTGTAAATATCTGAACTTCTCTCGTTCCCGTTCGGAGATGGAGTTGATTGCCCGCCGGGTGATCTGTGAGCTGGAGGGAACCGATGAGGTCAGCACCGAGACGGTGAAGGAATACGCCAATCCCGACAGCGAGAAGTACCAGAAGATGGTTGACCTGATCTGCAAGAAGCTGCATTTTACCAGCCTGCGGTATCATCGACTGGACGATATGATTGAGTCGGTCGGTATCGCCCCGGACAAGCTTTGCACCTACTGCTGGAACGGCGAGGAAGAATTTCTTATCCGACGCGGCCGCAGTCCCTTGGGAAAAACGTGCCGAACGTCCAGCTCTCTTCCGAAGACCGTTCGCTTGTCGAACGGTCCGCTTACATTGGAGCGAGGAACCCACGCCGCGTCGAATACGAGGTCCAGGGGCCTTTGGTCCCTGGCGCATCCAGGCGCGGAGCCTGGTCCATCCAAGTGAAACTTGGCCGGCTCCAGGCTGGAAGCCTGGTCGCTGCC
>CALXHB010000016.1 GCA_944387995.1 uncultured Clostridia bacterium | reverse complement strand
CCAGGCCCCCGACCTGGATGAGGCTGATGATGACCGTCTGCCCGAAGAGGGAGAAGTGGAGGTAGGTATCATAGACCGTCAGCCCGGTTACACAGGTGGCCGAGGTGGCGACAAAGAGGGCGTTTAACAAGGGGGTGAACTCCCCTTCCCGGCTGGAGACCGGCAGCGTTAAGAGGACGGCGCCCGTCAGGATGACCAGCGCAAAGCTGGCGGCAATCAACAGGGCGGGATTTTGTTGGATAAACCCCCTCGGACGGTAAAGGGGGTACTTTCCCCCGTGGACTGTATGATGCGGCATATTAACCCCTCCTAAGTGTCAAATTAACTTTATTATACCAACTCCCGCGGGCGATTTCAACCGCTAATCCAAACATATCCCCTTTTCAGCCGGAAAAACTGCCCTTTTTCCCTTCAAAAAGGGTTTACCGGGTAAAAACTGCCCCTCGGAAAAAAACATTTGCTTTTTTACAGCAAATGGTATATAATAGCTATCAACGAAGCCCCGGGGGCATCGACCGCGGGCTTAAAAGTTCAATAATTTTTAATTGCCCCCTTAGTTAAATGGATATAACAAACCCCTCCTAAGGGTTAGTTGTGAGTTCGATTCTCGCAGGGGGTGCCAAAAAACGCCGCGGGCCTTTGGTCAAAAGGGCCTGCGGTTTTTATCTGCCGGGGAACGCCACGGCAGGCGATTCTGAAAAAAGGCCAGGTGACCCAAATGAAAGAAAAGCTCGCCGACACGGTTTACGGCAAAATCCGGGATATGATTATGACCGGTGCCCTGGATTCGGAGGATATGCTCCAGGAACAACGGGTTGCCGACCAGTACGGCATCAGCAAAATCACCGCCCGGGAGGTCCTCCAGCGGCTTTGCCACGACAAATACCTCAAAAGCCTTCCCCGCAAAGGGTACCTGATTGTGGACATCAGTCCGGCCCAGCTGAATATGCTCCAGAAGGTCCGCTTTCAGGTGGAATCCCTGGCCCTCAAAGAGATCATCCGCCACTGCTCCGATTCTCAGCTGGACGAGTTACAGGCAATCCTCGACGCCCCCACTGCCACCCAGCACGACCCCTACGCCACCCTTAACTCCCGCTTTCACCTGCAGATCGCCCGGATGAGCAAAAACCCCTATCTGTACGATACAATGTATGAATTCATCGGTTCCATCTGCCGTTACGCCATGACCGTCGGCAAGGGAACCGTCAGCAGCCGGGAAAACCACCACCAGCAGATTGTGGACGCCATGCGGCGGCGGGATATTCCCGCGGCTTTAGAAGAACTGCGAATGGATTTACAGCTGGAGCAAGACGAAGTATGAAAAAACCCCGTGTTCCAAGTTCGGAACGCGGGGTTTTCTTTTTGGGGTTTTATCTGTCCGCCATTATTTGCCGCTGACCATCAGCTTTTTCACCAGCACCGACGGCGCGCCGACGCAGTAGGCTTTGGTCATGATAAAAGGCGAGATCAACAGGTCACTGGCAACCCCTTCGATGGATTGGAGCAGCTCCTCGAAGGTGCCGTGAATGGCAATCGAGGTGACGTTGCCGACAGGACGGCCGTTCCGATAGAGGATGCCTCGGCAGGGAATCGAAAAATGGCCGGAGGAGATGTCCAGGCAGTGGAACGGGTCATAGGAGTCGATGATCCGCAGGCCGTCTCCCAGCTGGGAGAGCAGCTCGTCCCGGCTGACCTTGCCCGGCTCCATCAGGAAGATCCGGGGGGTGACGGTGTAGCTATTGGGAATGCCCGAGGTCAAAAGGGGCGCCCGGCCCGCCCGGCCGTTGGACTTTTCTCCAAAGGCGGCGGCGCTGCCCATATGGTGGAACATCCCGGTCATAACCCCGTCCTTCATCAGCGAGATGGGCGCGCAGGGCGTTCCCTCAAAGTCAAAGGCATATCGGTAGCCGCAGCCAGGATAGCTGGGATAATCCGAGAGGCTGACCAACGGAGAACCGATCTGTTCCCCCATCCGCCCGGCAAAGCAGGAGGTCCCGGCCTGACAGTTGGTGCCAGCAAACATCTGCCAGGCAGTCAGGAGGATATTCCACATCACCGGCTGGTCGAAGAATACCCGGTAAGCGCCGGGGGTAAAGGATACCGGCTCCTTCTGCAGGCGGAGCCGCTCGGCGGAGAGTTTAGCAATCTGATCCAGCTGGAACTCCTCCGGGGAACCGGCCGTAACCTCAAACTCGGTCCCGCAGCCAAACCCGTCAAAGGAGGCCTGGACGGAGATCTCCGCCACCAGGGCCCGGCTGGCGCTGGAAGTATCGGCCATTTCAGAGGAAACCAGCCGCATGGCCTGCCGTTCCTGCCGGATGGTGACCGACGAGGAGAGGATTGCCGGTTCCTCCGCCCGGATGCGGGCTTCCAGCTCTAAAGCCAGCGCCCGCAGTTCTTCGGGGCTGGTATCGGGGCAATCGGTCTCGCCGCCCGCATAAATTTCCTCTTTCCGATGAAAGGGCAGTTGACCGCCGCCGGCGTAGCTTCCCGCTTCCCGGGCGTCCTCCAGCAGCCGGGAGAGATCCTCCCCCAGGTCCTGGGAACAGGCGGTGCCGGAAACCGCCCCGCCCACTCTGGCGTACAAGGTGGTCACCGACGAAGCGCTGGCACTGCCGGTGCTGCCTCCGGTGGCCGTTAAGGTGATGGTGTCTTTCCGTTCGGCTTCGATTTCGGCGTTGGTGATCCCCTCGGGGAGGTGTTCCATCGCCTGCTGCCAGCCATTCAGTTCAATTTTCATCTCGCGTCCCTCCTTATTCCGCCGTGCCGCCGATGGCCATTGCCTTTACCCGCATCCGGGGCTGGAAAGAGGTCACCGGAATCAGCCCGGAACTGGCGCCGCAGAATCCGCCGTAATCATAGGCCATCCGGCTGCCGACCCGGTCGACCAGCTTAATCACTTCCGGGCCCTTGCCGTTTAAGGTGAGGCCGCTGACCGGGTGGACCAGCCGTCCGTTTTCAATCCACCAGCCCTCGGTCACTTCAATGGAGAACTCCCGTCCGCCACTGCCGCCGCCGACGCCGGTGATAAACAGGCCCCGGTCGATGTCCCGGATCATCTCTTCATCGTCGTCGGTCCCAGCCGCCAGGTAGGTGTTGGTCATCCGGGAGATGGGGGCGTAGGTGTAATCCTGCCGCCGGCCGCTGCCGGTGGAGGGCATTCCCAGACGGCGGCCGTTTAACCGGTCGCAGAGGTAACCCTTGAGGACGCCGTTTTCAATCAGGATGTTCTTCTGGGTGGGATGGCCTTCGTCGTCAATCGCCTCGCTGCCGTAAAGGCCGGGGATGGTGCCGTCGTCCACCAGGGTGACCTTGTCGGAGGCGACCTTCTCCCCCAACAGCCCGCAGAACTCGCTGGACCCCGCCGCGATGGCGCAGGCCTCCAGCGGATGGCCGCAACATTCATGCCAGAGGGTGCCGCAGCTGCCGGCGTCCAGCACCACCGGAACGGTGCAGGAGCGAATCGGTTCAGCCTTTAAAGAGGTGGTCATCCGATTGAGGAAATTCTTGGCGAAATCTTCTACCGGTCCCATATCCCGATAGGCTTCAAACCCCTGGGGATGGGTAAAGTCCCCCCAGCGGGAGAGGACCTTACCGCCCTCCCCCTCCATCGTCGCCGACATCCGCAGCCGGGTGGCCACCCGCCGGTCCCCAGTGTAAAGGCCGTCGGTGTTGATGATGGTCACCCGTTGGTCGGTGTCAAAATAGCCGATTCCCAGCCGCCGCAGTCCGCCGGTCCCAGCGATGACCCGGTCCACGTCCTTCAGCAGAGCGATTTTCCGCCCGGTGTCCACCGTTCCGGGGGCAATCTCCACCGGATTGGGGGTGGCTACCTCCCGGTGGGTAAAGGGGGCAGCCTGTCGATTACCTTCCCCTGCTCCCAAGAGAGACGCCGCCTTGTGAGCCATCTCCATCAAGGCGCTGTACCGCAGGTCGTTGGTGCAGACATAGACGCTTCGGTTGCCGCAGAGCAGATGGATTCCAGCTCCCACCGTCCGGACAGCCGTCACCCGGCCCACCTTTCCACTGGAAAATTCGATGTTGTGCTCTTCCTTATCTTCCCAGTACAGTTCGGCAAAATCGCCGCCGGTACTGACGGCGGCGTCCAGCACCTGCCGCAGTTCGCTTTCTGTCAGCATAGGTATACCTCCTTAAATTGCCCGGAAGGGGTCCCCCGGGGAAGTGCCTGGTATGTTCAGTGGCTATAACTTCTTCAATGTATCATGGATGGGGAAAGTTGTCAAGCTGGGGTAAATTTCGCAGGATTATGATACAATAATTGCAAAATATTTTGGTTTCTGGCAAGATTCCCCATTTTTACCCGGCTTTTGTCAGGATATGTTGCATATGGATTCGGTAAAAATTTCATTTCAATTGTGATTTTGACGGATGTCGATAATTTTATGTCTAAATTATTGGTTTTTTCCGTGAAAATTTTAAAAAGTGGTTGACAAAGGGGGGCTCCCATGCTAGTATTATCAGTAATAATAACAGACAGAAAAGGCAGATGTCTGACAACCCATTTGCTTTAATACATAGAATCAGTGATGCGGTTTTCTGTCTTTTGTCTGCCCAGTTATCAGAAGGAGGAATTTCATATGAAAAAAATTCTCGCCGCTATGCTGTCCGGCGCCGTCGTGGTAGCCGCTCTTGGCGGCTGCGGAACCTACACCGATGACGGAACGGGCTCTTCGTCCAGCTCCTCCACCGGTTCCAGCAGTTCCGAATCCGCCGGTGCAAGCACCAGCGAAACTGGCGAATCCGATGCGGGCACCGACAACACGTCCTTCACCTTTATCGGCGGTCATCCGGTCACCTTAAACCCCATCCTCTCCCAGTCGACCGACGACGGCAACTCCTTCTACCTGTTGGAGTCCAGCCTCTTCCGTTACACCCAGGAAGGGGTCCAGAACGAGCTGTGCGAAAGCTATGATGTCTCGGACGACGGCCTGACCTACACCTTCCATCTGCGGGACGCCAACTGGTCCGACGGCGAGCCGATCACGGCAGACCAGTTTGCCTACGCCATCTACTGCTACACCTCCCCCGATATGGGCTGCCCCGGCGCTTCCACCTACTATGACATCGCCGGTGCCGAAGCCTTTAACACCGGTTCTGGCAGCTGGGATGACGTTGGAGTCAAGGCAGTTGACGACAGCACCCTGACCATTACCCTGACCGAACCCAACGACGACTTCATCCTCTCCCTCGCCACCAGCGCTCCCACCCCTCTGCGGCAGGACTTTGTGGAAGCCCAGGGCGAGAGCCTCGGTTCGTCGGTAGATTCTCTCCAGTACTGCGGCCCCTATGTGCTGTCCGACTGGGTGCTGGATTCCTCTCTGACCTTCACCAAAAACCCTGAATACTGGAACGCCGACGAAACCTTCCCGATGGAGACCATCACCCTTTTAAAGGTTGAAGACGCCAACACCGCCTACTCGATGTTTGAGAGCGGCGAAGTGGACGCCATGACCAGCGTCTCCACCCAGTATAAGGACGCCCTCGCCGAATACACCACCGTTGAAACCGGCGCAGGCGGCATGATGTACCTCTGGATCAACCAGAACGGCACCTCCGACGAGGTGGGCGAGGTTCTTTCCAACCAGAACTTCCGGAACGCTTTAAACTACGCCTTCGACCGCAACTCCACCGTGGCGGCTATCTGCCCGCTGAACGTTCCGTACAGCCGGCTGACCCTTCCCTTCTATGAAGGCCTCAAGGAAGGCAGCAGCTTTGTGGACGAGTATCCGGTGGATTCGGCGCCCCTGGACGGCGACGTCGAAAAGGCACAGGAGTTCTTAAACGCTGCCCTGGAAGAACTGGGCATGAGCTCGGTGGACGAACTGCCTGAAATGCACTTTGTCACCTGGGATACCTCTCAGCAGCGGCTGCTCTGCGAGACGCTGATCGACCAGTGGAAGCAGAACCTTGGCATTGATTCGATTGTCCTGGACCAGTACCCGATCGGCACCGCCATCGGCAACTACACCTCCAACAACTACGATATCTTCGCCATCAGCATTTCCTCCTCGCTGACCCCCTACGACGCCCTGGACAACTTTGTGGACGGCGGCGACTACAACAAAGGCATCTGGACCAATGAAGAATACGACGCCCTGGTCGAACAGATCAAAGCGACCTCCGACAAGGCGGAAAAGTATGAACTGACCCAGCAGGCAGAACAGATTCTTGTCGACGGCGCCGGTATCATCCCCTTCTACGGACTCAGCAGTGCCTTTGCTACCCAGCCTTACGTATCCGGCTTCGGCATCGGAGACCTGGCTGCCGGCTTCCAGTTTGAGCATCTGACCATCAACAAGTAAAATTTCGGCCAACTAAAAAGGAAGCGCTGTGGAAACACAGCCTTCCTTTTTGTTCATAACCGCACACAGAGAAAGGTGTGAAAGAAAAAGATGGGCAAATACATCTTCCGACGGCTGGTCATCTCGATCATCACCATCTGGCTGATCGCAACCTGCAGCTTCTTCCTGCTGCATATGCTGCCCGGCAACCCCTTTGCCACCGATCAGATTCTCTCCCAGGATATGATCGACCAGCTGATGGACTACTACGGCTTAAACGAGCCCCTTTGGAAACAGTACTTAACCTTCATGGGCAACCTTCTCCACGGCGACTTCGGCACTTCCTATAAATACGCCGGACAGTCGGTCAACGGCATCATCGCCCAGAAGTTCCCGATCTCGGCCCAGCTGGGGCTGCAGGCTTACCTCTTGTCGCTGCCGCTGGGGATTCTCTTCGGCATTATCGCCGCCCGCAAGCGGGGCAAGGCCATCGACTACGGCCTGGTGGCCTTTGCGGTACTGGGGGTTTCGGTCCCGGTGTTCATTGTGGCGGCCCTGCTCCAGTATGTTTTCGCCATTAAACTTCAGTGGTTCCCGGTAGCCCAGTGGAAAAGCTTTTCCTACACCATCCTGCCGACCCTGACTCTGGCCATCGGCAGCATCGCCGGACGAACGCGGACGATGCGAACGCTGATGCTGGAGGTCATATCGGAGGATTACGTCAAGACCGCCAAGGCCAAGGGCCTTTCCTCCGCCCAAATCGTCTGGAGCCACCAGATCCGCAACGCAATCATCCCGATGATCCCCAACCTCGGCCTGGAAATCGTCAGCATCCTGATGGGTTCCTTCGTCGTTGAGCAAATCTTTGCGATTCCCGGCATCGGCGCCTATTTCGTCAACTCGGTCACCGGCCTGGACTACACAATGACGTTGGGTCTGACCGTCTTCTTCGGCGTATTCGTCGTCGGGGCCAACTTCATCATCGACCTGATCTACGGCCTGGTCGACCCGCGTATCCGCGTTGTAAAGTGAGGTGCCAACCATGAAAAAACAACCCGCTACTGTTTCCGCTGCTCCCCAGGCGGCGACGGCCATTACCGCTTCCGACTTCCAGTTTATCCCCCGGGAGGAGAAAGCCGCCGACACCGTCGTCCGCCCCAGCGTCAGCTACTGGGCAGACGTCTTCCGCCGGATTCGCCAGGACAAGGTGGCGATGATCAGCCTCGGCATCATCGTCATCATCTCGCTGATGGCCATCTTCGCGCCTTTCTTCTGCCCCTATGATTACGCCACCAACAACCTCTCCGCCATTAACCAGCCGCCGAGTGCAGAACACTGGTTCGGCACCGACCAGCTGGGCCGTGACCTCTGGGCTAGAGTCTGGGTTGGCGCCCGGGTGTCGCTGCTGATCGGTTTAGGCGGCGCCATCGCCCCCCAGATCGTCGGCATCTTCCTCGGCGGCATCTCCGGTTACTTCGGCGGATGGGTCGACATGTTCATCATGCGGGTCATCGACGTCGGCCTCTGTATCCCGGAACTGGTTTACGTCACCCTGATGATGCTGCTGATGGGTTCCGGCCCGATGGCCATCATCGCCACCATCGCGATGGTCGGCTGGATGGGTTCCGCCCGGTTTATCCGGGGACGGATTTTACAGTTTAAGAACCGGGAATTCGTCCTCGCGGCCAAGGCCCAGGGCGCTTCCCCGATGCGGCAGATCTTCCGCTACATCCTCCCCAACATCCTCGGCCAGCAGGTGGTCACCATCACCGCCGCTATCCCCGGCGCCATCTTCATGGAAGCTTACCTCAGCTTCATCGGCCTGGGCATCAAGTCGCCGATGACCTCCTGGGGCCAGCTCTCCCAGATCGGCTCCTCGGTCTTCCGCACCTCTCCCTATCAGCTGTGGATTCCCGGCGCCTTAATCAGTGTCACCATCCTCGCTTTTTACCTGTTCGGCAACTCCCTGCGGGACGCTTTGGACCCCCATCTGCGTGACTGACCGAAAAGGAGAGAGAAAGGAAGTAAAACATGAGTGAACATCTTTTGGAGGTCCGCGACCTCGCGGTCTCTTTTGACACCTACGCCGGCGAAGTCCAGGCCGTGCGGGGCATCAGCTTTTATCTGGACAAAGGGGAAACCCTCTCAATCGTCGGCGAATCCGGCTGCGGCAAGTCGGTCAGCATCCAGACCATCATGAAACTGCTCCCCTCTCCCCCCTCCCGGATTAAATCCGGCAGCATCCTCTACCGGGGAGAGGAACTGGTGACCAAAACCGACAAGGAGATGGAAAGCTACCGGGGCAAGGAGTTTTCGATGGTCTTCCAGGACTCGATGACGAGCTTAAACCCCACCATGCGGGTCGGACGCCAGCTCTGTGAAGGCATCATCAAGCACCAGAAGGTCAGCCGGGAAAAGGCCAAGGAAATCGCCATTGACATGCTCCGGCAGGTGGGCCTCCCCAACCCCGAAAAGACCTATATGCGCTATCCCCACTCCCTTTCCGGCGGTATGCAGCAGCGGGTCATGATCGCGATTGCCATCGCCTGCAACCCGCAGATTCTCTTCGCCGACGAGCCCACCACCGCCCTGGACGTGACGATGCAGGCCCAGATCCTCGACCTGATGAACGGGCTGAAAAAGCGGCTCGGCACCGCCATCATCCTCATCACCCACGACCTGGGGGTTGTGGCCCAGATGGCCGACCGGATCTCGGTGATGTACGCCGGCAAGATCGTCGAATCGGGCACCGCGGACGAGATCTTCTATAATCCCCGCCACCCCTACACTTGGGGCCTTCTGGGGTCGATGCCCAGCGTCGAGCAGAGCTCCCGCGCCGCCAAGTCGGAGCTGCTCAGTATCCCCGGCACCCCGCCCGACCTGTTCGCCCCGCCCAAGGGCTGCGCCTTCGCGGCCCGCTGCAACTACTGCATGGGGGCATGTCTCAAAGAGGACGCGCCCGAGTTTAAGGCGGACGACGGACATATGGTCCGCTGCTGGCTGATGGACGAACGGGCGCCCAAAGTTACCCCGCCGGTCGGGAAGTATGCCGCTGTAACCGGCAGCGCCCCCGCCCAGATTCCCGCAAAGGAGGAAGGATAATATGTCCGCGGCAGTTATGGAAAAACAGGTGATCCCCGCCCAGGCAGACGGCCGCGAGCCGCTTCTGCGGGTGGAACACCTTAAAAAATACTTCCCCGCCGGCAAGAAACAGGTCTTAAAGGCCGTCGACGACATCAGTTTCTCCATCGGCAAAGGGGAAACGCTGGGTCTGGTCGGCGAGTCCGGCTGCGGCAAGACCACCGTCGGGCGGACGATTCTCCGGCTGTACGACCCGGACGGTGGAGCGGTGTACTTTGAAGGCACCGACATCTACAAGCTCCCGAAGAAGGAATGGAAGCCGATGACCCAGAAGATGCAGATGGTCTTCCAGGACCCCTACGCCTCCTTAAACCCCTTCTTCACCGTCGGGGAAATCATTGAGGAGCCGCTCAAAATCCACGGCCTCTATCCCAACAAGGCGGAGCGCCGGGAACGGGTGTATGAGCTGCTGGAGATGGTGGGCCTCAACAAGGACCACGCCAACCGCTTCCCCCACGAGTTCTCCGGCGGCCAGCGGCAGCGGGTCGGCATCGCCAGAGCCCTGGCCCTCGACCCCACCTTCCTGGTCTGCGACGAGGCCATCTCCGCCCTGGACGTTTCCATCCAGGCCCAGGTGGTCAACATGCTGATGCGGTTCCAGCGGGAGCTGGACCTGACCTACCTCTTCATCACCCATGACCTTTCAATGGTCCGCCACATCGCCGACCACACGGCAGTCATGTACCTGGGGACGATGGTCGAATACGGCGAGACCGGTGAGCTGTACGCCCATCCGGCTCACCCCTACACCCAGGGCCTGCTGTCGGCGGTGCCGGTGGCGGACCCGGCCTACTGCCGGACCCACACCCCCAGCCACCTGCAAGGCGAAGTTCCCAGTCCCATCAACCCCAAACCCGGCTGCCGGTTCTGTGACCGGTGCCCCCGGGCGACCGAACGCTGCCGGAGCGAAACCCCGCAGCTTCGAGAAGTTGGCGCTGGACATTGGGCTGCCTGCCTGAACCTGTAAATCACAGCAATCGAAAACCCCCGTCCTCTTGTGCTGCAAGGGGACGGGGGTTTTGCTATTGCAAAAGTCTATGGGCATTGAATGGTCGCTGCGCGACGAGTAACCTTTGGCGCAAGCAACTGTGAAAAGCAGGCTTTCATTTTAACTCAGCGCCTGGGAAGGGGCGCAGGCATTCCAGCTAAAGCTGTCATGCCAGAAAAAATATTTGCGGGCCAAACAGTATGGCCCACATTTTCCGCAAAGCGGAAAACTATATTTTTTGCAAAGGGTCGCACCATTGAAAGAAAACACACACCCCCGCTTGAAATCGCGTTTACACGATTTCAATAGGCTTGCGAAGCAATGCCGAAGCCCCTTTAAAAAGGCTGAACCCTAAACTCCTAATTAGCCCCCGTAGGCTAGAGACTTCGGAGTCAGCGCCGAATGTCACGGATGCAAGAACTTCACCCATACACTGGACCCATAAAAACACCCTCCGGCCGCATCGTGCAGTCGGAGGGTGTTTTCCATTATATCAATGGATTAGAGATCGTTTGCCAGGTCCTTGCCGTTGGAGGCGATGACCTTTTTGTACCAGTAGAAGGACTTCTTCGGGATGCGGCGGAGGTCCTTGAGGTCAAAGTTGCCGCGGTTTACATAGATGAAGCCGTAGCGCTTGTCAAACCCTTCGTGGGTGGAGATCAGGTCCACCGCAGACCAGGGGCAGTACCCCATCATCTGGACGCCGTCGTCAATCGCCAGCTGCATCTGTTCGATGTGCCGCTGGAGGTACTCAATCCGGTAATCGTCCCGGATGGTGCAGTCCTCTTCCAGCTTATCGTGGGCGCCGAGGCCGTTTTCGGTGATGATAATCGGCAGGCGGTAGCGGGAATAAACCTGATTGAGGGTGTTGCGGAAGCCGATGGGGTCGATCTCCCAGCCCCACTCGGTCTTTAAGAGGTTGGGGTTGGTAAAGGGCTTGTAGTAGCCCGCTTCCCCTCTGGCTTTCTGCTGGTCGGAGGGTCCGCCGGCAGTCTCTTCCCCTTCGGGGTAGGCGGCTACGGTGGCGGTGGAGTAGTAGTTGAAGGCGATAAAGTCCGGATGGCCGGAAGCGAGGATTTCCATATCCCCTTCCTTGATTTCCGGCAGGGCGTCATGGTCCCGGAGGTAGCTCATGACCTGATGGTTATACACCCCGTAAACCGCCATATCCAGGTAGAACCAGTTGCGGATGGCCGAGAAGAGATCGGCGGCGGTCACGTCCTCCGGCTTGCAGGAAGCGGGATAGACGGCGGAGATGTTCGGGGCGGGGCCGATTTTGCCGCCGGGAACCATCTGATGGCAGAGGGCCATCGCTTTGGCCTGGGCCAGCATCATGTAGTGGTTCTGCTGATAGAGAGCCTTGGGGACATTGTCGACGCCGGTGGGGTCAAAGGTGCCGATGGCGGGACCGGCGAGGGTGAGCATGTTCTGCTCATTGATGGTCAGCCAGAGTTTCGCCCGGTCGCCGAAGTTCTCAAACATCACCTTCGCAAAGTAGACAAAGGCGTCGGCGGTCTCGGGGTTGCCCCAGCCGCCCTTTTCCTGGAGGGCCGCCGGGAGGTCAAAGTGGTACATGGTCACCAGAGGCTGGATGCCGTACTTTAAGCACTCGTTGATGACGTTGTTGTAGTACTCGACCCCTTTGGGGTTGACCGCCCCGACCCCGTCGGGAATCAGCCGGGACCAGGAGATCGAAAAGCGGTAGGTCTTAAAGCCCATCTCCGCCATCAGGGCGATATCCTCTTTATAGTGATGGTACTGGTCGGACGCGACCTTAAAGTCGGGGGTTCCGGGGGGAATGACCTTAACGTCCTGGACAGACGGCCCTTTGCCGTCCTCAAGGCTGGCGCCCTCCACCTGATAGGCGGAAGTGGACGCGCCCCAGAGAAAGTCTGCGGGGAAGTCTCTGTGAATCTTTGCCATAAGTTTGTACCTCCTGTGGGTTATACGGGGGATGTTCCGGTCTGGCAGATGGAGGGCCGTCCGAAAGGAAAGGTCCTAAACTGCCCTTACTGTTATTATACAGGATGACAGAGGGAGACGCAAGGGATTTTCAAAGAGTGAAAAATCCCCGCCAAACCCTTGACAAATAGAAACTAACTCACTTTTTGGGTTTGAACTTTTTCGGAGGTTTCGGGACCGGTTTCTTCTCCTTTGGCAGCGGCGGCATCTTCACCGGCCGGGCTTCAAAGAGAATCCCGCTGTACGCCGGGAGGTCGAGGGTGATATAGATGCCTCTCTGGTCCTGCTTGGGGGCGATGGGGGCCGGTTCCCCCGACGTCCCGCCGCCGTAGATATCCTGGTCGGAGGAGATAATCGGGGTGAAGATAAAGCCATAGGGAAGGTTTAACCGGTAGCCCTTCACCGGAACGCCGGAAAAGTTAAAGACCGCCGCCGTCCGGTCCACCAGATCATCCTGCCACATCTCCTGGGGGTCGTCCTCATCCCAGAGGACCTCCCGATTGACAAATCCCCCCCGCAGGAAGGCATAAACGCATTTTTCCTCCCCGTGGACCTCCAGCCAAAGGAAACTCCGGGGATCGTAATCCCCATCCCAAAGGCTTCGGTGGGCGGTGTACACCCGGTTTAAGTCCCGCATATACCGATAGAAAGCATCGTGATTGGGATAGCGGCGCATAAACCAGTCCTGCTCCCGCTTTTCATCCCATTCCCGCAGCTGGCCAAATTCGCTGCCCATGAAATTCAGCTTTTTCCCCGGGTGGGCGGCCATATACAGGTACATGGCTCTTGCCTGGGGGAATTTCTCCTCGTAGTCCCCCCACATCTTCTGGAGGATGGTGGCCTTGCCGTGGACCACTTCGTCGTGGGAGAGGGGCAGCAGATACTTGTCCGAGTAGAAATACATCATCGAGAAGGTGAGCTTGTGGTACTTTTCCCGCCGCTCGGCGGGAGGGGTGCGGAAAAAGTCCAGGGTATCATGCATCCAGCCGAGGTCCCACTTGTAGTCAAACCCGAGGCCCCCCCGCTCCACCGGTTCGGTGACATGGGGATAGGAGGTGGAGTCTTCGGCAATCAGCATACAGGAAGGGAAACGTTCCTTAAGCCCTTTGTTCATCCGTTTTAAAAACTGGATAGCCTTTTTATTCTCCCCGCGGCTTTCGTTTCCCTGCCAGTAGAGCAGACGGGAAACGGCGTCCACCCGCAGGCCGTCAAAGTGGTAAACGTCCAGCCAGTAGGCGGCAGCGGAACAGAGAAAGCTGGCCACCTCCCCCCGGGAGTGGATAAAGTTCTTGCTCCCCCACTCGCTGTACCCGACGTCGTCGTGGGGGTATTCGTAGAGATTGGTCCCGTCAAACTTCGCCAGCCCGTACCCGTCCAGGGCAAAGTGCACCGGCACAAAGTCCATCAGCACCCCGATTCCCGCCTCGTGGCAGCGGTCCACAAACCGCATCAGCTGCTGCGGGGTCCCATAGCGGGAGGTGGGGGCAAAAAATCCGGTGTTCTGATACCCCCAGGAGGCGTCCGCCGGATGCTCCGACAGGGGCATCAGCTCGATGTGGGTGTAGCCGCTCTCGAGGATATAGGGGATCAGCAGGTCCGCCAGCTCCTCGTAGTTGTACCAGCCGGTTTCGGTGTCGTCCTTCTTCCGCCAGGAGCCCATATGCAGCTCGTAAATGCTGACCGGGCGGTTGAAGGTGAGGGGACGGTGGTTGAGCCAGTGGTTATCCTGGAACTGGTAGCCGTTTAAATCCACCACCCGGGAGGCAAACCCCGGCCGCAGCTCCATCGAGAATCCATAGGGGTCGCAGTGCTCACAGTGCCACCCCTCTTTGGAATAGACGATGTATTTATAAAACTGCCCGGGATAGGCGCCGTAAAAGATGTACTCCCAGACGCCGCTCTCCCCTAGTTTGCCCATTTCCACCTCTTGCCAGCCGGTAAAATCGCCAATCAGCGCCACCTTTTCAGCCGCCGGCGCGTATACCCGAAAGACCACCCCGCCATCTACCAGATGGGCACCGAAATAGGTATAAGCGTCAAAGGAACGTCCGGTGTAAAAATCGTGCAGATTCATAATTTCCCATCCTTTCTGTCGATACCGCGCAGGGCTCCGTGCGACCGGGTCCTTGGGATTTAGTTATAATGGTCAGCGATCATCTGTAATCCACCGTTTAGGAAGTTGACCTTGCTCTCGCTGAACACCTCCCCTTCCCAGGAAAGGGAGATGTCCGCCACTCCCAGCTGGTCCTCGGCGGAGGGGTCGGGACTGCCCATCATGGTGGTCCACTCCACCTCCACATTCTCTTCCGAAATGGACTCGTCAAAGTCCACGGTGTACTCGACCGGGTCAAAAAAGCCGGAATTGGACTGGGTCTCCACCGTGATCTGGTTGTGGGAATCCTGGTACACCTGAACGGTATAGTAAACGATGTCCGCCTGATCGGTCACATAGCTTTCGTTGGGGGAGATCGTCTCCTCGTACACCAGTTCTCCGTTTCCGGCCGCCTGGCAGCCGCCGGCCAATATCCCAAACCCCAGCGCCAGAACCGCTAAAACAACTCTTTTCATTTTATGCCTCCTCAAAAGGGGGCTTCTTTCCCCCACATTATACAATAAATACCGCCAAAAAACAACTTGACAAAACGCGGGTTTTGTAAGGATAGACGAATGTTACCGAAATGTAGCTTTTCACCAATTTTTCCCAGGAGTCTTTATGCATCTGGTCGAAAATAGGGTTCCCTATTGACTCTCCCTTTATGGGATACTTTATAATGGATTTTAGGCGTCTTGGGGAGACCCCTCAGCTGGAAGAGAGCACCTGACCTCATAAATCGGGGCCGACATATCGCTGACTTCCAGAATCGATTCCACCTCGATGACCGTCTTGTCATAGGGACGGGCTAAGAGATCGGGGAACAGCTGGGAAGCTTTGCCAATATCCTCTTCGGTTGTCCGCAAAAACCGGTATTTGGCCGCCGGCAGGCTGCAAAGTCCGGGGGTATCCGCCGGCAGGGGCTTGTCGCTTTCCACCGTCAAAAAGACATACCGTTTGGTTTCTTCCCCTCGGCAGAACATCACCACCCCCAGATCGTACCCGGGTTTTACCCCCATCTCATCCACCTTTTCAAAGAGGAGGGTAATCCCCTTAAAGTACTCCAGGCTGTTGTGAGGGCCGTCATAGGGCAGGGTCAGACAGGGTTTTTCCGGGACCGCCGCCTCGATGGTCCCGGTTTGCCGCAGGGCCCGGCCCCGGTCGAACTCCTCCTGCATCTGGTGGAGGAAATAGAGCCGTTCCTGAATGCTGCGGATTTTGGCTCCCGCCAGTTCGGTTCCCCGGGCCAGCAGCTTTCCAAAGTGAATCTGCCCGCCGTCTTCCCCAACGAAATCGCTAAACTGCTTTAAGGGGATGCCCAGCTCGACGCAGAGCTGGATGGTGTCGACTACATGAATCTGGAAAACCGAGTAGTACCGGTAACCGCTCACCGGGTCGACGTAGGCAGGGGGCAGAATCCCCAGCTTATCATAATAACGAAGGGACTTGATATGGACCCCGGTGAATCTCGCGAGGGTCCCGATTGAGATGAGTTTTGTTTTGTCCACTTGGCTTTGCCTCCAAAGGTAAGGTTATCTTTATGATACGGCTTTCCGCCCAAGCTGTCAACCGGCGGAGAAGGCCGTCCCAGACAGAAAGGAATGAATAAAGATGGAGTCCAAAACCCTATTCGCCAGGACAGCGCCGGTGAAGCTCTTTTTTATCGCTTCCATCCCGGGGGCCATCAGTATGCTGGCCTCGGCGCTCTATCAGATGTTCGACGGGGTGTTCGTCGGGCAGTTTTTAGGGCCCACCGCCTTTGCGGCGATCAACCTGGCAATGCCCTTTGTTATCATCAATTTTTCCCTGGCGGACCTGATCGGCGTCGGCGCGTCGGTGCCGATTTCCATTAACCTTGGCCAGAAAAAAGAGAAAGCCGCCTCCAACATCTTCACCTGTGCGGTGCTGATGATTATCGGCACCGGCTGTGTCATCGGCGCCGCCCTCTTTTTCTCCGCCCCCACCCTCATCCGGCTGATGGGAGCCGAAGGAGAGTTTGCCGACCTGGCTGTCAGCTACATCCGGGTGTACGCCGCCTGCTCCCCCTTTGTCACCATTGTCTTCGCGATGGATAACTTCCAGCGAATCTGCGGACTGATCCGGCGGAGCATGCTGCTCAACATCCTGATGTCCGCCACCAATGCTGTGCTGGAATTTATCTTCCTGGGCGTCTTCCACTGGAACATCTGGGCGGCGGCCCTGGCCAACTGCACCGGGTCGCTGATCTGCGTGCTGCTGTCGCTGATCCCCTTCTTACAGAAAAAGACCATCCTTCGGTTTGTCCGGCCCCGGTTCCACTTCCCGATGATCCGGCAGATCGTCGCCTGCGGCACCCCCAACTTCCTCAACAACATCGCCGGACGCATCACCTCCATCCTTTTAAACGCCATCCTCGTCCGGCTGGGGGGCGAAACCGCCGTTTCCATCTACGGGGTCTTAATGTACACCGACGGCTTTGTCCAGCCGCTGATGTACGGGATGTGCGACTCCCTCCAGCCGGCGGTGGGCTTTAACTGGGGCGCCGGGAAATTCTCCCGGGTCCGGGCGATTGAACGCTGCTGCTTTATGGCGGCGGCAGTGATCTGCGGGTTAGCCCTGATCGCGGTGCTGCTGCTGCCGGAAACGCTGACCCGGCTGTTTATGACCGGCTTAACCCCGGAGACCCTCCAGATGGCGGTCTTTGCGATTCGGCTGTTTGCCCTCACCTACATCACCCGCTGGATCTCCTTTGCGACCCAGAGCTATATGCTGGCCATCGAAAAGCCGCTGCCGGCCTCGATGATCTCGGTTTCCACCGCCCTCGTCTTCCCGGTGATTCTGGTGGCTGCCCTCTGGCCGCTGGGATTAACCGGCATCTGGCTTAACTTTGCCGCCACCTCGGTGCTGGCAGCCGTATTGTCGGCTGTCATCCTCTTTAAGGTTCGTCCGCAGCTGCGGCAGCCGGACCGGGAGGAACCGTTCCCGGATATCGAGACCGTTTTAGAAAAATAAAGGTCCAAAATGAAAACCCCCCGCTGTGGGAGCACGGCTCCTGCGGCGGGGGGTTTCGGTATCCAAAGGTTTAGTCGGGAATCGCCCAGTCGATGTTCATTCCCTGCTGGTTTAAAAACCGGGTCGCCTGTGAAAAGTGGCGGCAGCCAAAAAAGCCGTTGTAGGCCGAAAGAGGGCTGGGATGGGCGGCGGTGAGCACCAGATGGTGGGGATTGGTAATCAGCGGCTTTTTCTGGCGGGCATTGGCTCCCCAGAGAAGAAAGACCACCGGCGTCTCCCGCTCGTTGATCTTCTGGATGACTGCGTCGGTAAAGGCTTCCCAGCCCAGTCCCCGGTGGGAACCGGCCTGCCCCGCCCGAACGGTCAGCACCGTGTTCAATAGGAGCACCCCCTGCTGAGCCCAGCTCACCAGGCAGCCGTGGTGGGGAATCGTGAATCCGATGTCCTCGTGCATCTCCTTATAGATGTTCTGGAGGGAGGGGGGCACCGCCACCCCCTTCTGGACCGAAAAGGCAAGGCCGTGGGCCTGTCCAGGTCCGTGGTAGGGGTCCTGGCCAAGGATGACCGCCTTCACCTCCCGGTAGGGGGTGTAGCGGAGGGCGTTATAGATATTCACCATCGAAGGATAAACGGTGTACTGGGCATACTCCTGGGCAATCACCTGCTGGAGCCTCTTAAACCGGTCGCTTTCAATCTCTTCCTTTAAAACCTCGTCCCAATCGTTGCCAATGAGCATTGTTAAAAAACCTCCTCTGGTTCTATCCGGCGCAGCTTCTCCGGGGGGAACGTTAGTTTCACCCGATATTGCATAGAAAAAGCCGTTTTTTCTGACAAAATGCTTGTTTTTTCGATTTTCCATAAATAGGCGGCCAATCTGACTTTACAAAAACCGTTCTTCTGGATATAATGAGATAGAACAAAATTTTTGTCTATAACACTCCGCACAGGAGGTCAAACCATGATCGAACTCACAACCCAAATCGCTGCCGCGGTTGGATACCCGGCTTTCAGCGTAGATACGGACGGCCTAATCCGCTATGCCAACGACGCCGCCCGTGAACTGTGGCCGGCCTGCGAAATGGAACCGCTGCCGGACCTGCTGCCGGATTTTTTCATGGCCGGAGAATACCGGCCTGATTTCCGCTTTTTCCAAAGCCACCACAATTTCTATAACGTCAGCGGTCAAAAGCTGGAGGTCATCCGGTTTGACGACCGTTTTTTCTGCCGGATTCTCCCCGCGCCCCAGCTGGAGCCGATGGAGGAATCGGGGGCGGAAGACGAATTGGAACAGATTCGCCGTTCGGTCCTTTCGATTGTCCGCCAAGGCTCCTCCATCGAGGAC
>CALXHB010000015.1 GCA_944387995.1 uncultured Clostridia bacterium | reverse complement strand
GAATCGTCTGGGGAGAGCGGTAGTTCTGCTCCAGCCGGATGACAGTGGTGTTCTGGAACTGGTTCTCAAAGGAGAGGATGTTCTCAATGGTGGCGCCGCGGAATTTATAGATGCTCTGGTCATCGTCTCCGACGACGCAGAGGTTCTGGTACTTCTGGGCCAGCAGGCTTGCCAGCATATATTGGGCGTGGTTGGTGTCCTGGTACTCGTCGATCATGATATACTTCCAGCGGTTCTGATAGTATTCGAGCACCTCCGGCCGCTGTTGGAAGAGGCGGACGGTCTGGACAATCAGGTCGTCAAAGTCCAGGGCGTTGGCCTTTTTCATCCGGGCGGCATAAACCCCGTAGATTTTGCCGATCTGTTGCAAACGGAAATCGCCGCCGGCCTTTTCGATAAACTCTTCCGGCGAGAGCAGCTCGTCTTTTGCACGGCTGATTTCTCCCAGCACCGCTTTGGGTTTGAACATTTTATCGTCGATCTTCAGCTCACTGATCGCGTCTCGGATGACCCGGGTGGCGTCATCGGTATCGTAGATGGCAAAAGAACGGGTGTAAGCGGCGTCCAGCTTCTCGATGTCCCGCCGCAGAATCCGCACGCAGCAGGAGTGGAAGGTGGAGGCCATAACCTCATTCGCGTCCTCCTCCCCCAGCATCCGGTTGAGCCGTTCCCGAAGCTCCTTGGCGGCCTTGTTGGTAAAGGTAATCGCCAGGATGTTCCAGGGGCGGATGGGGTAGACTCCGAAGATTTCCGAAAGTTCGTCGTCGGTCAAATCCACCTCGCCGTTAATATACCCCTGAAGGGCCATGCAGTGTTCCTCGGTAAGGTCGGAGGGAATGTAGGCGTTGTGGTAGGCGTTGCCAAAGCGAATCATACCGGCGATGCGGTTGATGACGACGGTGGTTTTACCGCTGCCAGCGCCAGCGAGAATCAGCAGGGGACCGTCAATCTGGAAAACGGCCTCCCGCTGTTGGGGGTTGATATGGGAGAAACGTTTTTCCAGCGCCTTCTGGCGGAGCTCTATAAAATCGTAAGTAGCCATGAATTTGGGTATTCCTTTCTGCCTGCTGCCGGAATGCGCCGGCTAAAGATTGTGTATGAAGATATTTTACCATATTTGGCCTTGAATTTCAATCTTCACTTTCTTCCACCGGCCGGTCCCTGGGGAATATTTTGGAATACCCCAGTATTTCCGTTGCGAAATAGGGACAAATGTGATAAGATAAGAGAAATAAACGAGATTACTTTGGGAAATTTACCCATTGATTTCCGATAAATGGACCGATGTGGGAGAAAAAATTGGAAAACTTTTTTGTCCGTTTAAAATGGAAACGGGACGCATCCTGAAAAAAATCAGGACCTTTTTTGGATAAATTGGCCTGTCGGGAAACAGGCCGTATAGGGGACATCAAAATTGAAGGAGAAAAAATTTCGGAAAACGCAACTTTTTTCCCCTTCCGCGTGTTTTATAATTGAAAGGAGAGGGAGCATGAGCGGGGTTTCATTGCGCGCGAATGAAACGCTGGAAGCCACCCTGGACGTATATGGCAATATGATTCTGCGGCTGGCGTACTCCTGCCTGAAGAGCCGGGACGATGCCGAGGACGTTTTGCAGGACGTGATGGTTAAGCTGTTGGAGCTTAACCCCAAGTTTGAAAGCAGTGAACACGAAAAAGCCTGGCTGATCCGGGTCACCATCAACCTCTGCCGCAACCGGCTGCGGTCGCCCTGGCGCCGCCATCGGGAGCTGGACGAGTCCATTTCCACCGGTCTGGGTGCGGAATGGGACAAGGGACTCGGGGAGCAGAGCGCTGTTTTAGAGGCGGTCATGTCCCTGCCGGAAAAGTACCGGGAGGTCATCCATCTGTTTTACTACGAGGATTACAGCGTCGCCCAGATTGGGCAGATTTTGAAGAAAAACGAGTCGACGGTCCGGTCACTGTTGTATCGGGCCCGGAAGCAACTGAAAGATTTGATGAAGGAGGGATGGGAGTTTGACTAATGATTGTATGTCCGGTATGCCGGGCGGAGAATCGCCCCGGCGGTTTTCGGCGGCGTATAAACAGTCGCTGGATCGGCTGGAAGTGTCCGACGCCATCCGAAACCGGATTTTATCTGCGGCACCGCAGCTGGCGGCCAAAAGGCTGAAGCATCAATGGGTAAAAGCCGTGGGCGGTGTTGCCGCCTGCCTTGTGGCCGTAGTTGCGGCGGGAAGTCTCTTTCCCAGAGTGGAACAGTTTCAGCTGTCGGTGCAGGATAATGGAACCTGTGAGACGGTTTCCTCAACCGCGGCCGAAACAGTCCCTCCCCAAGGGGTTTTAACCCAATCGGAAGAGGACGTTCTTTCTTCCGATAGTTCCCCCGCTGGGTCGGAGGTTTCCCAGTCATCAGCGGGGAAAGTGGACAGCGGACAGGCTGGCCAGGAAACCGATGGGCTGTCGGACGCATCGGCCTCGGTGGAAGTAAGAAGCGGCGACCATGAAGATGGTGCAGTTTCGGAATCCGGTGCGCCAGTTGTAACCGATTCGCCCAGTCAGACTGGAGGAAGCAGCGTGGACGTTCCTGCCGCCTCCAACGGCGCGTCTCCTTACGGCACCACGGAACAATCCTCCAACGCAACGGATACAGCGAATGGAGGAACTGCCTCTAATAAGCCGTCGGATAACGTCCAGCCGGAAGAGGCAGGGGTCCCCGAACCGGCGGATGAGCGGGAAGAAGGGGCTGCCTCGGTCGGTTCGACGACCACTGCGGGTGGTACCGAGATGCCCAATCCTTTGACCGAATACGCCACAGCAGAGGAGGCTTTTATGGCCCTTGGCTGGAAAGCGCCGCTTCCAAAGGGAATGACGGGCAGTTATACCGTCATTGCTGGCGTTCTTTTCCAGCTGGACACCGCGGAAGGCGGTTGTTACCGGGTGGGCTTGTCTGGAAGTTTGGGAGAAGATGTCAGCGGGGATTATAACACATATGCCTATGATGAACAGATAGAAGCCGATGGCCTTTTCCTGCGGCTGCGGGGAGAGAACGCCGGGGAGGTTGGCCTTGTTAGTTGGACCGCAGATGGTTTCAGTTACAGTTATGCCTCTCCGACGACTATGACAACCGAGGAGGCGATAAATTTTGCAAAAGCCATTTCCGGATAAACCGGCCAAGCGGCGCGCCTTTTGGGCAGCCGTGGGATATGGGATTACCAGTTTCGGGGTTGCGGTTTGGGGACGGTGTACCGATCAGCTGGAGATCTTTTTGCTGGTGGGGCCGTTTATGCTGCTGCCTTTGGCCGCTATGCTGGCGGGGCTGGGATTCGGTCCGGCTGGTGCTCAGCGGGTTGCGGCTTTTGCCGGCTATACGGCAATTTTGTGCCAATTGGTCTGCCGGTTGTCTATTGGCAGCTGGAACGCCGAAGCAATGCTGGTGACCGCTGCCATGGCCATTGCGGGAGCTGGCATCGGCGGGTACTTCTTCCGTCGGGCCCAGCGGAAAAATAAGGTGTGTCTATCCATAAAGGAAACCAATAGGCGCTGACAGAAAATGAAAAAAACCGTCTGAAGAATCAAACTTCAGACGGTTTTCGTTTTATCTTGATTCGTTTGTGACAAACGGCGGTTAAGGCTGTTCTCCTTTTATGCCGAACCTTTCCAGCCAGCGGACGACTCCGTCCTCCCGGTTGGGGCCGATGACCCCAGTGGCAATGGCTTTCAGTTCATCCGCCGCATTGGCCACAGCGTACCCTTCTCCGGCGGCTTTAAAAAGGGGAATGTCATTTTTCATGTCCCCGAAGACGACAGCTTTTTCTGCC
>CALXHB010000014.1 GCA_944387995.1 uncultured Clostridia bacterium | reverse complement strand
TACAACCTGCGAAAAAGCGCGGTTTCCCACCTTGGTGGGAAATGCCAGCCAGCCCCACCGGCTGGCAAGCGGTTTTTCTGGCATCGCGGCTTTCAGCCGCATGCCTACGTCCAGGCGCGGAGCCTGGTCCATCCAAGTGAAACTTGGCCGGCTCCAGGCTGGAAGCCTGGTCGCTGCCTTAAGGGCAGCGAAACAAACAAAACATAATCATAAAAAGGGCCCTGTCCGGCATTGCCGGACAGAGCCCTAAACATAAACAATTTTGAGGATATGCGGGGCAGCCCGCATATCCTTTTTTATATTGGATATAGTTTCGGTGCCCTTAAGGCACCGACAAAGCTCCGCTTTGATGGGCCAGGCTCCGCCTGGACGGCCAAGGGCCAGCCCTTGGATCCCGGTTAAGGACCCAAAGGGCCCTTAACAATCCCGATATCCGACGCGGCGTGGGTTCCCCGCTCCAAACCCGGCGGACCATTCGACAAGCGAATGGTCTTCGAAAAAGACCTGGCCGCTCGTGGCGTTCTCCAATAAAACCGAAACGCTTCGGGAAAGAACCTCTCCCGAAGCGTTCCAGCTTATTTGCTCAATTTTCCCCGCGGATGCGTCAATCAGAAACTTTAGCAGCAAGGACAAACCGCATCAGGTTGACCACCGCTTTAATCATATCCTCCCGGGTGACACGGCCTTCCGAAAGCGCCTTCTGAATCTGGGCGATGACGGGCGGGCCACCAGGCATGACCACGTCGTTCCCAGCGTGAACCGCGTCCCCGCCGTCGACAACGATATCCATATCGCCCCAGTCGGTGACGACCACGCCCTTAAAGCCCCATTCGTCCCGCAGCAGCTTGGTGCACAGGTCGTAGTTTCCGCCTGCAAAGGTGCCGTTGATCCGGTTGAAGGAGGACATAAACGTCCGAACATGGCTCCCCCGGACAATCATCTCAAAGGGTTTTAAGTAGATTTCTCGGGCCGCCCGTTCCTCGACAATCGAGTTGACCGCGTCGATGTTCTTGGTGATCTTGCCGCGGCGGTAGGTCTCCTGTTCGTTCAAAGCGTAGTGCTTCGGGCAGCAGGTGGCGCGGTTATTCTCCTCGCAGCCCTTTACAATCTCCAGCCCGCAGATACCGCTGACCACCGGGTCCTCCGAGAAGTACTCAAAGTTCCGCCCGCCCAGCAGCGCCCGCTGGATATTGGCCGCCGGAGCCAGCCAGGAATCCACCTGGAGGGAATCCGATTCCGCCCCTGCCGCCTCGCCGAAGGCGTAAGCCAGAGAGGGGTTAAAGGTCATCGCCACAGCCGAACCGGTGGGCCAGGAAACCTTTCCCACAGTGGCGGGGCCGTCTTTATAGAAGGCCGAGTGGATGCCCATTTCGGGAATGGCGGGGCTCACGTACCCCGGGAAACCGGCGGGATGGTCGCAGACGGTCAGGTCCTTGCCGTCGGGGCCCTGGATGGTGGAGGGGTTGCCCTTGCCGCCGCCGAAGGGGAGGCCAGGCCCGTAGCCGACGCAGAAGGCCGCCAGCTGATCGTCGGTCATCTGGTTGACAAAGTCGTAGAGGGAGACCCGATGGTCCTTCACATCCTGGAGGGTCGCTTTCACCGGGTGCAGCTCCGGCATCGTCTCGGGATGAGCGGTGCGGAAGGTGACGTTCTCGGCGGTCAGTTCCACCGCCGCGGCCCCGGCAATCTCCTCCGCCTCGCCGGGATAGGAGATGAAGTGGGCGTCCTCGCCGTGGAGGAAGTGGATTTTCTCTTTATTATCGGGGAGAACGGTCAGCACATTCTCAAACTGCGCCGCCACAATCGTTTTCGCCACCGTCAGTTTCCCGGCCACATGGGTATCCCGGGAGCTGACCCCTGCCCGGACGATGTAGTCGCCGGGTTCGAGGATATAGGAAGCGGTCTCCTCGTCATAGGAAGCGAGGCTTTCGGTGGGGATGGTGACGGTCACCGTCTCGGAAGCGCCGGGGGCCAGCATCGAGGATTTCCCGTACCCTTTCAGCTCCTGATAGGGCTGGTCCAGCTTGCCCGCCGGAGCGGAAACATACACCTGGAGGGTCTCTTTGCCCGGGAAGGAACCGGTGTTACTGATCTTCGCCGAAACGACCAGCTCTTTCCCCTCTACCTTGACGGCGTAATCCGAGAGGGCAAAGGTGGTGTAGCTCAGCCCATAGCCGAAGGGGTAAAGCGGTTCCACCCCATAGCTGTCAAAATACCGGTAACCGGCGTAGATGCCTTCTTTATAAACCGCCACAGGGCTCATATCAAAACCGACGCTGCCGTTTTTCTCCTTGTCCAGCCCGTAGGACTCATAGGTCAGGATGGAGGAAGGGTCGTCCTTATTAAAGCTGAAATGGGCGGACGCCGGGTGGTCCTCATACTTTTTGACCATCGTCGAGGTCAGCTTGCCGGAGGGAGAAAGCTCACCCACCAAAATGTCCGCCAGAGCAGCGGCCCCCTGTTCGCCGGGCGATACTACATACAGAATTGCCTCAATATTCGAATACTTTTCCGTCCAGGCCAGGTCCACCGCCCCGACGGTGTTGACCACCAGCGCCACATGGGCAAACTTGCCGGTCACCTGTTCAATGAGTTTCTTTTCCGACGGAAGCAGGGTGTAATCCTCATCCAGCCGCCGGTCACATTCCTCGCCGCCGGAGCTGCGGCCGAGAATCAGCAGAGCGGTATCGGTTTCCCCGGCAGCCGCCTCCACCAGCGCATCCGGGACATCGGTTTCCGCTTCCGGCGGGGTGTAGGTGCCAAACCACTCGTACAGCGCCCCCGACGCCACCAGCCCGGAGAACTTCTCCCGCATTTCGGCCATAGCCTTTTCCGCCTTCTGGGGGTCAAAGCCCGCCTCGTAAAAGCTGGCCAGTTCCTCCACCAGCTTCTGTCCCCGCTTTTTCAGCTCGGGAATCAGAATCGCGGCATTTTTGTTGGAGGAAGCCCCCGAACCGGAACCGCCGATATAAAGCTCAAACTGCCCCTTGCCGAAGACCGCGGTGGTCTTATCCTTGCAAAGGGGGAGCAGGCCGCTGTTTTTCAGCAGCACGATGCTTTCCCCTGCAATCTCCCGGGCGAGGGAAACACGGGATGCGTCCGAAACAAAACGATTCATACACTCATTCCTTTCTATTGACCGGCTTTACCTATCCATCCAATTGTCCATCGGCCGGTCTATCCTTATAAAAATATTATACTGTATCAGACGATAACTGTCAATTTTTCCAACATACCTTTTACGGACTCTTTTGGCAGTTTTCCGGGGAAATGGCTTACACCGGGCTTTTTTAAGAAACTTTTAAATTTACAATATCCTATTGACAACTAATATTATACGTCGTATAATATAGACACAGAAACAATATTACATCCCAACAGAAAGAAGGGAGCGCATGGCATTTACAATTGGCTCAACCCTGCTGGACGCCTGTGTACTGGCGGTACTGGCGCGGGAGGACGCCTATGGATACCGGCTGACCCAGCAGATCCGGCAGGTAGTGGACATTTCGGAATCCACCTTATACCCGGTGCTGCGGCGGCTGCAAAAGGACGGCGCGGTCCAATCCTACGACCAGCCGTACATGGGACGGAACCGCCGCTATTACCAGCTGACCGATAAAGGGCGGCAGATGTATGGGGAGTATTTACGCGAATGGAAAAGCTTTCGCGAACAGGTCGACCGGCTGATGACACCGGACGGTCATTTATTGGAAGAAAGGACGGAAAACACCTATGACCAGAACTGAATTTATTGCAGAGCTGCGGGGTCGGCTCCATCTTCTCCCGCCGGAAGAGCGGGAAAACGCTATCCAGTTCTATGAAGAATATTTTGACGACGCCGGCCCGGAAAACGAGCAGGCGGTCATCAAAGAACTTGGTTCCCCCGAAAACGTCGCAAACAAAATCCTCTCGGGCGAGGGAAATATCGTCGGCGCCCAGTCCTGGAGAACCCCCGGGAAAAATTCTCCCGCCCAATCGGATACCGCGGGGCTGAAACTGGCGGTGGTGGTGCTGGCGCTGATCTCCTCCCCCATCTGGCTGACCGCCCTCCTGGTCTTGGCGGCAGTCCTCTTCGCGGCGGTGCTCGCGGTCCTGGCGGTGCTGATAGCGGTACTGGCCGTGGCATTAGCCTGCGCGGTGGTCTGCATCATCTGCCTGATGCTGGGGATATGGCTTCTCTTTACCGACCCGCTAAACGGCGCCTTTGTCCTCTCGGTTGGGCTGATGGGCCTGGGCGGCGCGATGATCTGCTTCCCGCTTCTGGGCCTCCTCTGGAAAAAAAGCTGGCCCCATATCCGCCAGTGGTCGAAAAAGGCTGCCAGCACCATCTCTTCCACCTGTAAAAAAGCCTACGGGCAGTTAAAAAAATTCGTTGCAAATCTTTCCCACTGAAACTGAGCTAGAAAGGATGGTCTCAAGATGAAAAAAACCCTTATCTGCGTAATCGCCGGCGGTATTGTCGCCATTGCAGGCGCTGGAATCTTCGCCACCACCCTTGCCCACGGCGCCACGGGCTACGACTCCCGCTTTATCACCGTCGGAGTGAACCGGGAGGACGGGGAGTTTGAACTGGGCTTCTGGCACGACGACGATGATGATTACAGATCCCCCACCCCTTCCGCACACTCTGCGCCCTCCGCTCCTTCTGTTTCCGCTTCCACCCCGGAGAGCTCTTCCACCACCTCTGTCGCCTCCAACGATACGGCGGCAGCCCTTTCCCGGCCGGAAGACGCCTCCGTCCTGACCGCCGCGGACCTTCTGGCCCTCAAGATTGACGTCAAGTCCGCCACCGTCGAGGTCCAGCAGGGCAAAACCTTTGACGTCAGCGGCCGCGGGGTCGGCGACCTCGACTGGAGCTATGACCAGGCAAACGACACCGTAACGGTCACCTCCCAGCAAGAGGTCACCTACTTTGACGACGACGACCGGGTGGTCTATATCACCCTTCCCCAGAACACCGCTCTGGACACCCTGACGGCGGAAATCGGCACCGGCGACTTTGAGCTCAAGCAGGCGAATGTCTCGGAAATCACCGTCTCCACCGGCATGGGGGATATCGACATCGAAAACTTCACCGCCACCAACATTGCAGCCGTCTCCGGCATGGGGGACATCTCGCTGGAAAACGGCACCGCCAATGCGGCCTCCCTCACCACCGGCATGGGTGAACTGGACGTCAGCGGCTCGACCATCGAGACCCTGTCGGGCGAAACCGGCATGGGCGATATTGAAGCAAGCGGCCCGATTCACAACTTTGACCTCTCCACCGGCAGCGGCGAAGTAGAGATGGCGATTCGGGGAAGCGCCTCCGACTACTACGTCAATCTAACGAACTCCATGGGGACCATTCAGAGCCCCTCCGGCACCAGCAAAAACGGTTCGGTCACCCTCGGCAGCAGCAGTGCCCCCTACCAGGGCAGTGTCTCCACCGGTACGGGCAGCATCGAGTTCCGTTTTACCAATAAATAAGCCTGTCCTCGATTCCAATAAATGAAGCCCGGCCCCGATCAAACCACGGGGCCGGGCCCTTTTTTATCCAACCTTCCCTGCAATAAGCTTTTTCCCGCAGCCTTCCGGCTACCCGCCGAACCTCCCCCGCGGCCAGGTCCTCATCGAAGACCATTCGCTTGTCGAATGGTCCGAACCGTGACCCCGCGGGGTGTGCGGCCGCGTCGGATACGGGGTCCAGGGGCCTTTGGCCCTTGGCGGAGTCCAGAGGCTGGTCCTCTGGCGCGTCCAGGCGCGCAGCCTGGCCCCTCAAAGCGGAGCTTTGTCGGTGCCTTAAGGGCACCGAAACAAACAAAACATAATCATAAAAAGAGCCCTGCCCGGCATTGCCGGACAGGGCTCTAAACATAAAC
>CALXHB010000013.1 GCA_944387995.1 uncultured Clostridia bacterium | reverse complement strand
CTGCATGAAAGCTCCGCAGGCGGACCCCCGTCCGGACGCAGAAAGGAATGATGCTGGATGAACGAGAATCTCTGTATGGGATGTATGGAGAACAAAGGGGATCTGACCGTCTGCCCCTACTGCGGGTACTCCGAAAATGGACCGCGGATTCAGTCCTGCCTCCCCCCTCGTTCTCTGATCGGCGGCCGGTACCTGGCCGGCAAAGTACTAAGCTATAACGGCGAAGGTGTTACATATATCGGCTACGACACCGTTTCCGACCGGAAGGTGTCGATACGGGAATTTTTCCCCGACGCGCTGGTCACCCGGGCCGAGGACGGCCGGACGGTGGAGGTCCGGCCCAACTGCCAGATCCAGTTTAAAACCTACCTCAGCGACTTCCTTGAGGTAAACGAAAAGATCGCCCGGCTCCGCTCGATCTCCTGCCTGGCCCAAATTTTAGACATTGCCGAGGACAACGGCACCGTCTACGCGGTGTCCGAATACCCTCTGGGCGAGACGCTGGAAAAGCACCTGGAGCGCCGGGGGATGATGATGACCTGGGGGGAAACCTACGAACTGATGATGCCGGTGATCCGGACGATGCAGCTGATCCACGAGGATGGCATCATCCACCGGGGCATCAGCCCCCAGACGGTCTACATCACCCCTTCCGGCAAGGCGAAACTGTCGGGATTCTGCATCAGTGCGGTGCGGGCCGCCCGGACCGAACTGGCGGCGGAACTCTTCCCCGGGTTTTCGGCCCCGGAACAGTACTCCTCCACCGCCCCCCACGGCACCTGGACCGATATTTACGGCATCTGTGCCGTTTTATACCTCTGCGTCACCGGCTTAAACCCGCCGGAAGCGCTGATCCGTTCGCCGGAAACGGAACTGGTCCGGCCCCGGGAGCGGAATGAAACGGTGCCCACCCGGGTCTCCCAGGCGATTATGCAAGGGCTGGCCATCCGGCCGGAAGACCGGATTCACACCATCCCCGAACTGGTCAACCGGCTGAACACCGTTAAAACCGGCACCCCCAGCGACGCGCCGACGGTGGCCATTCCGCCGGTCACCGGGGAGATCAACCACGAAGCCCCCCGTCGGCCGGCGGAAAACCGCCGCCCTGTCCAGGGAGAACGGCGGGAACCAGTCCGCCAGCAGCGGCCGCAGCAGAACCACAATTCCTCCCAACAGCGTCCCCCGCAGCAGCGGGTGCAGCAGCAGCGCCCTCAACAACGGCCTCAAAACCATTCGGAGCAGAACCGTTCCAACGGGCGGCAGGTTCCCGTCCAGCAGGTCCAGCAGGGCCGCGGACGAACCGAGGAGAAAAAGGGCGGGCGGAATATCGTCCTCACCACAATGATGATTACCCTGCCGATTCTGCTGGTCATCCTGATCTTCACCTTCTGGTTCCTGTTCGGCGGCCGAAGCAACCAGGAATCCTATAAAGACAACATCGTCACCTCCGATTCGGACGGGGTCAGCTCCTCCGAGAGTTCCGGCTTCGGCAATTACACCCCGCCCTCTTCCTCCACCTCTTCTGCGCCCTCCTCGTCCTCGGAATCGGAGCCGCAATCCTCTTCTGAGGAATCCTCCAGTGAACCCTCCAGCGAACCTTCCAGTGAAGCCGGCTGGACGATGGTGCAGCTGGTGGGCCGGCAGATCGAGGACGTGCTGGCCGATGGCGAAATCACCGGCCATATCACGGTACAGCCCGAGTACATTTACAGCGAGTCCAACGCCGAAGGGGTCATCATCTGGCAGGACACCTCGGTGGGAACTTCGGTAGAGGACGGCACCACCGTTCAGGTCCGGGTCAGCCGGGGCAGTCAGTATGTCACCCTCCCCGATTGGGACAAGAAGACACAGGACGAATATACCGCTGAACTGGACGCCCTCTCCATTCCCTACAAGGTGGAAATACGGGAAAGCACCAACTCCCCCTCCGGCTATGTGATCGGCACCGACCATCTGGAGGGCAGCAAGTATGACCTGGAAAGCGGAACGGTCGTTACCGTTTATGTTTGTGAAAACAATCAGTCTTATTGATGGAGGTATGCAAAATGAAAAATGGACTGCACCATGTGGCTTTGTCGGCTGTCAACCTGGACGAGACCGTCGCGTTTTATGAAAAGGCCTTCGGCTTTACCCTGCTCCGCCGTTGGGGGGACGAGAAACCCGCCGCCATGATGGATATGGGCGGAGACGCCATCCTCGAGATCTTCGGAGGAGCTGAGGGCGGCGAGGAAAAAGGCAGCCGCTGGCTCCATATCGCCGTCAAAACCGACGACACCGACGCTTGCTATGCCGCTGCCCTGGCCGCTGGCGCCACCGAAGAGACCCAGCCGAAAGATGCGGTTATCCCGTCGGCTGAACCCTTCCCGGTGCGGCTTGCCTTCGTCAGAGGGTTAAACGGCGAACTGATCGAGATCTTCTGCGAAAAATAATTTCGCCCTGTTTTAGGATTAAGACCCTCGCTATTTAATAGGAAGAAGCTGAAAAGACGGTGGGAATTTCTCACCGTCTTTTGATTGTCTCCGCACTTTTTCATAAATTTTCCTCTCCCCTTCCCCGGGATTTTGCATAAGCTGCGCAGACTCCGTCGAAAAGGCAAAAATGAAATGGAGAATGAGAAAGTGAGATAAAAGAAGCAAAATCGCGAGAAATGGGGAGAATGGGGTCTGTAAATTAAAAAATCCCCGAATTTCAGCTTGACAAACTGTTTGCATTCGATTATAATAAAACACGTTGTGAAACTTACTGAAACGAAACCCGGTTTTGGTAGGGTAGGTTCGGGGAGAGACCCCGGACAAGTCATGAAAATATAATTGGAGGTAAAAGACTATGAC
>CALXHB010000012.1 GCA_944387995.1 uncultured Clostridia bacterium | reverse complement strand
CGATGGAAATAGTATAAAAACTTCCCGCTCTTTTCCTCCTGTCCGCCGAGGGCGGAATCCAGGTATTCCGCCAGCAGGGAGATGGTCAGTTTATGGATTTCCTCCGCCGGCAGGCTGGTAAAACCGTCGGTTTCCAGCGCCCGCCGGAAGAGGAAGTGGAGGATGCTCCCCCGGGCGAGGGGGTTTAACTCCGCCTTGACCGGGGTGCGGATGCCGAGACCGTACCGGCAGAAATAGGCAAAGGGACAGCTGAAATACCTTTCCACCTGGGTGGGAGAAAAGCTGAACAGGGGCGCTCCCCGGTCGTCCCGCAGAGGAGCAAACAGCGCTTCGGCGGCCGGTTCCGACACCGGCTGCTGCTCCACCCGGGCGGCGGCCTTCCGGAGTTTTATTAGCCGGTTTTTCCAAAGGTCATCCCCCTCCAGCAGCCTTTCCAGCGTCCGGCGCTCCTCCCCTTCCGGCAGACGGGCGGCCTGCAAAAAGGCGGTGGAGAGGCTCTGGCTGAAAAAGTAAGGGGGTAAGGTCCGTCCGGTTTGATAGGTGGCCCCAGGGACCGCCGCCCGCAGCGAAAGCACCACTTCCGACGGGGACAGCACCCCACCGGCGGCGTCCGAAACGCTCCAGGTGAGAATCAGTTTTTCCGACGGGGTCGTGACCGCTTTATAGGCCGAAAACCGCTCGTCCACCATCTTCTCCCCGTCCTGTCCCTGGAGCGGCAGTCCCAAGGAGACCAGGGCTTCCCGTTCGCCGTTGGTAAACACCCCTTCAGGGGAAACCTGCCGGGGGAAAACGCCTTCATTGCAGCCGAGGATCAAAACCGCCCGCTTTTCCCCGGTGCGGATTTGGGAAAGGTCCCCCACCAGGACGCTGTCCAGCGTCTGGGGACGAGGGGTCAAGGGGGTGTCAGCCGCTACCGTGCGCAGCAGTTCAATACACTCGGAGACCTCCATCTCCTCCCCCGACTCTGCCCGCAGCTGCCGCACCGTCTCCACCGCATCCAGAAATCCCATCAGGCTGTCCCAAGCCAGCCGCAGGTCCTCCGCCTCCTGCTCTTCCCCGGCATCCAGGAGGTTGTCCAGCCGCTCCTGGACCAGGCGGGTTACCTGTTCATCCTCCATCACCCGGTAAAGTCCCCGAGCGGGACCTTCCTTCTCCAGGGCTTCTTTAAAGCGGCTGTGGAGCCGCAGAAGCAGCTGGCGGACCTTTTCCGCCCGGGCGAGCTTCTCCCGGTCCCGATCCTCCATCCCCCGCTCGGAAAAACCGGCTGGGTTTTCGGTAAAGGGCCGGGCCAGCGAGTAGCCGGTGAGGTCCCAAACGTAGGTGTACTCCTCAAAGGCCGAAAGCTCCTCCAAATCCACCGGCAGCAGCCCGCATTTTAACAGCATCAGCGCCTCCTCCCGGTCGAGGGGCTTTAGGATAATCCCCAGCAGATGGAGGGCAAAGCGGATGACCGGCGAAGATTCCACCGTCCGGCCGCTGTCGAGAAAATAGGGAACGCCATACCGGTCAAAAGCCGCCTCCAACAGGCTGCGGCGGGACTCCATATCCCGGGACAGGACGGCAATATCCTCATACCGATAGCCCTCCTCCCGGACCAGGGTTTGAATCTGGGCGGCGGCGTAAAAGGATTCTTCGTACCCGTTTTCCAGCTCCACCGCCATAATCCCGGGGGCAGGACCGGAAAACGCCTCCGGGGAAGCCTTAAACAGTTCCCCGCCGAACCAGCCGATTTCCGGGGAGCGGAACCGGTAAGGCGTCCCCAGTTCCACCGGCTTTCCGACCGGCACGTTTCCCTTAGCAGCGGCGGATTTGAGCTTGCGGGCGGTCTCCCGGACTCCGTCAAAGAGTCCGTCGCCGTTCCGTGCCCCATCGTCACAGAGGGCGACGGTCACCGACTCCGCCTGGCGGATGGCGAGGGAAAGCATCTCCAACTGTACGGCGGTAAAGCTCTTATACTCGTCGGCAAAGAGATAGCACCCGGCAAAAAAGTTGCTCTCCTTGGCCTTCTCCACCGCTCTGGCCAGCCGGGCGGTGGGGTCTAAAAAGGACCGGCAGAGGGCGGCTTCATATCCGGAAAAGATCAGCGCCAGGTCCTTAAGCTTTAAGGGCAAAAGGTCTCCTTCCCCCGCCTCGGGGATGAGATTGTGGGCAGCCTCTTCCAGTTTTCCGGCATCCACCCCGGCCCGGGCCAGTTCCGCCCGCAGACTTAAAATTCCCGACGCGAACCCCGGCCGCAGAGCGCTTTTTTGGAGGAGCGAAAGGCCGTCCTTTACATCCCGCAGCGTCTCCCGCATCAGAAGCAGCTGCACCGTATCGCTGGCGTAGGCTCCGGCCAGTCCCCCGCATTTTCGGAAGATCGCGTCCGCCAGCCGCTCCATGCTGTACACCAGGATATCATCCCCGTACAGCCGCCGCTCCATCTCAAACGAATACTGTTCCGGCACCAGATAGAGGACCGTTTTTCCCTCCTGGCGCAGACGGCGCATCTCCTGCACCATCCAGCTGGATTTTCCCGTCCCGGCCCCGCCGGTTACAAATCTGAGCACAGCGACTCCCCTCCTTTTTTTCTCATTATACACGATTTATCCCCGCCGGGCAAGGGAGGAAATCCAGATGCAAAAAACCGGCGTCTTCTGAAACCCTTCCGGTTCAAAAGACGTCGGTTTTATCTAGATATAAAGAGTCAGACTTTACCGTTTGGCCAACCGTTCCACTTCGGCCGCTGCCTGTTCCATCTCCCCGCTGTCCTTGCCGCGGATGGCCTTGCGCAGCCGTTTTTCGGCCTCGTCAAACCGTTTTTTCTCCGTCCGGCTCATCGACTTGCGGTCGACCGCCTCGGCCCGGTAGAGAACCGCTTCGGCGGCGTCCCGGGCAGCCGCCTGCTTTCTGCGCAGCCGGTCTTCTCCCGCGTAGGCTCTGGCGTCGGCCACAGCCCGGTCGATTTCCGCCTGAGAGAGATTGCCGGAGGCGGTGATGGTGATGTCCTGGGCCCGGCCGGTGGCTTTGTCCCGGGCGGTCACATGGACGATGCCGCTGGCGTCGATTTCAAAGGTGACCTCGATCTGCGGAACCCCCCGGGGCGCCCGGGTGATCCCATTTAAACGGAAGTTACCCAGCAGCTTATTGCCCCGGGTCATCTGCCGCTCCCCTTGGAAGACCTTGATTTCCACCGACGTCTGGAAGTTTGCGGCGGTGGTATAGATGGCGGTCTTTTTGACCGGGATGGTGGTATTGCGGTGGATAATCGGGGAGAAAACCCCGCCCATCGTCTCAATACCGAGGGTCAAGGGGGTGACGTCCAACAGCAGCAGACCATGGACCGCCCCTGCCAGCACGCCGGCCTGGAGGGAGGCGCCAATCGCCACGCACTCGTCGGGGTTGATGCCCTTAAAGGGGGCTTTGCCGGTGATCGACTG
>CALXHB010000011.1 GCA_944387995.1 uncultured Clostridia bacterium | reverse complement strand
CCTTGAATCCACGGCGGGCGGCAGCCGCTAGAGCCTTGACAGAATCCATGGGAATGGTTTCGCTTTTTCTGGCACCGTGCCGGTTTTTGACGTCTTCCTCTTCCATCTTGTCCAGCTTTGCCTGCATATCTACGGCGACTTTTGCAGCTTCAACCTCTTCCATTTTGGCTTTCGCATCCATGATTTTTCCCGCATCCAGCAGGGCCTCTGCCTCTTTGCGTTTGGATTCAAGCGCTGCTCTGAGTTCTTCGATTTTTTTCACTTTGCTCTCTCCTTTTTATCAGATGGTGACGTTTAAGGTAATGTCTTCGATGGCGTCGAGAATCTGGATCTTGGCGTAAAGGAATACCTGGTCATCTGTCCCGGCTTCCTTGATCTGCTGATCCGTCATTTCGGTTACGTCTACCCCTTTGGACTTGAGATAAACCTTCTGGGCTTCCAGATCAATTCCAACTTCCGACGTGTTTCTCTCCAAAATGCCGTCCAGCTCCAGCTGCTCAAAATACCCCTTGATGGCAGAAATCAGCAGACATTTGTTGTCGTAGCTGTTGGCATATTTTCCGATGTAGTTGTCTTCGGCGGTTTTCCGAATGTCAAATCGGATCATGTCCATTGCTTCTACGATCTTGATCTTTTTAAAGGCATCGCCTTTCCCTTCGGTGGTGGTCACAAAACTGTTTACTCCGCGTCCGGTTTTGACCTTTTCGCCGTCATTTTCCAGGATGAATTTGCCCGCGTCGATGGCTTCGTCTGCTTCCTCTTTGGTCAGCCGGGTCACATCCTGCACTTCCGGCAAAGGGGCAAACGTACAGGAAATGGTCATAGGCGTTCCGGCAATCAGTCCGGCAATCCGCGAGCAGAACTGCGCCGCTGTATAGGTCCCGTCTGCGGTCTGAATATTGTCGGTCACAAAGTTGATCACACCTTCATAATCTGCTTCTTCGTTCGGTAAAACCGCCTTAAACTTTCGGTCTTCGTTCTCCCGCTGAGATTTAATCCAACTGACGATGGACTCCGATTCTTCCGACGTGATAGTCAACGGCCCGACCAAATAGTCAAACTCCTGTGTTTCCGCCCAATTCAGCGCGTCTGTCATCTGATCTTCCATTCCAATGACATGGAGCAGCACCTTTTTGGGCGGAGTCTGATATCCGGTGAAGGTCCTTTTGATGCAGTTTAGGTTATCCGCACTGAGTCCCTCGGGAATATCGGTGATATCCAGCAGCGTATAGCTTCCCTGTTTGGCTGAATCCCTCAGAATCAGGGCAATTACGCCCTTCTCCGACCGCTTAATTGCGGTGATACCGGTCGTTTTAAACGCGACAGTTACGTTTGGCAGTCCCATTATTTACTCACCTCTTTTACTCGTAGATTGAATCTACGCTGTCCAGTACCTCATAGTCAGTAAACGTGAACGGTGTTTCGATGACGCCCGGCTGATTGTTTTCCCAGTCCATCAGCGTCAACTCATCCAGGCTGACGTTTTTATACCGAATCCTTTCGGAACCATAAGCGTCCGGGTCTGCCAGTTTCCCGATGAAGGTAAACCTGACATCGTGCCCGTTTCGGATTTCATCCGCAATCAGGTGAATCATCCGGGAATTCACCTTGTGCATCCGCACGGAGCCGGTTCCCTTGTAACTGGTTACTTTGGTGTCGATGCCCATTTCCCCGTTGCGGCCAATGTCACTTTTGTTGTAGGTCACTTTTGCGGAAAACTTGTCCACTTCGCTAACCAGATCGCCGTCAAACCAGACCTCTCCCCAGGTGCCGGACATGACCCGTTTTGCGCTGTCAAATCTCGACAATTACTCTCCCTCCACTTCCATTAACCGAAGCCGCATTCTCATCTTCTGGGCTTCCAGCTGTGCTTGTTCATCTGTTTCTTTCATACCGTCCGGCAGCTTTGCTCCAAGCATATCCAGATAGGCAGCTGCACCGGCACAGGCGGCGATTTTGTCCGCTTTTGTGACGGTTATCCCCGAAAACAGTTCAGCGGTTTCTCTGGCGTTCATCCAGGTTTCTGCGGCGATTTTTTCTTTCAGCCTGTCTGTATCTTCCGGATGGTTCAGCCGCTTCTGATATACTTCCAGCATACTTTTGTCTATCTGTTCCAGTATTTCTGCCTGCTTAGACAGCTCCTCAGCATTACCGGATGCGTAACACCAGGCGCGATGTATCATCATATATGCGTTTTCCGGCATGATGATCTCATCTGCTGCCAGTACGATGACGCTGGCGATGCTGGCGGCCAACCCTTCGATTTTCACCGTAATTTTACCGGGATAAGCCATCAGCTGGTTATAAATCGCAAAGCCGGAAAATACGTCACCGCCGGGGCTGTTGACGTGCAACAGGATGTCATTTCCGCCGGCTTCCCTCAGCATTTCCAGTACGTCTGAAGGACAGACGTCATCATCTGACCATTTATATCCCTCGTCCATGACGATCTCTCCATATAGAGAATACTCATTTGGACTCAGCCGGTTCAGAAATTTGCGTTTCTGCACTTGCTTCACCTCCTTTCGCTGAATTTTTCGTATACTGCTTGCCCAAGTCTTCCAGCCAGATTCCTGCGCCGTTACCGCGCAGTAGCCGGTCGGTTCCCGGAATAAAGGGCAGCCCTTCCATTTCACGGACTTCTGCAACCGTCCGGATGGAGTTGTTCACCGCGTTTACATAAGCGGTCATCCGGCTTTCCGGATCGCTGCTGTGCATGGCGTCTACGTTAAACTGGATATATAATCCCCGCTTTCGCTCCCTTTCGGTAAGCAGCACCCAATCCATCTCCTGCTCATAGGCGGTGATGGTTCCCTGCATGGTGTCAGAGTAGAAAGCTCGGTTCTGCTCGGCAATATTGGCGTAGGTCGCTTTGGAAAGATCGTTCAGCTGGTGGCTTTTAACGCCGAATGCGTTGGCAATCTGCCGCTCGGTCAAACCTTGTAACTCAAAAAACTGGTTGTTGACCAGCTTGGTTTCCAATTGGGATACCTTAAACTCAGTCGGTATAGGAACCACCTGCCCAGCTTTTTTGGCTCCGCCCAGATCTTCAAACTTTTTCTTGATTTTATTCTGTTTTGTTTTGTCCAGATCTCCGATATACTGCACAATGATAGGGTCCTGCAAACCTGACCGGTATTTATCCCGTAAAACGGCGGTGGCGTCGTTTTCGTTTTGGATAACGTCTGCCAGATACTTCCGGATGCTTTCGCCCTGAATGCCGTCCGGCGCGAAATTCTGAAAGCTGGCGATCTCTTCCGGCCGGTAAACGAGCTCTCCTTTCACAGGGTCATTATAGATGTACCATACTTTAGGGGGTACGTCCCCGCTCTTGGTATTGTCTATAAAAATCTGTACCCTTCTGGAATCCAATAGATAAATGCCGGTTACCTTCCCATAGCCATCGGTATTTAGCACCCAGTATGCCCGACCGGTGTCCAACCGTTGAAACTCTGTCGCCCATATCAGGTCATAGGCAGTCATATTGTTGTTTGGCCGCAGCGCCAGCCGTTCCCACAGCGGATGATTACGCATTTTCTTCGATCCGCCCTGGCTTTCTTGCTTCAAGACTTTGATGGGCAGTTTGGCCAACGCATCGCACCGAATCCGCATACAGGCGTAGTAGGTGGCGGCATAAAGGCTTTCTTTTCTGCCGGGTGTTTGGACCGGATAAAAGTCCCCCAGATCTTCCAGCGTAATGTTGCGCTGCACACTGGCCGCTTTTGGAGCTGCTGTTTTCTTCTTCTTTTTCACTTTTCATCACCTCTTTTCCTTACCATTCGTCCGAATCCAGCCAATCATCAATCGGCTGGCTCCCTCCTGGAAATTCGTGATACATGGCCAGCTTGAATGCACATAATGTCGCATCGACCGGGTCGATTCTCTTTTTCTTTACGTCTTTGTCAATTTTGATATATCCCTGATTGCTTCTGACAATCGCGTTTCCCATCGCAAAGGTCAAAAGTGGATTGTTTTCATAAATCACATTGCCGCAGTACACCTGCTCTCGGAAACCGAGCGTTGCTTCGTTGAGGCTTCTTTGCGATTGGTAGACTTCTTCCACGTCGTACCCCTCATTGGACAGGTCCATCATCAGTTTTCCTGCTCCGGATGGGTCAAAGCATAAACACACAATCGCCCATCCGTTATCTTTACAGGTTTTCAGCACATAGTCCATGACTGCCGACTGATCTACGATCTCGCTGTTGGTGACCGTTAGATACCCCATTTCCCTCCAAGCCGTATAGGGTGCCTTGTCTTTGACCTCCCGTTCCCGCAGCTTTTCTTCACTGGGGACAAAACTGTGGGAGTAAAGGCAGTATTTAACGGTATCTCCATCCAGAACCGGTAGAATAAACGATACGCTGGTCAGGTCGATTTTGGCTGACAAGTCAAATCCCACATACACTTCTTTCCCTTTTAGGTCATAAGGCATCTTGTCGACTTTGCAGCGCCGCCATTTTTCCATGTCCATGTATCCGTTCTCGGTGGCCTGCACCCACTGATTTAGGCACTTGGTGCGGAAAGTGATCATCTTTTCCGGTACGGCCATGGCCAATTCATAATCACCTTTCAGCTTTTCCAGCCCTTCCGGGTAGGAGGAGCGAATTGGGTTAGCTTTTATCCAAGTGTTAACCGCGCCCAGGTCGTCCCCTTTTTCCGCTTCCAGAATGTCCGCAAAGTACTCTTCGTTTTCTACTGAATCATTACCCGGGTCCAGCAGCTTGGAGCAGTAGTCATACTCCTGGGTATAACAGGGATAGGATAAATCCCTGCCCGCCGTTGTAATAATCATGAGCAGCGGCTCTTTGGTGTTGCTGCCCAGCCCCAGGTCGTAAAACTCTGTGGTCGCGTGCTGATGATATTCGTCCAGCACCAACAGCGCGGGGTTGGTTCCGTCGCCTTTCTGGCCGTCCTCCTTGCATAGCGCCTTGATAAAACTGCCGGTTTTGATATGTACGATCTTTTCCCGCGTGATCTTGAATTTAGATCTCAACGGGCTGCCTTTCAGCATATTGACACATTCATTGAAAAGGATTTTGGATTGGTCCCGCTTGGTCCCTGCGGTGTAGATTTCCGCCAGCTCTCCGTTTTCGGTTGCAGTCACGCTGCATTCATATAGCGCGGTGCCCGCTTCCATCTGCGTTTTGGCATTTTTGCGTGCCACTTCGTCGAAAGATTTTTTAAACCGTCGCTTTCCATCTTTGCATCGTCTCCACCCGTAAATTTGGCAGAGTACAAACTTTTGCCAAGTGGTAAGGATGATCGGCTGCCCGGCTAGAATTCCCTTCGAGTGCCGCAGCATACTAAACCAGTCGACGATGTTTTGTGCCCGCTCTTCATCCCAGTAATAGGGAAAATCTGCTTCTTCCTCCCGGTCAAAGTCTTTCAGCAGCCTTTTACAGGCCCATTTATGCTTCTGCCCGGAAATGATATTTCCCCGGATACACCCGTGGGCATACCGAATGAGTTCTTCTTTGATGGTCATTTATGTTTTCACTATCCACCGTTTCTTTCCATCTGGTGTTTTACCCATCTTGCAAGTTCGTCTGAACCTTGATATGCCAGCCGTTTGCTTTGCGTCCTGGCGGCTGCATAGAATCCGTAACCGACTACACGGAACCGTTTTGACATGCTTTTATATCCCGGCCTGCGGCTTACCCGTACCCGGTGACCGTTTTCCAATGCGTTTGTGATATACCCGTAGGCGTATCCATGCTCATTTTTCCCTTTAATGGCGCGTACTGCTGAATATCCGCCTCCGGAACCGGTAAACTTGTCCTGCCAGCTTCTGATTTTTCCATGGCTGTCATTGATTCTGTTTCCGATTTGCCGGTCAACT
>CALXHB010000010.1 GCA_944387995.1 uncultured Clostridia bacterium | reverse complement strand
ACCGACATCATGTCAATCGGCATCAGAGCCGGCAACCCGCACCCCACGTCAAAGAACGCCCCAAAGCCCTCCAGCCGGGTCACTCGGGCGGGAATAATGTCACCGGGGGTCAGGGCGCCGATATACTCTTTCAGACACCGCTCCTGGGCCCGGCGGCGGGAAAGGACCGCCCGAAACTGGCCATCCTCCCCTTCCAGCCGGTCCACCATAAACGACACCGGCCGGCCAACCCGGGAGAGAATCGCGATATCCCGCACCGTTCCCTCCCGAATCCCGGCGGCCGCCTCTTCCCGGGGGATAAACCCTTCCCCTGCCGGCAGCCGGACCACCAGGTCGTGCCCTTCGGTGCAGAGAGCCGCCTTGGCCTCCAAAATCTGTCCCTTCTCCATTGCTTCCGCCAGGGTCGCCTGGCTGTGCAGTGCCGCCCGGTTGGCGGCGGTTTCATAGAGGATTCCTTCCGGGTAAAATTTCATCTGTCATCCTTCTTCCTTCGCGTCTCTTAAAAGTCATTTGCAAAGAAATGTATGCGACAGCGGAAAGGGTTAGAAGAGAATAATTTTTGCATAAATTCACGGATTTTGCAAAATTGCGAGACAATGAACCCAAACTGTGCTACAATAGTCCTAGTAAATGCCCCTAAGGGGAAAGGACGATTGACATGAACAAAACCCGCGAAATCCAGGTGAAGGGGATGCTGGTGCAGGCCCTCTTCTGGGCCAGCTACTGCGCCTATTCCAGCTTTATCGTCAACATGCTCACCGATTACGGCTACCCTTCCGCCACCGCCACCGGGATGATGACCGCCACCAGTGTCCTGTCGTTTATTGCCCAGCCGATTTCCGGCTACATCTGCGACAACTTCATCTCCCACAAGCGAGTGTATATCGCAATGACCATCTGCGCCCTGCCGACGATGATTCTACTCTCCCAATGCCTCTTTTCGCCGGTGCTGACGATGGGGTTGATGCTGCTGTTCACCATCTTCATGGTCCAGATGCCGGGGCTGTTGGACGCCTGGGTCATTGGGCTGACCAACCTATACCCCGGGGTCAACTACGGACTCTGCCGGGGGTCCAGCTCGCTTCTCTTTGCCATCGCCGCCCAGGTGATGGGATGGATTACCGCCCAGTTCGGCCATGGGGTCCGAATGTGGGTTGGAGCGGCCATCGGGCTTTTGAGCATTCTGGTGGCCCTGAGTCTTAAGGAACTGCCCACCCGCAAACAGATGGAACAGGCTTCCGGCGGGCCCAACTCCCGCAACCCTCACGGCCTCTCCACCGGCGAGACAATTAAGATTCTCGGCCGCAACAAATGCTACCTGCTGCTTTTGTCGATGAACTTTCTGCTCTTCCTCGGGTACTCGGGGGTTTCCTCTTTCATCCCGGTGCTGACTACCCAATTGGGCGGCGGTTCGGAAGAGGTAGGGACGGTGTTCGCCCTCAATGCTCTGGCGGAAGTACCGGCGATGTTTTTGATGAGCGCGGTGCTGCGGCGGGTGCAGGCGAAAAAGGTGGTGCTGTTCGCGGCCCTCTTCTTCCTCATCCGGCTGGGACTGACGGCGCTGTCGGTCAACTTTACGATGATGCTGCTGGTGCAGCTGCTACAGGGGCTTTCCTTTGCGGTCATCTGGCCGGCGTCGATGGGGTATCTAAACCAGATCGTCGAGGACGGGGTTCGTTCCACTGCCATTATGACCTATTCTTCGGTCACGCTGGGGGTCAGCGCCATCTTTGGTAACCTTTTCGGCACGCTGATTCTCTCGGCCACCGGAGACGTGCGGGTGGTGTTCGGGTTCTGTGCGCTGGTGGCGGGCTTGGGCCTCTTACTGGGGCTTTATGGCCTGGCGCGGAAGATCTGGAAATAAACAATTACATAATCTTCAGGGCTCCCTTCTGCGGGGAGCCTTTTCTTTTTGCATATCCTTCGCTCCCCCGGGAAAAAATAAAATGTCCGAAAGGCTGAAAACTCTTTTTTCTTCGGTTACACAGTATGAAAGGTAGGCGTTTAGCTATGAATAAGCTCACCATCACCGGCGTCAAAGGCCGGCAGATCATCGACTCCCGGGGCAACCCCACCGTCGAGGCGGAAGTGACCCTGGCCTGCGGCGTTATCGGTCGGGGGGCCGCCCCCAGCGGCGCTTCCACCGGGGAGTTTGAGGCGCTGGAGCTGCGGGACGGCGACCCGAAGAGGTTCGGCGGCAAAGGCGTTTCCAAGGCGGTGGAGAACATCAACGGGCCGATTGCCCAAACCATCCTGGGAATGGAGGCCGACAACCTTTACGGCATCGACCAGGCGATGATTCGGGAAGACGGAACAAAGGATAAGAAAAAACTTGGCGCCAACGCCCTGCTGGCGGTGTCGATTGCCTGCGCTCAGGCGGCAGCAAAGGGACTGGGAATCCCTCTCTACCGGCTGCTGGGCGGCATCAACGGGACCCGGCTGCCGGTGCCGATGATGAACATTTTAAACGGCGGCGCCCATGCGGCCAACACCGTCGACGTGCAGGAGTTTATGATTATGCCGGTGGGGGCCTGCTGTTTTAAAGAGGGGCTGCGGGTCTGCACCGAGGTGTTCCACTCTCTGCAAAAACTGCTAAAGTCCCGGGGGCTGGCCACCGCTGTCGGCGATGAAGGCGGGTTTGCCCCCGACCTTCAGAGCGACGAGGAAGCCATTCAGGTGATTCTCGAGGCCATTGAACAGGCGGGTTACCAACCGGGAAAGGACCTGGTTCTCGCCATCGACGCCGCCTCCAGCGAGTGGAAAACCGGCGTCAAAGGAGAGTACCTCCTCCCGAAGAGCGGCCAGCGGTTTACCTCTGCCCAGCTGGTGGACCATTGGAAGGGCCTGTGCGACAAATACCCGATCTATTCCATCGAGGACGGACTGGACGAAGAGGACTGGGAAGGCTGGCAGATGCTGACCCGGGAGCTGGGAGACCGAGTCCAGCTGGTGGGTGACGATCTCTTTGTCACCAATACCGAACGGCTTCGGAAAGGAATTGAGCTGGGCTGCGGCAACTCCATCCTGATTAAACTCAACCAGATCGGCACCGTTTCCGAAACCCTCGAGGCCATCGGCATGGCTCACCGGGCAGGATACACCGCCATCGTTTCCCACCGGTCGGGTGAAACTGAGGACACTACCATCGCCGACCTGGCGGTTGCCCTTAACGCCTGTCAAATCAAGACCGGCGCTCCCAGCCGCAGCGAACGGGTCGCCAAGTATAACCAGCTGCTTCGCATCGAGGAACAGTTGGGCGACAGCGCGATTTATCCCGGATTTCAGGCTTTTAAGGTGAAACGGTAAGGAGCTTTTTTCGCTGCCCTTCTCAATCTTCCCCGCGGCCAGGTCTTTATCGAAGACCATTCGCTTGTCGAATGGTCAGAACCGTTGCCCCGCGGGTGCTGCGGCCGCGTCGGACAGGCGGGTCCAGGGCCCGCTAGGGTCCTGGCAGAGTCCAGAGACAGAGTCTCTGGCCCATCAAAGCGGAACTTTGTCGCTGCCTTAAGGGCAGCGAAACCTATATCCCATGATAAAAGCCCTGTCTGGACAAACCAGACAGGGCAAATTTTTCGTAATGGATGCTTATTTCGCTGCCCTTATGGCAGCGACCAGGCTTCCAGCCTGGAGCCGGCCAAGTTTCACTTGGATGGACCAGGCTCCGCGCCTGGATGCGCCAGGGACCAAAGGCCCCTGG
>CALXHB010000009.1 GCA_944387995.1 uncultured Clostridia bacterium | reverse complement strand
CACCCAGACCTACCCTCTTTCCCTACCCGACGCCCTCCCCAGCTTTGCCTATGCAGCCCCCCCCAGTTTATTTGCCCAATCTGTCCCGCGGCCAAATCTTTTGGAAGACTGCGAGCTTGACGAGCAGTCTATCCTTTTACCCCGCGGGGACTGCGGCCGCAGTTTAGATTGTACAGCGCCCTCCCAGTTTATTTGCCCAATCTGTCCCGCGGCCAAGTCTTTTGGAAGACTGCGAGCTTGACGAGCAGTCCATCCTTTTACCCCGCGGGGACTGCGGCCGCGTCGGACAGAAAAAATTTAGGGCGCCTTTTTAAAGGCGCAAAAAACTCTATATCAATCAGCAGTCCTTCAACAGGTTTGCCTCTTTGGTGTCAAAGGAAGGGTTGAAGGCGTAGAAGTTGCGGGCATTGACTTTATCCTGGGCAATCCGAATGGCTTCCCCAAACCGCTGGAAATGGACGAGCTCTCTTTCCCGGAGAAAACGGATGGTGTCTTTGACGTCGGGGTCATCCACCAGCCGCAAAATGTTGTCATAGGAAAGCCGGGCCTTCTGTTCGGCGGCCATATCTTCGTGCAGATCGGCAAAGGTGTCGCCGGTTACCTGCAAGGTGCCGGCCGAGAAGGGAACGCCGGAGGCCGCTTGGGGGTATACCCCGGCGGTGTGATCGACAAAGTAGGGGGCAAACCCCGCTTTTTTGATCTGTTCTTCGGTCATGTTCCGGGTCAGTTGGTAAATTAAGGCGCTGACCATCTCAATGTGGGCCAGCTCTTCGGTACCGATGTCGGTCAGGACCCCGACAATCTCCCCGTAGGGCATCGAGTACCGCTGCTGAAGATAACGGGTCGCAGCCCCCAGCTCACCGTCCGGTCCGCCCAGCTGGCTGATGATAATAGATGCGCTCATCGGGTCTGGCTTTTTGACCCGCACCGGGTACATCAGCCGTTTATCGTAATTCCACATACCAATCCCTCCTTACAGCCAGCTCTGCCAGGGCCAGGGGGTGTCGACCATGGCCCAGCGGTCGCCGTCAAATACTTCACCGCTGCAGCTTTCCCACTCTTTGAGCAGCGCTTCGAGGGAGGCTTTGTGTTTCTTATAATAGGCGATGGCCGCTTTATCCTCCGGATGGGTATCCATGAATAACCGTGCTTCGGTGGTGGCGAAGACACAGACCCGGATTTTGTGGAGGAGCTGCCGCTTGCCTTCACAGGTCATGCAGGACGGGGGTTTTAAGTCCGGCTTTTCCGGTTTGTTTTCGGGTTTATTTTCCGGTGGGGTCATTGGCGGCGTGGTGGTACCGCCATCTTCACTGCGCATGTTCATCAGGCGGTTCTCAAGCATCTCCATACATTTTCCCCTCCTTTCCGGTAAAGGGCAGGTCGAGACAGCTAAAGATCGTTCCGCGGTCAAGACCCACCTCCGGATCATACAGGTTTTCCCATTTCTGCATCGGCACATAGCTCATGCCCAGCGGCAGCGCGTTCAACTGCATTTTGCCGTTTACCGACGAGGGGGTGTTTTCGCACCCACCCTGCGGTTTCGTGGTTTCAGACAAAGAAAATCCCACCTTTCAAAAGGCTTGCCGGTTTAACCGGTCATTCCATCATATGCGTGGAAGGGAAATGGGTGAAAACTGGAATATCCAATCATCAAAAGAGACAATAGGTTATGGGCAAAAAAGGACATAATCAGATTTCTTTTATTCATCCGCCGTTAATGAAAAGCCATTTATTCTCTAAAATGCCTTCTGTATACTGAAAGTAGATGGGTAAATAATAGGAGGCTTTTCCATGCAGACTAAGGGCTTAAACCGGGATGTCATCAAGTACGCCGCGATGTTTACGATGCTCTTAAACCATATCTCCACCATTTTTATGGAGCCAGGGCACTTTTGGTCGGAACTTTTTCTGGATATTGGATATTTTACAGCGGTCACAATGTGTTATTTCCTTATGGAAGGGTATCAATATACCCATTCTAAAGGAAGGTATGCTCTGCGGTTGGCCTTATTCGCTCTGATTTCTGAAATTCCATATTGTTTGGCGTTCACAGAAAAAGGGGTGTTGGAGTTTTGTGGCTTTAATATGCTGTTTACTCTACTGATCTGTTTTGGCATACTTTTTACCCTGGATAAGGTACAGAATAAGCCTTTAAAGATCCTCATAGTGGTAGGTTTGACCATATTGTCCCTCTTTTCTGATTGGGCCCTGCTGGCACCGGTCTTTACCCTGTTATTTGTCTGGGCGAGAGGATCGAAAGAGAAAACAAAAGCCGCTTTTGCTTTTTCTGCCCTGTTGTTTGGTGTCATGAGTTTTGCCGGTGGTATTGGTCGTTTTTCTATTGGGTTAAACCTTGTTTATGCCATTGGATGTATGGCGGGTATTGTTCTGGCGGGCATCGTGATCGTGTACTTCTATAACGGGAAACGGGCGGAAAAGGGAAGAAAGTTTTCCAAATGGTTTTTCTACTTCTTTTACCCGGTCCACCTGCTGATATTGGGGATTATCCGCATTGCCATACCGTAAGTGTGCAGATAAACTTTTTTAGTTGCTCTTTCTTGGACATGTTCCGGGAAGAGCATAATTTTTATTGGTTTGTCCAGCCGAAGAAGACCGGTTTAAAAAAGGTTCCTTTTCCTGGATAATTTTATCTAGCGTAAATAGGTTGCTTTTTGTAATATCCCCACCTGTTCAAACCTCTGAAAATATGCTATACTTATTTTATACTGCCTATTTCTACCCACCGGGCGGAAAGAGGTTCACTGTGCATACTTTGGAAAGGAAAGAAAAGATATATGTCGTTTCCGATGGATCATATCCGCAACTTCTGTATCATTGCCCATATCGACCACGGCAAATCTACCCTTGCCGACCGGATTCTGGAACTGACCAGCACCGTCGCCGAACGGGATATGGAAGACCAGCTGCTGGATAATATGGATATCGAACGGGAGCGGGGCATCACCATCAAGGCCCGCGCCGTCAACCTGCAATATACCGCCAAAAATGGCGAGGTCTATGAGTTTAACCTGATCGACACCCCCGGCCACGTGGACTTTAACTATGAGGTCTCCCGTTCGCTGGCCGCCTGCGAAGGGGCGGTGCTGGTGGTGGACGCCTCCCAGGGCATTGAGGCTCAGACGCTGGCCAATACCTACCTGGCGGTGGACCACAACCTGGAGGTGCTGCCGGTGGTCAACAAAATCGACCTCCCGGCCGCCGACCCTGACCGGGTCTGCCAGGAAATTGAGGACGTCATCGGCCTGCCGGCTATGGACGCCCCCCGTATTTCCGCGAAAGCCGGTATCGGCATCGAAGAGGTGTTGGAACGGATTGTTTCGGATATTCCGGCACCCAAAGGGGATTCCGAGGCGCCGCTGCAAGCCCTGGTGTTCGACTCCTACTATGACGCCTATCGAGGGGTTATCATCTACGTCCGGATTAAGGAAGGACGGCTCAAAAAGGGCGACCGCATCCGGCTGATGGCCACCGGAGCCGAGTTTGACGTGGTCGAAATCGGCCATATGGGGGCCACTAAACTCAACCCCTGCGATGCCTTGGAGGCCGGCGACGTGGGTTACATCACCGCGTCGATTAAGTCGATTGCCGATACCCGGGTGGGCGATACCGTCACCCTGGCCGACCGCCCGGCTGAAAAGCCCCTAGAAGGTTACCGCAAGGTCAACCCGATGGTCTATTGCGGTATCTATCCGGCGGACGGCGCCCGCTACCCCGACCTGCGGGAGGCGCTGGAAAAGTTGCAGCTAAACGACGCATCCCTTTCCTTTGAACCGGAGACGTCGGTGGCGCTGGGATTCGGTTTCCGCTGCGGATTTTTGGGACTTCTCCACCTGGAAGTCATCCAGGAACGGTTGGAACGGGAGTTTAACCTGGACCTGATTACCACCGCCCCGTCGGTTATCTACCGGCTGACCAAGACCGACGGCAGCGTCATCTATATCGACAACCCCACCAACTACCCCGACCAGACGCTGATCGCCAAGGCAGAGGAGCCCTATGTCAAGGCCAATATTCTGACCCCGGTGGAGTTTGTAGGGAATATCATGACCCTCTGCCAGGAGCGGAGAGGCATCTATTTTGATATGAGCTACCTGGAGGAAACCCGGGTCGAGCTCCATTACGAGCTACCGCTGGCCGAGATTATCTACGACTTCTTTGACGCCCTCAAGTCCCGCACCAAGGGCTACGCCTCCTTTGACTATGAGTTCAAGGAGTACCGGGAATCGAAACTGGTTAAACTGGACTTTTTGTTAAACGGGGAAATCGTCGACGCCCTCTCGTTTATCGTCTTTGCGGATTCGGCCTACCCTCGGGCGCGGAAGATCGCCGAAAACCTAAAGGAGAATATCCCCCGTCAGCTGTTTGAGATCCCGATTCAGGCGGCCATCGGCGGCAAGGTCATCGCCCGGGAAACCGTTAAGGCCCTGCGGAAAGACGTCCTCGCCAAATGTTACGGCGGCGACATCACCCGAAAGAAAAAGCTGTTGGAAAAACAGAAGGAGGGCAAAAAACGGATGCGCAAACTGGGCAGCGTAGAGGTGCCCCAGGAAGCGTTTATGGCCGTTTTGAAGCTGGATGACTAACTTTCCGGAAGAGAGGGTAAAAGGCTCTGCAAAGCCTCCACAGCCTCTGTGGAAGGGCAGTCCCATTGGGATTTACATTCATGTTCCCTTTTGCGCTTCCAAGTGCGGGTACTGCGATTTTTATTCCCGGGTTCGGCAGGACCAGAAAGCAGGGTATCTAAAGGCCATTCAGCAGGAAATCCGGAGCTACGCAGGCCGGGGTATCCAGGCCGATTCAGTCTTTTTCGGCGGCGGCACCCCTTCTATTCTCACCCCCAATGAAATTGGGGAAATCCTCGGAGCCATTCGAGAGAGTTTCGCCCTCCAGCCGGACAGCGAACTGACGATGGAGGCAAACCCGGATACCGTCGATCTGGAGTACCTGAAAGCGGTGTACGCTCTCGGAATCAACCGGCTGTCCTACGGGGTTCAGTCGGCGGTGGAGCGGGAACTTTCCGCCCTCGGCCGGAAACACACCTTTCCCCGGGCGGTGCAGGCGGTGGAAGAGGCGAGGAAAGCGGGGTTTTTGAACCTCTCCCTCGACCTGATGCTGGGCATCCCCTATCAGACAGAAGGGTCGCTGCGGGAGACGCTGGGGGCAATTCTGGCTCTCCGTCCGGAGCACCTCTCCTGTTATCTTCTGAAAATCGAGCTGGGAACCCCCTTTGCCAAACGCCACGCCGAAAAGGATTGCCCGTCAGATGATGAGGCGGCGGATTTTTACCTGTTGACCTGTCAAACGCTGCGGGAAGCGGGGTTTGGCCACTATGAAATTTCCAACTTTGCCCGACCAGGATATGAAAGTCGCCACAATCTCAAATACTGGCGGGATACCCCTTATTTGGGTTTCGGGCCGGCGGCCCATTCCTGTTTCGGAGGCAGGCGGTTTTACAATCCTTCCGATCTCGCCCTCTATATTGAAAAGAATGGGCAGATTGCCGAAACGGAAGAGGACGGCAGTTGCGGCGGGTATACCGAGCGGTTGATGCTGGGCTTACGGCTAGCAGAAGGGGTCTCTCTCGCCGAAATTGCCTCTCTCGACCCCACTTTTACCCCGGAGGAACAGGAAGCTTTCCGTTCCCGCTGCACGCCTTATATCAAAGCGGGGCTGATGGCAGAAACAGACGGCCGCATTGCCATCACCGAAAAGGGAATGCTCGTCTCCAACGGGCTTCTGGCCGAGATTTTGTAACAAACTCGTTCTCTTTCCCCACAAAGGTTATACGTTTCGAGCGTCCAACTCTTTGCCGAAGACTGCGGCCCCGCGGGTCCGCAGTCCGCTGACGCTGGGACGGAAGAGATGGCCGCGTCGGAAGAGAGTTTCGGCACCAGCCCTTTTTAAAGGGCTGGCGGGATCCAAGGGCAGGGCCCTTGGCGGATTCCAAAGGCGGAGCCTTTGGACGGTACCATAAGGGAACCGGAATCACCAACATGATCAAAGAAAAGGAGCGTCGCCATATGAACTGGGCAGAAATTAGCATACAGACCACCACCGAAGGGATTGAGATTGTCACCGGCTTTTTGATGGTCCATGGGGTCAACCAGGTGATGATTGAGGACGCCGCCGACTTCCAGAACTTTTTGGAAGATACCACCGTCTACTGGGATTATGTGGACGAGGGGCTGATGGAAAAGATGGAGCACTGCGACACCAAGGTAAAATTTTACCTGACCGATACTCCCGACGGATACGAGACTCTCTCTCAGATCAAGTCCGACCTCACCCGGCTGCCGGAGGAGGAAGCGGGGATTGACCTCGGGCCGCTGACCGTCGAGGTCACCTATAAGGAACAGGAAGAATGGGAGACCGCCTGGCAGAAATATTACCACCCGATTGAGATCAGCGACCGGCTGATTATCGTCCCGGAATGGGAAAAGGTGGATCTGAAACCCGGGCAGAAACAGCTGCTCCTTAACCCCGGCATGGCGTTCGGGACCGGCGGCCACAACACCACCAGACTCTGCCTTTCGATGCTGGACAAACTGCCGGTGGAAGGGATGGAAGTGCTGGATATGGGCTGCGGCAGCGGGATTTTGTCCATTGCGGCGCTGCTGCTGGGGGCCAAAGAGGTGACCGCGGTGGATATTGACCCGCTGGCGGTCAAAATCGCCGGGGAAAACGCGGAGCTTAACGGCGTGCAGGATGAGCGGCTCTCGATTATGGCCGGTAATGTCTTAAATGATGAGGCCCTGGGCGACCAGCTGGCCGCGCATCCGGTGGATCTGATTCTTGCCAACATTGTGGCCGATGTGCTGATCGGGATGTCGCCGCTCTTTGTTCGCTGCCTGAAAAAGGGCGGAAATCTGATTGTTTCCGGTATCATCACCGAACGGGCGGAAGAGGTTCTGTCGGTGTTGCGGGGAGCCGGTTTTACCGTCCTCGACCAGCAGGAAGAGAACGGCTGGTGCGCCGCCCGGCTGACCCATTAAAAGCGGAATAAAAAACGCTCGGGATGTTCCCACTAAAAGGACATCCCGAGCGTTTTATTTTACATCTTTTTTTGTGTAGCTTACTTGTTCAGCAGCTCACGGAGCAGCTTTTCCAGCCGCTCAGCCGCTTCCGCGGTGTTTTCATGATCGTTGAAGGCGGTCAGCCGGAAGAAGCCTTCGCCGTTGCGGCCAAAACCGGCCCCCGGCGTGCCGACGACCCCGGCTTTTTCCAGCAGCAGGTCGAAGAAATCCCAGCTCTTCATCTTGTTGGGGCACTCCATCCAGATGTAGGGGGAGTTTTTGCCGCCGGTGTAGAAGACACCCAGCCGGTCGAGGGTATCGGCGAGGACTTTGGCGTTCTGGCGATAGTAGTCGATGTTGGCGCGGGTCTGCTGCTGGCCCTCTTCGGTGAAGACCGCTTCAGCGCCCCGCTGGACGATGTAGGGAACACCGTTAAATTTGGTGGTCTGGCGGCGGAGCCAGAGGCCGTTTAACTCGACCCCTTCCTTAACCAGGGCCTTCGGCACGACGGTGTAGCCGCAGCGGGTGCCGGTGAAGCCAGCGGTCTTGGAGAAGGAGCAGAATTCGATGGCCACTTCCTTGGCCCCTTCCACCTCGTAGATCGAGCGGGGGAGGGAGCTGTCGGCTACGAAGCACTCGTAAGCCGCGTCAAAGAGGATGACTGCATCGTGGGCTTTGGCGTAGTCAACCCAAGCTTTCAGCTGCGCATGGTTGTAAACGGCGCCGGTGGGGTTGTTGGGGGAGCAGAGATAGATGATATCCGCGTCCAACGATTCATCCGGCATCGGCAGGAAGCCGTTTTCCGCCGTAGCGTCGGCGAAGACCACCTTTCTGCCCGCCATGATGTTGGTGTCAACATAGACCGGGTAGACGGGATCGGGGACCAGAACGGTGTTATCCGCGTCAAAGAGATCGAGAATGTTGCCGACGTCCGACTTTGCGCCGTCGCTGATGAAGATCTCGTTCATCTCGAGGTTGACGCCCTTTTTTTCATAGTAGTGGGCCACCGCTTCCCGCAGAAAGTCGTATCCCTGTTCCGGGCCGTAGCCACGAAAGGTCTCTTTGACGCCCATTTCAGCGCTCGCCTTTTCCAGCGCTGTAACAACAGCGGGGCAGAGGGGAAGGGTGACGTCGCCGATACCCAGGCGGATGATCGACTGTTCGGGGTGGGCTTTCTGATAATCGGCCACCTTGTGGTTAATCATCGTGAAGAGATAGCTCTTCTCCAGGTCGAGATAGTGACGGTTGATTTTCATGGGTAGGTTCCTCCTTTATAATTTTTCTCTTTATAAATTGCATCGCTGTCTGAAAAACGGCGATTGCAGACTGAACCTTTCATCACAGGGGTGGAAATAAACGAGACTGCGGAATTTTTTCCGCAGTCTTTCGCTTATATTTGAGCTGCCAAACAGGACTATCCGCTTACTTTCCCGCTTTTTCGTCTGCTTTTTTCAGCGAAGCGGCAATGAAGCTCTTAAACAGCGGATGGGCGCGGTTGGGACGGGACTTGAATTCCGGATGGAACTGAACGCCAATGTAGAAATCCCGGTCGGTGATTTCCACCGTCTCCACCAGCCGTCCGTCGGGAGAGCTGCCGGAAACGGTCAGGCCGGCCTCTTCGATCTGTTTGCGGAACTGGTTGTTAAACTCATAGCGGTGGCGGTGGCGTTCGCCAATTTCCGCCCGGCCATAGGCTTCGAACATCTTGCTGCCTGCTTTGATGACGCAGGGATAACGGCCCAGACGCATGGTGCCGCCTTTGGGAAGGTTGCCCTGCTGGTCGGGCATCAGGTCGATGACACAGTAGGGGTTTTCGGGGGTGAATTCTCTGGAGTTGGCGCCTTCGAGGCCTACCACATGGCGGGCAAATTCGATAACCGCGATCTGCATCCCAAGGCAGATGCCAAAGTAGGGGACGTTATGCTCTCTGGCGTACCGGCAGGCGGAAATCATCCCTTCAATGCCCCGGTCGCCGAAGCCGCCGGGCAGGATGATGCCGTCGGCGTCGCCCAGGAAATCGCCGGCGTTTTCATCGGTGATCTGTTCCGAGTCGACCCAGTTGATCTCTACCTTAGCGCCGTTTTCATAACCTGCGTGGGAGAGGGCTTCCGCCACCGACAGGTAGGCGTCGTGCAGCTGGACATATTTGCCCACCAGCGCGATCTTGACCGGCTTAACCGCCTTTTCGATTCTCTCCAGCATAGCGGTCCACTCGCTGAGGTCGCAGTGGTCGTAATGGATGTTCATCTTGCGGCAGACGATATCGGCCAGATGGCTTTCTTCCAGCATCATCGGAGCCTGGTAGAGGACCGGCAGCGTCCGGTTTTCAATGACACAGTCCTTTTCCACGTTGCAGAAGAGGGCAATCTTGTCCTTGACGCTCTGGTCGATGGGTTCGTCGACCCGGGCGACGATGATGTCGGGGGTGATGCCCAGGCCCTGGAGCTCTCGAACCGAGTGCTGGGTCGGTTTGGTCTTGTGCTCGTTGGAACCGGAGATATAGGGAACGAGGGTTACATGGATGAAGAGGCAGTTCTCCTGGCCCACCTCATGGGAGACCTGACGGATGGCTTCCAGGAAGGGCTGGGACTCGATATCACCAGTGGTGCCACCGATTTCGGTGATGACCACGTCGGCCTGGGTCTTCTGGGCGACCGAGTAGATAAAGCTCTTGATCTCGTTGGTGATGTGGGGGATGACCTGAACGGTGGAGCCGAGGTATTCGCCGGCGCGTTCTTTGTTCAGGACGTTCCAGTATACCTTGCCGGTGGTCAGGTTGGAGAAACGGTTTAAGTCTTCGTCGATAAAGCGTTCGTAGTGGCCGAGGTCCAGGTCGGTTTCCGCGCCGTCTTCGGTGACGAAAACCTCGCCGTGCTGATAGGGGCTCATGGTGCCGGGGTCAACGTTGATGTAGGGGTCGAGTTTCTGCGCTGCGACGGTCAGGCCGCGGCATTTCAGCAGCCGTCCGAGGGATGCAGCCGTGATACCTTTACCCAGTCCTGAAACAACACCGCCGGTTACAAATATATATTTTGCCATCGGTTCTCTTGGGGCCGCGGATTCCGCAGCCCTTACCTCCTCTTTTTATGATGTTGGCCAAAGGCCTTATGTTTAGAAATTAGATGCCGTAGTCGGAAAGCTCCACCTGGCCCGTGAAAGCCGTTACCGCCGGACCGGTCATATAAACGGTCTCGCCGGTATAGCGGATGGTGAGGTCGCCGCCCCGCAGGTGGACGAGGACGTCTTCACCCATTTTGCAGCGGCCGTTTAAGATTGCCGCCACCACCGACGCACAGGTCCCGGTACCGCAGGCCCAGGTTTCTCCGCTGCCCCGTTCCCACACCCGCATTTTGAGGGTATGGTCGTCCAGCTGCTGGATGAATTCGGTGTTCACCTGTTCCGGAAAGGCCGGGTGATGCTCGAAGAGCAGACCGATTTTCGGAAGGTCCAGTTCCATCGGGTCAAAGTCGATGAAAACGACCGCATGGGGATTGCCCATCGAAACGCAGGTCACCTTATATTCCTTCCCGTCCACCGTCAGCGGTACCGAGATTGCCCGATCTCCTGGAAAGTTCGCCGGGATGTCCTTCGGGGTCAGCACCGGCGCCCCCATATCTACGGTTGCGGCGACCGCCTTGCCGTTTTCGATCTTCATCTGCAGAGTTTTGATGCCGCTTAAGGTTTCGATGGTCAGGGTCTCCTTGCGGGCGATACCGCTGTCGTAGACATATTTGCCCACACAGCGCACGCCGTTGCCGCACATCTTCCCTTCGCTCCCGTCGGCGTTGAACATCCGCATTCTGGCGTCCGCCACTTTGGATGGGCATATCTGGATGATGCCGTCGCCGCCGATGCCAAAATGCCGGTCAGAAAGGGCAATAGAAGCTTTTTCGACGTCAAAGTCCGGGGTCTTGAACATATCGACATAGATATAGTCGTTGCCGCACCCGTGCATCTTAGTAAATTGGATTTCCATATTTTCCCCTCAGTCTTTCTGTCCGTCCATTAAAGCGGTAAATTCATCAAACAGGAAGTTGGTATCGTGGGGACCGCCGCAGGCTTCTGGGTGGAACTGAACGGTGAAAGCAGGAATGTCCAGATACTGAATTCCCTCGCAGGTGCCATCGTTGGCGTTGACATAGCGCATTTCGCCGCCCTGGGGGAGGTTATTGATATCGACGGCATATCCATGGTTCTGGCTGCTGACGAAAACCCGGTCGGTTTTCAGGTTCTTAACCGGCTGGTTGGCGCCCCGGTGGCCGTATTTGAGCTTGATGGTCTTGCCGCCCCGGGCAAGAGCCAGCAGCTGGTGGCCCAGGCAGATGCCGAAGATGGGTTTGCCGCTTTCGGAGATCTTTTTCAGCTCACCGATGATCCCGACGTTTTCAGCGGGGTCCCCAGGGCCGTTGGACAGCATAATGCCGTCGGGGTTCAATTTCAGAATCTCCTCGGCTTTGGTTTCAGCGGGAACGACGGTCACTTCGCAGCCCCGTTTTACCAGTTCGCGTTCGATGTTCATCTTGGCGCCAAAGTCCCAAAGCACTACATGATAGCGGGTAGTGTCGGGATTCAAGGTATAGCTTTTCCCGGTGGTGACCGATTCAACCGCGTCCTTGACCAGATAGGAACGAATTTCCTCCAGATCGGCGTCAGAGGGATCGGTGGTGATGCGGCCGTTCATGACCCCGTGTTCCCGGATGATGCGGGTCAGGGCGCGGGTGTCAATGCCGTAGAGGCCGATGATGCCGCTCTTTTTCAGAAAATCGTCTAGTTTTCCCTGGCAGCGGAAGTTAGACGGCTGTTCGCATACCTCCCGGACAATGTATCCCTTCAGGCTGGGAGCTTCGCTCTCGAAGTCTTCCGGAATAACGCCGTAGTTGCCGATAAGAGGAAATGTCTGTACAACGATCTGTCCATAGTAGCTGGGGTCGGTCAGGGTTTCCAGATAACCGGTCATGGCGGTGGTGAAAACGACCTCGCCGGTTACAGACCCTTCGGCGCCGAAGGACTTGCCTTCAAAAATTTTCCCGTTTTCCAGGATGAGGTATGCTTTCTTCTCCATCTTACTTGACCATTCCTTTCGGATTAGATTGTATCATAATAACGTGTCTCCACGTATCGAATGAGCGTAAATAGGGAGGTTTTTCACCCTTAGAGGGTTTCAAACTGCTGTTTGGTGTGTTCGCTGCCCACCTGAATCGGATAACTGCCGTCAAAGCAGCCGGTGCAGAAGGAGAGGGAGCATTCGGAGCAGGCTTTTTTCAGACCGTCGATGCTGATATAGCCCAGCGAATCCGCACCAATCTTCTGGCAGATAGCATCCAGCGACATCTGGTTGGCAATCAGGTTTTCCTCATTGTCAATGTCGGTGCCGAAATGGCAGCTGTGCCGGACAGGCGGCGAGGCAATCCGCAGATGGACTTCGGCGGCGCCCGCCTGTTTGAGGCTCTGGATGATTTTGGCGGAGGTGGTGCCCCGGACAATCGAGTCGTCCACCAGTACCAGCCGTTTTCCCTTGATGTTGACCGCCAGGGGGTTTAACTTTAAGCGGACGGCGGCATCTCGCTGTTCCTGGGTGGGGTAGATGAAGCTGCGGCCGATGTAGCGGTTTTTGACAAAGCAGAAGCCGTAGGGAATGCCGCTCTCCTGGGCGTAACCCATAGCTGCTTCCAGGCCGGAGTCGGGGACGCCGCAGACCATGTCCGCTTCAACCGGATATTCCCGGGCCAGCTGGCGGCCCATTTCCATCCGAGCGTGGTAGACGCTGAGACCGTCGAGGACCGAGTCGGTTCTGGCAATATAAACGTATTCAAAGATGCACAGGCCCTTCTTGCAGCCGGGAATAACCATCCGGCTTTCGACGGTGCCGTCGCCGTTAATGACGACCATCTCGCCCGGCTGGATATCCCGCACGAAGGTAAATCCGGCACTGTCCAGACCGCAGGACTCCGACGCGACCGCCCAACCCCGGTCATTTTTGCCCAGGCAGAGGGGACGGAACCCGGTTCCGTCTCGGAAGGCGATCAGCTTATTGCGGCTGGAGAGGACGATCAGCGAAAAGGCGCCCCGCAGCTGTTTTGCGGCGTCAGCCACTGCCTCTTCCACCGATTCGCCCCGGAGCGCTTCCCAGGCGATCAGCGAGGAGATAACCTCGGTGTCGTTGGTGGCGGCAAAATTACAGCCCACGCTAACCAGTTTGTCCCGGATTTCGGCGGCGTTGACAATATTCCCGTTGTGGGCGGTGGCAATGCGGCCTTTCAGGTACTCGGTGATCATGGGCTGGGTGTTTTTCTGAGAGTTTACGCCGGTGGTGGAGTAACGGACATGGCCGATTGCCATATGTGCTTTCGGCAGCTTGTCCAGGACGTCCCGTCGGAAAACTTCGCTGACGAGTCCCACATCCTTGTGGTAGAGGATAGAACCGTCCCGCTGAATCGCAATGCCGGCCCCTTCCTGTCCCCGGTGCTGAAGGGCGAGCAGGGCGTTATAGGTGATGCCCGCCGCTTCGTCGGAGGTGGTGACAATGCCGAAGACGCCGCATTCTTCATGCAGTTTTTCAAGCCCATTTTCTTTGTACATTTGCTTCAAATCCCCTTTTTGCTGTTGCGGTTAGGCCGGCCTTTATCTATTTTCGTACCGGCGGATAATTTCCCGTGCCACCGACACCTTCGGCGCACGCTGATCCATTGCCCTTTTTTCTATGTAACGGTGGGCATCCGTTTCAGAACACCGTTCAAATTCGATCAACAGGCATTTTGCCCGATCGACCAGACGGATTTCCTCAATTTTTTCCTTTAACTGGCGGTTTTCCTGCTGCAGTCCGCTCAGCCGGTTTAACTGCACCCGGGCGAGCCGTAAGCAACGAAAGAATGCCCCGCGGTTTAACGGCTTTTCCAATACCATTACCCCATATTCCTCAGTCCGTTCGACGGCGGAGGAATATAGGTCGGATTTGACCAGTAGGATTGCCCCCGACAGGCCGCTGCAGACGTGATTGGCCAGTTCCACGCCAGATTCGTCCGGCAATGGGGCATTGATAATCACCAGGTCGTAAGCATGTTCAGCCAGCATCTGTCGGGCTTCGTTCCCGTTGGGAGCGGTTTGGATAATTTGCGGTCCGGTGGGGCGGATGAGGTCGGATAAGGTTTTGCGGGCGTTTTCAGCCCCGGCGGCAATCAATATGCTTTCCATCCTATTTCTCCTTTTCTACCGATCTAACATCAGTAGTAGGGGAAATAGTGGGCAAAATCGTAGGCTTCTACGTCGCCGTGCAGATAGGCCTCCGCCTCCGCCCGCTTGCGGTGGAAGTAGAGTTCCCGCATACTTTCGGGAAGCACCCGGGCAATCAGCGCCGAAGATTCGGCCGCCTGGGTCGCCTGTAACAGATCCTCCGGCAGGAGCTGTTCCCCCGGGACCAGTTCATTGCCCGCCTGTGCCCGCAGGGAGAAGCCCTGTTCGATGCCGTCCAGCCCTGACTCCACCAGAAGGGCGAAAGCCAGGTAGGGGTTGCAGCAGGGGTCGGGGCTGCGCAGCTCAATCCGCGCCTGTTCCCCTAAGGCCGGGGGAACGTGGATGATGTGGGGGCCGGCGCCGTCTTTGGCCCAACCGATGCCCCGGGGAGCCTCAAACTGTCCCAAACGCCGGTAGGAGTTGGGAAGCGGGTTTAAGAAAGCGGACATCTCGGGGGCGTGCCGCAGCACCCCTTCCACAAACTGTTCCGAGATGGGGTCGTGGAGGCCGTCGGCGGCGTGGATGATGTTTTTGCCGTCCCGCACCAGCGAGAAGTTCACATGCATTCCGCTGCCGCTGCGGTCAGAGAAGGGCTTGGGCAAGAAGCTGGCGTAAAGGCCATGCTTAAAGGCGATTGCCCGGACCGCCGCCCGGAAGGCCAGAAGGTTATCGGCAGCTGAAAGGGCGTCGGAAAACCGGAAATCAATTTCGTTCTGCCCTGGTCCAGCTTCGTGGTGGGAGCTTTCGGGGTTAAATCCCATTTCCTCCAGCGTCAGACAGATTTCCCGCCGGACATTTTCGCCCCGGTCTAAGGGGGCAATATCGGCGTATCCGGCGTGGTCGTGGGGGGTGAGGGTCGGTTCCCGGTACTCGTCGGTTTTAAAAAGGTAAAATTCACATTCGGTCCCGATCTGGCAGGAGAGGCCATGCCGGGCGGCGTGGGCCACCGCCCGCTTTAAGATCGACCGGGCGCAGCCTTCGTAGGGGGTCCCATCCGACTTGACGATGTCGCAGAAAAAGCGGATAACCCGTCCGGAGGAGGGCCGCCAAGGCAGAGCCGAGACAGTTCCGGCATCCGGTTTCAGGTAGAGGGTCATCGGGGCTTCCTTTAAGCCTTCGATGGCCGACGGTTCAAAGGTGATACCTTCGGTGAAAGCCCTTTCCAGTTCCCCTGGCATAATGCTCACATTTTTGGGGACGCCATATAGGTCGCAAAAGGTGAGGCGTATAAATTTTACGTCGTTTTCCTCAATAAAGGAAAGTACTTCGGAGATGGTGTTGTCCATGGCCTGTGTTCCCGGTCCTTTCTTCTAGCGGCGCAGCCATATTCTCTGTTTATTTTAACACATTTCCCGCCCTTACGGCAAGGGATATTTTTCTACATCCGGGATCCCCGGCTATCTTTGTTATCTTTACACAAAACTGACCTTCAAAACCCCCGGTTTCCATACGGTGCCCGGTCGGGAGACGGTCACAAAAAAGGGAAGAATTTGCCCCGGGAGGATGGTATAATAGAAATGTTTATGGCGAAAAAGCGCAAGTGAGAAAAAAGGTAGGGAGGCGTTTCGATTTTGAAAGCAACAGGTTGGGCGGCCGCGGTCCTGTGGATCAAACGGGGGTGTATTCTCCTAGGGATAGCTGTGGGTGCGGTATTGCTGTGGGTAATTATTGGGTCGCTGGTGATAGCTGCTCGGTACCCTTCCGTTTCTGATCCGTCCTCAATTGCGGACGCAGGGGATTTTTATGGGACTGAGGGGGAGATGTCCAGCGACCGGGTGATGCTCATTGAGCACAATACCGACGCCCTGATCCATCGGCTGCGGCTGATTGACGGGGCGAAAGAACGGATTATTCTCTCAACCTTTGACTTTCACGACGATGAGAGCGGACAGGATGTGATGGCTGCCCTGCTGGCGGCGGCTGAGCGGGGGGTTAAGATTCAGATCATCACCGATGGGCTCACAGGACTATTGCGGATGACCGGAAACAGCCATTTTGCCGCGTTGGACAGTCATGAAAATGTGGAGATTCGGCTGTATAATCCACTGAATCTTGTAGATGTGGAAGGGCTTCACTGCCGCCTGCACGACAAGTACCTGATTATAGACGATACCTACTGTATTCTCGGCGGACGGAATACCTACGACTACTTTTTGGGGGATTACGGCAGCGAGCATGAAAACCTCGACCGGGAGGTGCTGACCATCTGTACCGGAGGGGAGAGCGAGACCATCAGCCAGGTGGAAGCCTATTTTAACCAGATCTGGAACGAACCCTGCACCAAGCCTCTTTCCGCCCGGGCGGACGATCAGGCCGACACATCCAAGGTTCAGACGGCGCGGCGGGAGCTGCTGGAACGGTATCAGGGATTGCCGGAGCGGTTCCCCGAAGCCTATGAGGACTTTGATTATCCGTCGGCCAGCTGTGAAGCCCGAAAAATTACCCTGATTTCCGGCTCCACTGCTCCGAAAGAGAAGGAACCGGTGGTGCTGGAAACTTTGACCCGGTTGATGGAAGGGGCCCAGGAGCAGGTAGTGCTGCACACCCCTTATGCTGTCTGCGACGGGTATATGATGGACTGTCTGGAGCGGGTAAAGAAAGCCTGCCCCAACACCCGGCTGCTGGTTAACGACGTCTTAAGCGGCGGTAATCTCCCCGCTTCGGGGGATTATCTCTGGCACCGGGATGATCTCTTGGACACCGGTATCCAGCTGCTGGAATACGACGGCGGCAAGTCCTATCATTGTAAAACCATCTTAATCGACGAGGATATCTCCATTATCGGCTCTTTTAACTACGATATGCGCAGCGTCTATCTGGACACTGAGCTGATGCTGGTGATTGACAGCAAACCCTTTCACGCCCTGCTGCAAACCGAGATGGAGACAGCCGAATCGGCAGCCAATCCGATTGCCCCGGATGCAGGGAACCTTTCGATGCTGGAAGGAGAGGCGTCTTTTGGGAAGAAGCTAGTTTTGGTTATCCTGGGGCTCCTTTCTCCGGTCATCCGGCGGTTGATCTGAGCATAAAACCCGTCCCGTCCGCATAGGGTATGCCAGTGAACCAGTTTTGGAGGGATGCGGATGAAGCGGGCAGGGAAATGGATGCTGGCGCTGGGAATAGCCGGAACGATGTTTTTAAGTGGATGCGGTGCCGGACTGGGCGGCGGGGAGGGAGCGGCCTCCCCACCCACAGCGGAGGAGATTTCTTCGATTTTTGCCGGTGACTTTTCGGCGGAAGCGGCGGTGACCATTGGAATTTCAGAAGAGGCGGATGACACCCTGGATCTGGAAGCAGTGGTCACCCGGTCGGAGGACTGCTGTTCGGTGGAGGTGACAGCGCCGGAGCACCTGGAAGGGCTCACCTTTACGATTGACAGTCTTTCGTCCGGTGATTTAACCGTCCGGTATAAGGGACTGGAAATCAAACCGGATTCGATGCCGGCCAGCAACCTCGGTGGTGTGCTGGCGGGGGCGCTGGATACCCTTTCCAGTCCCGAGGCCCTGACGGTGTCCGAGACTGAGAGCGGATGGTGCGTCACCGGTGAGACGGAGGCGGGGGCCTTTGCGGTGCTGCTGGACAACGACACCCATTACCCGGTGTCGTTGACGCTGCCGGACGCCCGGGTGGGGTGCACCTTCACCTCCTTTGAGGCGATGAACGTTTTCCGGCCGGACCGGGTGGACAGCGATATGCAGCCGGAGTTGGAACCCTCCGAGTCTTCGGGTGAAGAGGAGAGCAGCGCAGAGCCGCCAGCCTCTTCTGAAAGCAGTTCCTCCTCAGAGGGGTCCGCCCCAGAATCTTCTTCCGGTTCAGAACCAGCCTCCTCGGATACTTCCGAATAAAATAAAGACGCCCTTTCTGTGTCGGCAGAAAGAGCGTCTTTTCATATATGTACGCCAGCCGTCCAGGAGAGGAAAGGAACGGCTGGACAGGGAGGATGGCTTATACCAGCTGGTTTAAGTACTTGAGGCTTTCGTCGACCGCTTCGACGCTGTTTAAGTTATCCAGTTCGACGATGATGTACTTGGCGTAGCCCAGCTCTTTGGCTTTCGCCACAATGCCGGGGACGTCGAGGATGCCTCTGCCGACCGCTACAAAGTCGCCGTTTTTAATGGCACCCATGGCCCGCAGTTTTTTGAAGGCGTCATCGGTGATCGGGGGCTGAATCGCTTCGTACAGGTTAACAGGGTCGGCGGTGGCCGAAAGGTCCTTCTGATGGATCATCGTGCAGCGGGAGCCGAGATGTTCCAACATCTTAATGGGGTCGTGTCCTGCCCGGCGGACCCAGTAGGCGTCCATCTGGAACTGGACCAGCTCCGGATCGGTCTCCGCCAGGAAGAGGTCGAGAGCGGGTTTGCCGTCGATCGGGACAAACTCCTGGAAGTGGTTGTGATAGTAGAACTCCAGGCCGTTTTCTTTGCAGCGGCGGCCCATCTCGTTGCAGGTTTCGGCGAGGGCCTTCACCTGGTCAGCGGTGTTCATCAGCTCAAAAGGAAGAACCAGCCGGGGAGCGCCCATCTCGAGGTTGTCCTCAATGACCTTCTTCATGCTCTCAGGGTCAGAGGTGAAGTGGACATGGCTGGAAACAGGGGTCAGGCCCATTTCTTTAACCCGCCGTCCGATTTCAGAGGGGGTCGCCACCGGAACGCCGTTTTCATCTTCCGGGGTGGAAACGTATTCGATATACTGGCAGCCGGTATTGGCCAGTTTCTGGAGGGTGCCGAAGTAGTCTTCCCGCAGCATCCCCATGAGGGAGTAGATGGTTGCGCCGGTTTTCATAGCTATAACCGCCTTTCGTGGAATATTAGGGGGTGGGGGCAATTTATCCCTTAACCGCCCCGATGGTGATACCTTTGACAAAGTACTTCTGGAAGAAGGGATAGACAATCATGACTGGCAGGGCGCCGACCACGGCGATTGCCATTTTGATGCCGACGCTGGGCATATCCTGGGCGATGTCGGCCGCCGCCGAAGCGTCCGCACCGGATTTTAAGAACTGGATATCCTTCAGCATCTGGTTTAACATATTCTGGATGGAGTACAGGCGGCTGTCGGTCAGATAGTAAAGACCGTTTTTCCAGTCGTTCCAGTAACCCAGGCCAATCAGCAGTGCCATGGTCGCGATCATCGGCAGGCTCATCGGCAGGACAATCGTGAAGAGAATCCGCCATTCTCCGGCACCGTCAATCCGGGCAGCTTCTATGACCGCTTCGGGTATGTTGGTGTTGAAGTAGGTGCGCATCATGATAACATAGAAGGCGCTGACCAGCAGGGAGGGAATTAAAAGGGCCCAGAGGGTGTTTTTGATGTGCAGGTAACGGGTGTACATGATGTAGGTCGGAACCAGACCGCCGTTAAACAGCATCGTAAAGAAGACGTAGAAGGCGCAGACGTTCCGTCCGAAGAATTCTCTCCGGGAGAGAGGATAGGCCATCAGGATGGTGAGCAGCATACTGGAAACAGTACCCACTACGGTGATCAAGATGGTGATGCCGTAGGCCCGGCCAATCTGGTCGGCGTTTTTCCACAGGTAGGCGTAGGAATCCAGACCAAACTGCTTGGGAATGATCGAGTAACCTTCCCGAATCAGAGTGTTTTCATCGGTCAGGGAGGACATAATCAGCAGCAGGAAGGGAAAAAGGCAGCAGAGGGCGAGAATCGCCATGATGATATTGGCCACCAGCTGGAAGCAGCTTTTCTTTTCAACCATTTGTCTTTCGCTCCTTCCTTAAAACAGGGCGTTTTCAGCGCTGATCTTGCGGACCGCAAAGTTTGCCAGCAGCACCAGGATAAAGCCGAGGATGCTCTGATAGAAACCGGCGGCCGAAGACATACCGACGTTGTTTAACCGAATTAAGCCGCGGTAAACATAGGTGTCGATGGTATTGGTCACGTCGTAAAGGGGGCCGGAGTCCATCGGGACCTGATAGAAGAGGCCGAAGTCGGAATAGAAGATTTTGCCGATGCTCATCAGGGTCAGGGTGATAATGGTGGGAATTAGTTCCGGCAGGGTGATGTTCCAAACCTGCTGCCAGCGGTTTGCACCGTCGATGACCGCTGCTTCATAGTAGCCGCGGTCGATGCCCACCAGCGTCGCATAGTACAGGATGCAGTTGTAACCGAAGCTCTTCCAGATGTAGGTGACGGTGAGGATAAAGGGCCAGTACTTGGGTTCGGTGTACCAGCTGACGGTGTTTAGCCCCAGCGGTTCCAGGATGCTGAGATTGACAAAACCGTTTTCGCTGGACAGGAGGGCGTAAACCAGGTAGCTGACAACGACCATCGAAATCAGGTAGGGGAGCAGAATAACCGTCTGATAGGTCTTTTTCAGGGCCATTGAACGGATTTCGTTGAGCAGGATGGCGACGGTGATCGCGATAATCGTCCCCAGTGCGATGAAGACGATGTTGTAGCCCAGCGTATTGCGGGTGATGACCCAGGCGTCGCTGGTGGTAAAGAGGTATTCAAAGTTGGAGAAGCCGACCCAGGGGCTGGCGATGATACCTTTGTTCCAGTTGACCTGCTTAAAGGCGATAATCAGGCCGGACATCGGGATATAGTTGTTGATGAGCAGATAGATGGCCCCCGGCAGGAACATCAGGTAGAGGGGAATGTTGTGCCGGATTCGGGACATTAGATGGGCCCGGCTGGGGCTGGGGCTTTTTTTCATAGGGGGTGCCTCCTCTTACAGAAAGGGGGATACCGCCCTGGGCAGCATCCCCCTAGCCTGTCAAATCAGCTTGTTATATCGTTTTGAAAGATCGGACTTATTCGCCCTGGGTTTCCAACCATGCGTCCAGCTGGGACTGCTTTTCATCGATGATATTCTGCAGACCGGCGGCGTAGAGCTCTTCGTTGAACTGATCCAGAGTGGTAGCCGGGTCAAGGGCGCCGCAGAGGAGCGCTTTGTGATACTTGGAAACGACGTTGGTGCAGGCGGTAACTTCGTTGGTGACGCTCAAAGAGTCGTAGGTGAAGCCGAAGGCCACCGATTTTTCAGCGGTGTCGTTGAAGGTACGCTGCTGATCCCAGACGTCTGCGGCGCTGCCTTCCCAGACATCGCCGATGAACTGGTTGGGCATGATCCAGGTGCCGGATTTCGCGTAGTTGGAGGTGGAAGCGTCGAGGCCATCCGCCCAGGTGATGATGTCCTGACCGTTGGAGGCGCCGCCCTCTTCGAGGACTTTGTAGTGGACCCCTTCGATACCGTACATATAAAGGTTGGAGAGCTCAGGATTGGTATACAGCTCGTTTAAGACCTTCATAGCTGCTTCGGGGTTTTCGCAGCCGCTGGAGATGGTCCAGGTTGCGCGGGAAACGTTGTTGGTGCAGGCCAGTGCCGGCAGGATTTCCACAACATCGATCTGGTAACCGAGGGAGGAAGAGTTCTCTTCAGCGTAACCGGGCTTTAAGTTGGTAAAGTAACCGAAGGCGGTACCGGCGGTCATCAGGGTGGTAGCGGTCTCGGTGGTGTTGACGGCGTCCGCCTGAATCAGACCTTCCTGCATCCACTGATACATCTCGGTGGCAAGGTTGGAGTAGAGGTCAGACTCGTAGAGGTTGCCGACGGTGGGATCGGTGGGGTCGACCAGGACGCCCAGGTTGACGGTATCGTCGCCCAGCGGGTCCCAACCCCAGTTGCGGATATTTTCACCGGCAGAAACAGCAACCGGCCACATGTCGGGATTGGCTTCTTTGACCTTCTTCAGTTCGGTTTCCAGGTCATCCAGGGTCTTGATGTTTTCAGCGTCAAAGCCGACCGCTTCTGCTACATCGGTCTTGTAGGCAAAGCCCTGGGAGTTGGCCAGGTCACGGGCGGTGGTTACACCGTAGAGAACGCCATCGATTCGGCCGCAGTCGACATAATCGCCCAGCTGGTCTTTGATCCCCTGGCCGTACTGGTCAATCAGATCATCCAGCGGGGCGATCTGGCCGGCGTTGGCACAGGTAGAGAGGGGGATTAAGTAAACCGGCAGCAGGTCGGCATCCTCACCGGAGGAGAGGAGCAGGGAAATCTGGTCGGCGTAGTTGGCATAGGAGATGAAGGTCAGGTTGACGTTGCAGTTGAGCTTCTCTTCCAGGATTTCGTTCATCGCGTTTTCAACGTCGGTGATGTCCGGTTCATTTTTGCCGGAGGACATGCAGACAACGTCGAGGGTGACCAGCTCATCTTCCCGAAGGTCTGCTTCGCCGGTAGAGGTTTCAGTGGTGCCGGTTTCGCTGCCGGTGCTGCTGTCGGAAGCGTTGGAGCTGTTGCCGGAATCGCTGTTACAGGAAGCAAAAACGGTAGCGGCTGTCAGTGCGGTTAAAATCAGTGCCAAGGCTCTCTTTTTCATAATTCCCATCCTTTCAAGGCGTTCAGCCAAGCTCTATTTATATAGAAGGGCTGCGAGTATCTGGTTCACAAAATGGTCAGATTGTCTATTTTCCTTACCATTTCCGTAACCTTTATGTAATGTTAGTTTAACAAAAAAAACATGGCCTGTCTGTAATATTCGTGACCCAGATTGTTGTTTTCGTGACTTTTTTGACAGAATAGCCTTGAGTATGCTGCATTTTGCTGATATAATGGCTAGCAGCGGAAAAAATGTCTAATCTGGGAGGCATCTTGCATGAACATTCGAAGGAAAAGGAATGCAACGCATAAATATTCTATTAAAAAAAGAATGGCCTCGCTGATGACAGCGGGCCTCAGCCTGCTGATCGGGCTATTGGTAATTTCCAATCTATATGCCACTGCAGAGTCCAACCGGATGATCGCAGCCTCCAACCAGCGGGCACTGGAGTACACTGTCAGTCAGATCAACGTGAACCTCGCCCATGTGGACGATATTATGAACGCACTGGTGGCCTCCAACAACGATTATCTGACCCTGTTCGGCGGGGCAGATCCTTTAAACGCCCATGTGGCATCCCAAAACCTCCTATCTCAGATGCGGAGTTATCTCGGAGCGTATGGGTACTGCGATGCCTTCTTTGTATATAGTGCTCCCAGTTCCAGCTATCGGGACATTTTTTCTGATTCATACACCTATGAGGAAAAGGTGCTAGTGCAGGGCTGGATCCGACAGGCTGTTGTGACCAACAGTGTTTCCTATAAGGACGGATGGGTTGCGCGGGAGATTGCCGGAGAATACTATCTGATGCGGTTTTATGGAGGACGTGGAACCTATCTTGTGGCCCTTACCTCCTTTTCCTCTCTCAGTGAAGTGGGCCTTTCTTCCAACCAGAAGGCGGAGGTTACCTTCTGCACCGAAGACGGTACCCCAGTATACGGTGAATATGCTGGAATCGACTTTGGAAAGGCGATGGAGGACGACGGATATGTGATCGCAGGCAGTCCCCGCCGGATGGTGCTGCACGCCCAGGTGGATGAGAGTGAAGTGGTACTGTTTTTGCTGGTCGGTCAGGATGACTTCTTCAATGGGCTGTCCAATTTGCAAGTAATTTTTGTTTTACTTTCATTTTTCTCCATCCTGTTAATTCCGATTACGCTGCTTTGGCTGCGGCGGGCAGTTACCGAACCACTCAACGGCATCGAGAAAACCATCGCTTCTATTCGGGCTGGAAACCTGGATGCTGAAACTCCGGACTGCGCCGTCAGCGAATTTCAGGACGTCAGCCAGACGCTGGACGAGATGACCCGCCAGATTAAAGAACTCAAAATCGAGGCCTATGAGCAGGAAATCGCCGCCCAGAAAGCGCAACTTCAATATCTTCAGCTGCAAATCCGTCCCCACTTTTACCTAAACTGTCTCAAGGGACTGTACGCGGTAGCAGAACAGGGGAACGTCAGCAAAATCCAACAAATTATCCTTAGCATATCCGGGCACCTGCGGTACATGTTTCGGGATCAGATGGAACTGGTTCCGCTGGACCAGGAGGTTTCCCATATCCGCAATTATATTGAAATCCAGCGACTGGTTTCCGCCTATCCGCCCGAATGCCGGATTGAGGTGCCTCCGACTTTGAGAGAGTTTATGATTCCGCCCCTCAGCCTGTCCACCTTTGTGGAAAATTCCTGTAAACACAGGGGAAGTGGAAAGGCACTGATTACTGTTCGAGCATCTGTATTGGGAGAGGGAGAGAAAAGGTTTGTGGACCTGACCGTCCAGGATAATGGAGACGGTTTTTCCGAAGAGGTGCTGCGGGAGATCAATGCAGAAGATGATAAAATTTATGCCGAAAGCCATGTGGGACTGCGCAACATTCGACACCGGTTTCGGCTGATATATGGGGATAAAGTAGTATTTGCTTTCTATAATACACCCCGGGGGCCGGTATCGGAAATCATCATTCCCTATCTGGACCGGGAGAGAGGAGAGAAACGACAGTGACAGTTTTGATTGTGGACGACCAGCCGGACGTTGTCCGGGGGGAAGAACGGGGAATAGACTGGGAAAAGTTGGGAATAGACCGAATCCTGACGGCTTATGATGTGCCGGAAGCGGCCAAACTTCTTACACAGGAGCGGGTCGATATTTTGCTATGTGATATTGAGATGCCGCCCCACAACGGGTTGGAGCTTTTAAGCCTAATTCGAGAGCAAAAACTTCCGGCTCGCTGTATCTTTCTGTCGGCTCACGCTGAATTTACCTACGCTCAGGAGGCGGTTCGCTTAGGCGGATTTGATTATATTTTGCAGCCGGCTCCCTACAGTGAAATTGAGGCGGCCATTGCTCGGGCACTGCAGGATATTAAAGAAAAGGAACCGGCCGATCTGCCTCAGCCTGTCGAAGAAGCAGATAAAAAGCCAACCTATACTGGCAGCAGCAGCCCGGTCGCCAGTGCCATTGATTATATCCGGCAGAATCTGGATCGGGATATTTCCCGCGCGGAAATTGCCGAAGCTATCTTTCTGAATCCCGAATATCTTTCCCGCCTCTTTAAAAAAGAGACTGGTATTGCGCTGAATGAGTATATCGTACGGGAAAAGATTGAGCAGGCAAAATGTATGCTTTCCGAGACGGATATTCCGGTTAGTTTGATCGCTCTTAAGACAGGATACACTAATTTTTCTTATTTTTCACAGGTTTTTAAGCGGCATACTGGCCTTTCTCCTTTGGAATATCGTCAGCAAAAGCGGAAATAATGTCAGAATGTAGAAAATTTGCTTGGTATTTTGGGGAATCTACCATAGATTTTTGCATCTTATGCCGAATTGTGCCAAACCCTGTTGACATTTCTTTTCTCCGGTGGTATTATAATTAAGTCGCCGCGAGAACCGACCGGTTCCGAAAGGCGGCACTACCCCACAAATTTCCAGTCATCATGGGACTTTGAAACCCTTTCGGAAGATTGAGAGCGCGGAGCGCTCCTGAAAATCTTCCAAAAGAAATTTCAAAAAACCTCTTGACAAATGGAAAAAGATGTGGTAGAATAAATAAGCTGTCAGCGAGACAGCAACGCAAACCGGTCTCCGGTAGCGTAAATGAGGAACTTGAAAATTAAACAATATCGAATGTGCGAAACGAACGAACCCGGATTCTTTGAGGAATCCAATAAAGTAATTTCGTAAGAACATTTAGCGATGGAAACATCGC
>CALXHB010000008.1 GCA_944387995.1 uncultured Clostridia bacterium | reverse complement strand
ACCTGCCGAGCGACTGAACGCCGAGCGACTGAACGCCGAGCGGCCAATCCACCCATCGAGACTGCGAGCCTGTCGAGCAGTCCACCGGCGGCGGAGCGTGGAACCCACGCCGCGTCGAATAATGGGTCCAGGGGCCTTGGTCCCTGGCGCATCCAGGCGCGGAGCCTGGTCCATCCAAGTGAAACTTGGTCCCATCCAAGGGGAACCCTTGGACGCTGCCATAAGGGCAGCGGAATAAATCAAAATATAATTATAAAGGCTCCGTCCGGCTTAGCCGGACGAAGCCCTAAAGAAAAACATTTTATAGGATATGCGGGATAGCACGCATATCCTTTTTTCGTATTAGATATAGTTTCGGTGCCCTTAAGGCACCGACAAAGCTCCGCTTTGATGGGCCAGGCTGCGCGCCTGGACGCGCCAGAGGCGCAGCCTCTGGACTCCGCCAAGGGCCAAAGGCCCCTGGACCCCGTTTCCGACGCGGCCGCATCTCCCGCGGGGCAGCGGTTCGGACTACTCGACAAGCTCGCAGTCTTCAGGAAAGACCTGGCCGCGGGGAAGGTCGGGTAATCATCCGATGTGCTTCGGAATCATCAGTCCCCAAAGTACAGGTTCATGTCTACCTGTCCCGAAATGCCGTCGACGGTGCCGCTATTGGTGTACTGCCACATCTCAAACTGGTAGGGGAAGAAGGGGGTGTCATAATACTGGGCCAGCCAGATGCCGTAGTTGCCGCAGATTTCGTCAAAGTTGATCTTTGCCATATAGTAAGCTGTGTTGCCATAAATCATCGGGGTATAACCAGCTGCGGCAATGGTATCACAGAAGGCTTTGGCGATTTCCGCCCGTTCAGAGGCGGTCAGGTCGTTGGCTCGGGCGTCTTCGGTCAAAACCTCCATGTCAAAGACCACCGGCATGTTGACCGTGTACCCGCTGAGGAGGTCAATAACATACTGGGCTTCCTCCACCGCCTCGTCGGTGTTGAGTGCCTGGGAGAAGAAGTAGACCCCGGTGTCCAGCCCGGCAGCCGACGCTCCCTCCATATTGGCGGTAAAGTAATCGTCGGTCATCAGAGCGCCGGTTCCGTATCCCCGGTAGCCGGCGCGAATCATCGCAAAACTTACCCCATCAGCCGCCACAGCGTTCCAGTCGATGTCCCCCTGGTGATAGGAGACGTCCACCCCGAGAACAGCATGGCGAGCGCCTTCCGGCGTGTAAGCGGGGCGGCCGTCGGACCAGGAAAGGGCTTCCCAGTCGTAGCTGTTCATGGGAAGATTGGGGTTGATTTCGGCGTAGTGGACGGAGGTGTCTTTGTAGACAATTCGGTCGTCGAAAAATTCCTGGATAAACTGGGCGGACAGGTTGTATTCGGCTACATAATATGTAAAATCGTCCAGCGAGATGGTGTTGTTATCCAGTTCGTACTGGAGTTCATCCGCCTGGGATTGAGCTTGTGCGGCGGTGTCCTGGGCCTCCTGGATGGTGAGGCGGGACTGAAGCAAGTTGATACCCAAAGCGCCGATGGTGATAACGTTGGTGATGGCTAGGATGGGCGCCAGAACGGTGCTTAAACGGATTCGGTTTTTCTGCCGGTTACGTTCCACCTTAGCTAGCCGTTTTTCCCGTTTAATCCGGGCCTTTTCAGCTTTCCGGCGCTGGGAGGGGGTCATGGTACGCTGGGGCCGCTGAGGCGGTTGGTTATCCGGAGTGGAGTATCCCTGGGAAACCGGCGGCCGGGGAGGCTGCGGCGGGATGGCCGAAGAGGCCGCCCGGGTTTGAGGCTGGGGAGCCTGTGGCGCAGGTTCCTCTTCCTCCACCGGTTCATCCGATGGGGAGTCGGCAGAGGCGTCGGAAGAAGAGGGCGAAGAGGTTTCTACCGATTCTTCATCTTCTGCCCCGGTCATTTCATCCAGCTGTGCCAGCAGCTGGTCAGCTGCTTCGTTATTCTGCTGCTCTTCCTTTGCGGCGTCGGCGCGAATCCCTTCCACGTCGATGTTAAATTCCCACTCGCCAGAAGGGCTGTCTAGTTTTTTCTTACTCAAGACGATAACCTCACTTTTTCGGGCGAAAGACTGCCCGTTTTTGGAAGGATGATGCGTTTTTCTTATATTATATCGGATTTTAGCGATTTTGGCAAGTGCGAGGGGGACGCTTATGCAAACAGGATGTAAAAAATCCGGGAAAAATGCTTGACAACTGCGGGAGAATGTGGTAATATATAAAAGCTGTCGGGTGAGCCTGACAGGAACAGAATCGGTTTGCGCCACTAGCTCAGCTGGATAGAGTGTTTGACTACGAATCAAAAGGTCGAGGGTTCGAGTCCCCCGTGGCGCGCCAAATAAATAAATCCCCTGTCTCAAGGAGACAGGGGATTTATTTATTTAATTCGATCAGCACGGGGGACTCGAACGGGATGCGGGAAGGTTTGCCTCCGTACAGCTCCGGCAAACCGGAGAAAATCCCTTGCCGGCCAAACGGCAGGGCCGGCATTTCGCTGACACGAAACCGGGCTTTTCTCCAAGTTCTACCTTTTTCCCTCCGGTGTGAAAATCGCCGCGTTTTCTTTTTCCAGGGGGACGGTGGGCTGTCAGAGCCGCGACCTGGCCCCGCCCGCAGGCGGGGTCGAGTCCCTAAAT
>CALXHB010000007.1 GCA_944387995.1 uncultured Clostridia bacterium | reverse complement strand
CGCCGCGTCGAATAGAAGTTTAGGGTCCAGCCCTTTTTAAAGGGTTTGCAGAGTCCAGAGACAGGGTCTCTGGTCCATCCAAGTGAAACTTGGCAGGGTCCAGGGATAGAGTCCCTGGCGGATTCTTAAGGCAGCGGAAGGTCAGTTTTTCCCGCTTTGCTGGGCCATCTCGTCGATCTGCGCCCGAAGGAGGGCGTGTTCCGGCTGGGAAAGGTCGGGGTCATCCCGCAGCATTTCAGCGGCCGCTGCCTGGGCCTTTGCAAAAAGGGCGGTGTCTTCCAGCAGATCGGCCAGCCCTAGGGAGGGCATCCCGTGCTGCCGGTAACCGAAAAAGTCCCCAGCGCCCCGCAGCTTTAAATCCTCCTTGGCAATAACAAACCCGTCGCAGGTCTCTTTCATGACCTTCAGCCGCCGCCGGTTATCCTCCCCGTCGTTATCCGAAAGGAGGATGCAGGTGGATTTTTTATTTCCCCGCCCGACCCGTCCCCGCAGCTGATGCAGCTGGGACAGACCGAACCGCTCGGCGTTTTCGATGAGAATAATCGTGGCGTTGGGGACATCGACCCCCACTTCGACGACGGTGGTCGCCACCAATAGCTGCACCTTTCCGGCGGCAAAGTTCGCCATCACGGACTCCTTTTCGTCCACCTTCATCCGCCCGTGTAAAAGTCCCACCGAATACCCCCGGAAGATGCCGTTTTGCAGCTCATCCCGGTAGGCGGTGGCAGCGGCAGCCGAAAGGGCGTCGCTCTTATCCACCAGCGGACAGATAATATACCCCTGTTCGCCGCGGTCCAGATGATCGCGGATATAGCGCAGCGCCCGCTCCCGCTTATCCGAATGAACCGAAAAGGTCTCGATGGGCTGACGGCCAGCGGGCAGTTCATCCAAAACCGATATATCGAGGTCCCCGTACACAATCAGCGCCAGCGTCCGGGGTATCGGGGTGGCCGACATCACCAGTACATGGGGATTTTCTCCCTTCTCCCCCAGCATCTGCCGCTGCAAAACGCCGAAACGGTGCTGTTCATCGGTGATAACCAGCCCGAGGTTATGAAAAACCGTGTCCTGCTGGACCAGCGCGTGGGTACCGGCGACCATCTGGATATCCCCCTGCCGGATGGCTTCCCGCATCACCGTCTTCTGCTTGGGGGTCAGAGAACCGGTCAAAAGCCCCACCCGGATGCCGAGGGGCTCCAGGAATTTCCGCAGGGTCTTTTCGTGCTGGGCGGCCAGTATTTCGGTGGGAGCCATCAGCGCCGCCTGATACCCTTTCTGAATGGCGGCGTAACAGGCTGCCGCCGCTACCAATGTTTTACCGGAACCGACGTCCCCCTGGAGCAGCCGGTTCATCGGATAGGGGGAAGCCATATCCCGCAAAATCTCGGTGATGACCCGCTTTTGGGCGCCAGTCATCGTAAACGGCAGGCTTTTGACAAAGGGCCGCAGATCCGGCCGCAGCACCCGAACCTTTGTCTTTTCCCTGCCCCTGCCTTTTAGGAATTTGAGGGCAAGGGTCAGCCGGAGCAGTTCTTCAAAGGCCAGCCGGTTCCGGGCCTCTTCCATCTGTGCCCGGCTTTCGGGAAAGTGAATCTGCCGCACCGCCTGCTGAAAGCCGATGAGGCCGTTTTCCTCTCGGACCTTTTCCGGTAGAGGGTCAGGAAGTTCGGGCAGAACCTGTTCCAACGCGTCCTGGACGTTTAACTGCACCATCCGGCTGGAAAGCCCTTCGGTCAGCGGGTAAACCGGCCGCAGGGTGTTCGCCTCGGAAATGGGGAGATAGTTGGCCATCGCCAGGTTGCCTGCACTCCCCATCCGGCTCCACTTGCCCGCGAAGACGTAATCCTCCCCCAAACGGATGCCGTAGTAGGCGTACTCGTTATTGAAAATGGTGACGGTGAAATTGGATAACCCGTCGGTGGCGGTCAGCTTATACAGCACCATCCCCTTTCGGATGGGAGCCGGGGGAAGTTTGCGGAGGACCTTTCCCTCAACGACGACGTTGGCCCCATTTTCACAGTCCACCACCCGCAAGGGGGAGGTATAATCCTGGTAATCCCGGGGGTAGAAGGTGAGAAGCTGGGTGACCGTCTGCACGCCCAGCTTTTCATAGAGGGCGGCCCGCTTGGGACCGACATTTTTAAGCCGGGTAACCGGCGCGTCCGGCGGCAACATTTCCCCGGTAATTTTTACCATCCAGCATTTCCCCCCTTCTCCAGAATCTCCATAGCAGCGGGGTTTTTCGCCATTTATGCCGAAAAACTGCCCCGCTGGAAATCCCACCCAGTCCCTTGCGCATAACTCCGTGGTTATGGTAGGATATAACCAATCCAGGAACGTTTCCCCGGATGTTTGGCTTAAATCATCCAAACCAGCGTCTTTTTGACAGTCATATTATACCACAAATTTCTCCAGCTGAACAGCCCGGGGGACCCTTCCTGGAAATACAAATGCGAAAGGATTTGGAAAAGAGATGAAAAAAGCCATCCACCGAACCCTCCTGTTCCTGTCGATGCTGGGGGCGCTGATTCTGCTCCTCCCGGCAAAGGTCGGAGCTTCAGAGCTTCTGCGGGTCGGCAGCAGCGGGACTTCTGTCTATATCCTCCAGGTCAACCTGCGGGGATTGGGATACGGAGGAACCGCCGACGGTTACTTTGGGACCAAAACCCAGAGCGCCGTCTACTGGTACCAGTCTTCCCGGGGCCTTGGGGTCGACGGCATCGCTGGACCGGAAACCCAAAACACCCTGAAAGCGGATATGAAAGAGGTCCAGCAGGGCCTGAATATCCTGGAATACGACGCCGGACCGGAGGACGGCATCTACGGCATTAAAACCGCCGCTGCCATCGCCTCCTTCCAGAAATCCAAGGGGCTGACCGCCGACGGCATTGCCGGCAGCCGGACCCGTTTGGCGCTGAAAACGGCGCTGGAAGAGGCCTCCGCCGGAGAAACCGAACCGGCACCGGAAACGGGAAGCCTCAAAGCCTTCCAGCAATTCGCCCTTAACAACTGGACGGCGCCGATTAAAACGAGCTTCCTGCCGGTCACCGGCGGGCGGACCTTCGGCTATCGCCGCACCGACGGGCGCCAGCACGCCGCCATCGACTACTATGTCAACAACGGAGCCGGTACGCCAGTTTACGCAATGACCAGCGGAACTGTCACCGGCGTCAGCACCACCTTCTACGCCGGGACCGGAGCGGTCACCATTCTGAACGAAGACGGCAGCGTCATCCGGTACGGGGAGATCCGGGCAGCTGTCAAAAACGGCGCGAAGGTGAAAAAAGGAGAGGTCATTGGATACCTCCAGGCCAACAACCTGGACGGCGGGACGATGCTCCATCTGGAGCTTTACAGGGGAGACGCTTCCGGTATCCTGACCCAGACCGGCAATACATCCTACACCTATGTTTCCGGGAACTTTAACCGCCGGGCCGATCTTTTAGACCCGACCTTCCTGCTGGGACTGTCCAAGTAACCTTTATACAGTCACAGCCAATAACATGATACCCCGGAAAAGTACGGGGACACAAAAACCGGTGTCTTTTAGAGCCTCAAACGCTCCGAAAGACACCGGTTTTATTTTTATATGTGCATTCTTCTGGATAGCTCTGCGAAAAAGGTCCGGGTTTTGAAGACAATCAGCGCCGCAATCACCAAAAACGCCAGGACGGTACAGATAAACGCCGGAATCCGCACCTGTATCACCCCGCAAACCATCAAAATGAAGGGAATCAGGCTGTACGCCCCCACAATGGTCAGATGAATCAGGTATTCGCTTTCTTCGGCTTTGAGTACCCGCACCAAAATCAAGTCAGCCATCAGCGTCAGGATGCAGCAGACCGGCAGCAGATAGTCCACCGACCAACCTCGCCAGCCGGTGCAGCCGTCCCAGATCATCCCGATGATCGTCAACAGCAGCAGCTCGCAGGTGAGGTTTTTAAAAATCCGGGTGCGGAAGGTGATCGCCACCGAAATGGTGAGCCAGGCGCAG
>CALXHB010000006.1 GCA_944387995.1 uncultured Clostridia bacterium | reverse complement strand
TGCCAGAAAAACCGCTTGCCAGCCGGTGGGGCTGGCTGGCATTTCCCACCAAGGTGGGAAACCGCGCTTTTTCGCAGGTTGTACCTTTTCCGTACTTTGTTCTGTGTACAAAGGCCCCTGGACCCCGCTTTCGACGCGGCCGCACACCCCGCGGGGCAACGGGGCGGACTGCTCGACAAGCTCGCAGTCTTCGGTAGAAACCTGGACGCGGGGAAGGTTGGGGCGGTGCGCTGGAAGGCTGCGGGAAATGTCTGCCCTTCATCGGCAAAATCTGCCTTTTCCCATCTTGCGATTCGTCGCCGGCTGTGCTATACTATAAAAGTATGCGCAAACTGAGACGAGGAGGAAGATTCACGATGCGCCGTCCCCATTAAAGCCTGATTTGATCGAGTAATATGTATACCACCGTCCCATTTTTGGAGGAATGAACTTTGTCTACCCTGCGTGAAGAAATCGAAAAACGGCGTACCTTCGCAATCATCTCCCACCCCGACGCCGGTAAAACTACCTTAACCGAAAAGTTCCTGCTCTACGGCGGAGCAATCCAGCTGGCAGGCGCTGTCAAGGGCAAGAAAAACGCCCGGGCCGCTACCTCTGACTGGATGGAAATTGAAAAACAGCGCGGTATCTCGGTTACCTCGTCGGTTATGCAGTTTAACTTCGAGGGCTACTGCATCAACATCCTCGATACCCCCGGCCACCAGGACTTCTCCGAGGATACCTACCGGACGCTGATGGCCGCCGACTCGGCTGTCATGGTCATCGACGCGGCAAAGGGCGTCGAGGCCCAAACCCGCAAGCTGTTTAAGGTCTGTGTGATGCGGGATATCCCGATTTTCACCTTTATCAACAAGATGGACCGGGAGGCCCGGGACCCCTTCGACCTGCTGGACGAAATCGAAAAGGAACTGGGCATCAGCACCGTTCCGGTCAACTGGCCCATCGGCTGCGGCAAGGAGTTTAAAGGGGTCTATGACCGCCGTCAGAAGGAAATCATCTATTTCACCGGCTCCGGAACCGCCAACGGACAGAAGGACGTCCGGGGGCAGGAACTGGATTTGCAGGACGAGAAGCTGAAAACCGTCCTGGGCGATGATCTCTACGACAAGCTGTGCGAGGATGTGGAGCTGCTGGACGGCTCCGCCGAACCCTTCGACCTGGAAAAGGTCCGTCACGGCAAGCTGTCGCCCGTCTTCTTTGGCTCGGCTCTGACCAACTTCGGCGTCGAACCCTTCCTGCACGAGTTCTTGCAGATGACCACCCCGCCCCTGCCCCGGAACACCGCCGAGGGGGTTGTCGACCCCTTTGACGACCATTTCTCCGCCTTTGTCTTTAAGATTCAGGCGAATATGAACAAGGCCCACCGGGACCGGATTGCCTTTATGCGCATCTGCTCGGGCAAGTTCGAGAAGGGGATGGAGGTCTGCCACGTCCAGGAAAACTATAAGAAGATGCGGCTCTCCCAGCCCCAGCAGCTGATGGCCCAGGAACGGGAAATCATCGACGAGGCCTACGCCGGCGACATCATCGGCGTGTTTGACCCCGGTATCTTCTCGATTGGCGACACCATCTGCGACCCGGGTATCAAGGTCCGGTTCGAGGGTATCCCCACCTTCGCCCCCGAGCACTTCGCCCGGGTTTCCCAGCTGGATACGATGGGGAGAAAACAGTTTATTAAAGGTATCTCCCAGATTGCCCAGGAGGGCGCCATCCAGATCTTCCGGGAACCGGAACACGGGATGGAAGAGGTCATCGTCGGGGTGGTCGGCACCCTGCAGTTCGACGTCCTCAAATACCGGCTGAAAAACGAGTATAACGTGGAAATCCGGATGGACATGCTGCCCTATGAGCTGATTCGCTGGGTGGAAAACGATGAGGAGGACTTCGACGTCCACGCCCTGTCCCTGACCAGCGACACCAAGATTGTCGAGGACCTGAAGGGGAGACTGCTGCTCCTCTTCGCCAGCCAGTGGAACATCGGCTGGGCCACCGAAAAGAACCCCAACCTCCGTCTGGCGGAATTTTCCAAAAACTGATGGGATTTTTTCCCCTTTATCTTTAACAGCGTTAAGCCCCCGGAATCCCCGGGGGTTTTTTCTTGCCGATTATACGGTGATGAACCGGTGAAATGTAGAAAAATAGGTTGAAAATCTGCCGTTTTCACGGTATAATAACGTCATACACCTGTTTTTGGAAATATTTATGGAAGGCGGATGCAATATGACGCAAAGGCTGTCCGCGGTCGCGGATTTCTTCATCCAGACCTCCGACGGGAATCTGTTGGGGAAAGTGGTGTCGGTGCTGCTGGCACTGATTTTGTTCGGGGTTATCTTTATGCTGCGCCGGAAGATCGTGACGTTGGTGCTGCATATCTTCAAAAAACTCACCGCTAAACTTTCTTACGCCGCTCCCATCATCGACAGTTTTACCAAACCTTTGGTGGCGCTGGTGGTGGTGCTGGCGGGATACTGGGCAATTCAGACGGTGCTGTGGGGATTTGACATCCAGAGTCCCCGGTTTTTGCTGCTGCTGCTCAAGGCCGCGGTGATTGTCGCGGTGGCCTGGGGGCTGTTAAAAGCCTCGGTGCCGGCCGTTTCGGCAGCGAGAGGGGAAAAGGGAATGTTGAGCGAAACCCTCGTGGTTTTCCTCTCGCGGATTATCCAGGCGGTCATCCTCCTGCTGGCGGTGGTGATGGTCATGGATGTATTCGAGTACGATATTACCGGGATTATCACCGGCTTGGGGGTTGTCGGTTTGGCCTTTTCCCTGGCGGCCCAGGATACCGCCAGTAACTTCATCGGCGGGGTTGTCATCATCGCCGATAAGCCCTTCGCGGTCGGCGACTGGATTCAGACCAGCAGCCTGGAAGGGGTGGTCGAGGACATCTCCCTCCGGTCCACCCGCATCCGCACCTTCAAGGACGCGCTGGTGGTGGTGTCCAACTCCTCCCTGTCAGCTGACGAGATCATCAACTGGTCGAGGATGAACAAGCGCCGGGTGGAGATGCAGCTGGGATTTACCTACCAGACCTCCCGGGAAACTTTGCAGAAGGTGATCGAGGGGATTAAAACCCTGCTGTCGGAAAACGAAAACGTCGTCGACCCGCCGATGGTCGCTTTTAACGAGTTCGGCGACTCCGCTTTGAAGGTATCGGTCAGCTATTTTGTCAATAAGGTTTCCTACGGGGAATATATGCAGTTAAAAGAAGAACTGAACTTTAAAATCATGGAGCTTTGCGAAAATCTCGGGGCTTCCTTCGCTTACCCCACCCGCACCGTCTTCCTCGAGGACCAGAAAAAGACCGAGGGGATTCGATGAGCGCAGTGGTCGGACGGTTCGCGCCGACCCCTTCCGGTAAAATGCATCTGGGGAACGTCCTCTGCTGCCTGCTGGCCTGGCTGTCTGCCCGGTCCAAGGGGGGAAAGGTCCTCCTGCGGGTGGAGGATTTGGACCCGGAACGGAGCGGCGCGGAATTTGAGCGGCAGATTGAAGATGACCTTTTGTGGCTGAGGCTAAACTGGGACGAAGGGGGACTGGAGGCGGAGGAGGGCCGGTACTGCCAGAGCAGGCGGTCGGACGTCTATCAGCGGTATTTCGATATCTTGGCGCAGAAGGGGCTGGTTTATCCCTGCTTTTGCAGCCGGGCGGAACTCCACGCCGCCGACGCCCCGCATCTGAGCGACGGGCGATACTTTTACCCCGGGACCTGCCGGAATCTTTCGGAAGCGGAGATTGCGGAGAAGAGCAAAAAGCGGAAACCGGCCTGGCGGGTCAGGGTGCCGGAAGAGGTGATCGGGTTTACCGATTATCACTACGGGCCCTATACCGAAAACCTGGCCCAGGAGTGCGGGGACTTTGTCATCCGGCGGGCGGACGGGGTGTTTGCCTATCAGCTGGCCACGGCGGTGGACGATGGGCTGATGGGGGTCACCGAAGTGGTCCGGGGCAGGGACCTGATCGGGTCGACGGCCCGGCAGATCTGGCTGCAAAAGACGCTGGGGCTGCCGTCGCCGGAGTATGGGCACATTCCACTGCTGACCGATGTGGACGGGCGGCGGCTCTCCAAACGGGATGGGGAGTTGGACCTGGAGCGGCTGCGGGAACGGTGGTCGGCGGAGGAAATAATCGGGATGCTGGCCACGGCGGCGGGGATTCTGCCGGAGTATCAGCCGGTGACGGCGGAGGAATTGGTTCCGCTGTTTTCGTGGGATAAGGTGGCGAGAGAGGACATCCGCCTGCCGGAGATGCTGCGGGGATAACCCGAAGCGTTGGTTTCAACCTTCCCCGCGGCCAGGTCTGTTCTGAGACTGCGAGCTTGTCGAGCAGTCCGCTTACTTTTGAGCGGGAGCTGCGGCCGCGTCGGATATCGGGATTGTTAAG
>CALXHB010000005.1 GCA_944387995.1 uncultured Clostridia bacterium | reverse complement strand
TGCCAGAAAAACCGCTTGCCAGCCGGTGGGGCTGGCTGGCATTTCCCACCAAGGTGGGAAACCGCGCTTTTTCGCAGGTTGTACCTTTTCCGTACTTTGTTCTGTGTACAAAGGCCCCTGGACCCCGTGTTTGACGCGGCGTGGGTTCCACGCGGGGCAACGGTGCGGACTGCTCGACAGGCTCGCAGTCTTCAGGACAGACCTGGCCGCGGGGGAGGTTCGGCGGGTTGGTCGAGAGGTTCTAGGCGTTAAAGCGCAGAAGGCGGGAAACCGGTCAATTTCCCCTCCTGTTCCTTTTTCTGCCGCTCGCTGGTAAACCGCACATAGTCCAATACCTTCTCCAGCGACTTTTCGTCCAGCTCCTGTATCTCCGCAATGATCGCCCGGCGAAGGGGCACCGCTGATTCGTTCGGCTCGTACCCCAATAGGTAATCCACCGATACCCCTAAATACTGCGCCACCGCCAAAAGCTTCGCCGCCGACGGGGTCTGGGTCCCTTTCTTCCACTGGGAGTAAAGCCCGGTGGAAAACCCCAGCTCCCGCGCCATCCGGGCCGCCGACAGTTTCTTCTCCATTAACAGCCGGTCGATCCGGCCGATTAAAGCGGTCATATCAATGAGGCTTTCTTCCATGGGAATCCTCCTAAACGAACAAATTTTCAGAAAAGGCTTGACAGCTTATTAAATATGGACGTATAATAAATATATAGGGAACAAACATTCTTTCCCTTTGGAATTTCGCGGGACATCAGTCCATCTATCATTGTAGCAGAACCGGGAGAAAATGCAACCTTTTTCTGCCTGGAATAGAACAAATATTTGAGCATAAATTTGGAGGGACGTTATGACGGAAGAATGTTATGCCATTTGGCTCTATCAAGATGGATACCGTCTCTATATCTGGGACGGGCTCAGCCGGGAGGACGCGAAACGGATTTACCGGATGTATTTTAATGACTCGGATTATGGGATGCAGCTGTATCGGGCTGGGGAGCGGCTGAAGTGCCGGGACGCCTGGAATGAAATGGGAATCAACAGCGGGATTCGGCTGCGGCGGATGAGAGACCGGGTGTATCGGGTTAAGGAGGCGGAGCGGGTTTGACAGAAGGGGAACGGAAATTCCTGCGGGCTTACCGGCGGTCGCTGGACGAGGAGGCGGCTTTTCAGGCTTCGGGACTGTCGAGAACGCCGGGCAAAAGCGACCGGGCCTGCGGTCGGGCGATGCTGCGGAAGCTGAAAAAGGAGAAGGCGGCGCTGGAGGCAAGGGAAGCTGAACTGGAAAAACCGTCCCTCGATCGGATTAAAGCGGAAATCGCCCACATCGCCTTTGACGACATCGGGCGCTACCTCTCCTTTCAGGAGGGGGAGAACGGGTTTGAGGTGCATCCGCTGCCGTCGGGGCTGGTGGATACCCGGAGCATTTCGGAAGTGTCGGTGGGGGCCGGCGGCAAGATGACCCTCAAGCTCTATTCCAAAGAAAGGGCGCTCTTTAAGCTCTTTGAAATCATGGCGGCCGGGGAGGATGAGCAGGATGACTTCAGCCTTCTGGAGGCGCTGCGGGGGATTAGGAGCGGCGGGGAGGAAGAGGATTGCACAGAATAACAACTTTCAGCGACAAACAGCGGCGGGTGCTCTCCTGGTGGGTGGACGAGGCCGAACGGGAAAGGTTCGACGCGGTCATCTGCGACGGGGCGGTCCGGTCGGGCAAAACGACAGCGGTGGCGGTCTCCTTTTTCCTGTGGGCGATGGAGTGCTTTAATGAAACCGACTTCGCCGTCTGCGGCAAAACGGTGGGGGCCTGCCGCCGGAATGTCATCTCCCCGCTGCGGAAGGAGCTGGGGGGACTCTACCGGATTACCGGGTCGGGGAATACCCTCACCCTCTCCCGGGGGAAAAAGATCAACCGGTTTTTTCTCTTCGGCGGAAAGGACGAGGGGAGCGCCGCGTTGATTCAGGGGATGACGCTGGGCGGGGTGCTGCTGGACGAGGCGGCGCTGATGCCCCGGAGCTTTGTGGAACAGGCGATGGCCCGATGCTCGGAAGAGGGGGCCAAGATCTGGATGAGCTTAAACCCTGAGGGGCCCAGCCACTGGCTCTATCAGGAGTGGATTCAGCGGGCGGAGGAAAAACACCTGCTGCGGCTGCACTTTACGATGGACGATAACCCTTCTCTGTCGGAGGCGGTGAAGGCGAGGTACAGAGGTATGTACGCCGGGGTGTTTTATAAACGCTATGTGCTGGGGGAATGGGCGATGGCGGAGGGGCTTGTTTACCCGATGTTCAGCCCGGACAAGCACCTGGTGGATACCCTGCCGGACAGCTTCTCCCGAAAGGTCATTTCGGTGGACTACGGGACGATGAACCCCTTTTCCGCCGGCCTTTGGGGAAAGGCGGGGGGAAAATGGTACCGCCTCCGGGAATTTTACTATAACGGCCGCGAAAAGGGGCCGATGACCGACGAACAGTACTACGAGGCCCTGGTGAAACTGGCCGGGGAGGAGAAGATGCCGGTGATCGTCGACCCGTCAGCCGCCAGCTTTATCCAGTGCATCCGAAGCCACGGGCAGTTTTCTGTCCGGAAGGCGAAAAACGGGGTGTTAAGCGGCATCCGGCATACCGCCGGGGAGCTGGAGGCCGGAAGGCTGCTGTTTCATTCCAGCTGCAAAGACACGGTTCGGGAGTTTGGCCTCTACCGCTGGGAGGAAAACGGGGCCAAGGACCAACCGATTAAGGAAAATGACCACGCGATGGACGATATCCGCTATTTTGTGGAGACGGTGGTCTATGGCGGGCGGTCGTTCAGCTTCCAGTGAGCGGGCGAGTGAAGGAGGCGGAAAATGGACATCAAACTGATTATCACCGGCGACGGCCGGACAGCTATTCTGCCCTGTGGGAGCGTAACTCTAAAGTCCAAGCGGCTAGCGGCCGCCGGGACGATGGAGGTCTTTACGCCGGATAAGACGGTGCCGCTCCGCTGCGGGATGGAGGCCCGGCTTCAGGTGGAGGGGACCGACGTCTTCGCCGGATACCTCTTCACCGTCGGGTCGGAGCACGGCGGCCGGACGCTGGTGGCGGCGGACAGCATGCGGTATCTGCTCTGCAAGGACACCAAAGCCTATCTCAACATGACGGTGGCGGAAATTGTCCAGGATATCTGCGGGGAACGGGGGCTGAGTCTCGGCACTGTCGAGGACGGCGGGGTGCGGTTGGAGGAGCTGACCTGCGATCAGCAGACGCTGCTGGACATCATCTCCACCGCCATCGACGAAAGCGAAAAGCTGGGGGGCGGGAAACTGACCCTCTTCGACGACGCCGGGGTGCTCCGGTTGATGCGGGAGGAGGAGCTGGACACAGGGCTGGTCCTCACCGGGAAAAACCTGCTGTCCGGTTATACCGCCACCGAGGAGATCGGGGAGGACACCTACAACCGGGTGCAGCTGGTCCGGAAAAACCGTAAAACCGGCCGGAGGGAGTTCTTCGTCAAGGAGGACGCCGCGTCGATTGAGCGGTGGGGGGTTTTACAGTACAGCGAAAATGTTTTGCAGAACACCCCCGACGGGGAGATCGAGGCCCGGTTGGAGTCCATCTTGCAGCAGAAAAACCGGGCGGTGCGGGGACTGACCCTGCAAGGAGCCGGGGATATCCGCTGCCGGGCGGGGTTTTTGGTGGGTGCCGAGATTCCCGAGGCCGAAATTTCCGGCCGGTACCGGATTATGTCGGCGGAACATCGGTTCCGCAGCGGCGGGTATACGATGAAGCTCGTCTGCGAGGCGGTGGAATAGGAGGGATGTACGATGATTTCAGACTGGATGCGTCGGGCTGCCGGAAACAGCATCGACGTTTCGGTGGAGGCGCAGATCCTCTTCGGCACGGTGGAGGGGGTAGGGCCCCTAAAGGTGCGGATCGACGAACGGTTTACCTTGGAAGGGGAACGGCTCATTCTGCCCCACTATCTGTTAAAACAGCGGTTCCACCTGGTCCATGAGGCGGAAGAACATACGATGGACAAAACCTATATCCTGGAGCCGGGGTTGGAAGCGGGCGACCGGGTGATTCTGCTCTCGCTGGCGGGGGAGTATCTGGTGCTCGGCAAGGTCGGCGAGGAAGGGGAAATCCGCGAGGTGGAGGAGGAATAAACATGAGTATCTTAAGCCTGCTGCCGGTGATCAAAGGCGGCGAGGGCGGAGCGTCCGGGGATAAAACCTGGAAGCTGGAAAACGGGCGGGCCTTCGAGAAGATCGACGGGGAAGATTCCCTCTGCCAGGCCATCCGGCTGATGCTGGAGGTGCCCCGCTATCGGTACGCCATCTACTCCTGGCAGTATGGGAGCGAGTTGGAGACTTTGATCGGCAAGGGGCTGGACGAGGTGAAGGCCAAAGCCCCCGGGATGATTCGGGAGGCTTTGTTGCAGGACGACCGGATTGACCAGGTGGACGGGTTTTCGATTGAGGCGGGCAGCCAGGCCGGTAGTGCCGATATCTCCTTCACCGTCCATGCTGGTGACCGGCTGATTGCCGCCAGCTATACGGTGGGCGGAAGCTGAAAAAATCGTGAGGAGTGAAACCAGATGGAATGGGAAAAGATGCTGGAAGAGTATTTAAACCTCCTGGAGTCTTTTTCGGGGGTCGAGCTGTTTAACCGGCTGAGTTCGGCGGAAGACCCGGTGGAAAGGGAAACAAACCGGCAGGATAGGGAAAGAGAGGTTCTGTCGGGAAGCGGATTTGATGAACGTCTTCCGACGGATGCAGAAAGGGTTGTTACAAGCGGTTCCACGGACGGGTCGGAAGCCCTGTCTAGGCAGGTCGGGAGCCTGGCGGAAGGTCTGATGGCTGGGGCGGAAGGTCGCTTTGAGGGTGTGTTTTCCCAGGAGGACCGGCCGGTGGACGAAACCGTCCCGGAGGATGAAGCGGCCCGGCAGGTGCTCTTTTCCGCCCTCTATACCGCCCTTGTGGGGAATGAGGGAGACCGTTTCCAGGAGGAAAAGGGGATTTCCCCGGCTGAGCAAGAGGTTTCCAGTGGGGAAGCGGTCTTTCAGGCGCTGGAACGGCTGATGCCGGAAGAAGCGGGGCTGGTGTTCAAACCGGTGGACCCGCTGGCGGATAGCGGAGAAGGGGGGACGGACGGCAAAGTCTTCCTCTGGCAGGAGGCGGCGGAAAAATCGGGTTCCTCCGATGGGAGCGGGGAAACAGTCCCGCTGTACACCGCTTCCAAACCCAATACCGAATGGGTCGAGGGGCGGATGGAGGACGGGTTTGCCGACCGGCTGCTGGATGAGCTGGAAGCGAGGCTAAGGCTGGAGCTGGGGAGCGGCGCCGAAGGATTTTATCGGTAAAGGGGGGATCAAAAGATGGTACAGGTTACGCTCGGGGAGGTGCAGTTTGTCCCGCCGGAGCGGGTGACTGTCTCCCAGCAGGCGGCCCACCAGCGGGTGACGCTGATGGAGGCGGGGGATATTACCCAGCTCTGTCCGCCGGGACAGAAGGTGGTGGCCTTCTCCGGCTTTTTCCCGCCCTCCGGCTATCCCTTTGAGGAAGGGCTGGACCCGGCCGGGTCGGCGGAAAAGCTCAAAAAGATGCTGGAAGAGGGGAAGGCTTATCCCTTTACCCTGACCGGGACCGAGCTGGAAATCCAGATGGAGGTGACCCTTGAAAAACTCTCCCTCTGGCAGCAGGCCGGGGAGGACGGGTGCATCTGGTACGACCTGACGGTGCGGGAGTATAAAAGCGCCGAAGCCGCAGTCTCGGCGGTCACCGACAGCGGTTCCAAGCGGCCGGAGGCGGCCCCTTCGGTAAAGCAGTACACCGTCCAGTCGGGGGATACCCTTTGGGGGATCGCCAAGAGCTTTCTCGGGGACGGCGGGCGGTATCAGGAGATTGCCACCCTGTCCGGTATCCAAAATCCCAATCTCATCTATCCGGGGCAGGTGCTGACCCTGCCGGAAAGCGGGTCGTAACATGAAAGGAGCGCGCAAATGAGCTATTTAAAGGCGGAAAACCTGGTGAGCGGCCAGGAAGGGAGAGCGTATGTCAAGATCGATGGGCAGAATCAGGAGCTGCTCTACCTGAAAAATGTCACCGCGACGGTGGAAAAGAAAAAACAGGCGGTGCGCACCCTGGGCAAACGGGGCGATCAGTTTAAAAGCGCTGGTTTTTCCGGCAGCGGCAAGATGACGGTCTACTATGTGACCAGCCTCTTCCGGCAGCTGATGCTGCAATATATGAAGGACGGGGTGGACACCTACTTTGACATCGTCATCATCAACGACGACCCCCAGTCGGGGTTCGGCAGCCAGTCGGTGGTGCTTAAAAACTGCAACCTGGATAAGGTGGTGCTGGCGAAACTGGATGTGGCGGAGGATTTCCTCGACGAGGAGTTTTCCTTTACCTTTGACGACGCCGAGCTGCTTTCCAGCTTTACTGAAACCGCGTAAGGGGGCAGGCAGATGGATTTACAGGCGTTTTTAAAGCCCCAGGTGATGCCGGCGGCAGAAAAGGAAGTGGTCCTTTCTAGCCGGTTTCAAAACCCCGACGGGTCGGCGGCAGTCTTTCGGCTGAAAGGCATTTCGGAAGAGGAAAATAGCCTCTTGCGAAGAAGCTGTCAGCGGCCGGAAAAGGGGCTGGAAGGGCCGAAGTTCGACCGAGAGCGGTACCTAAGAAAATTCGTGGCCGCCTGTGTCCGCTACCCTGACCTTAAGGACGAGGCCTTGCAGCGGAGCTGGGGGGTCATCGGGGAAGAGGCGCTGCTCGGGGCGATGCTGACGGCCGGGGAGTACGCCCGGCTGTTGTCCGCAGCCCAGGAGGTCTGCGGGTTTATCCCCGCCGGTGGGGCGGAAAAGGTGAAAAGTGAACTAAAAAACGGATTCTCCGGGGAGACGGTGAGTTAAACTATGCCTTTTGGTGCTTTGTCCGCTGCGGGATGCGGCCGGGAGAGTACGCGGCGCTGCCGCCCCGGGAAAAGCTGGTCATCCAGGCGATGGTCGATCTGTGGGCCGAGCTGGAGGGCCGGTGAGCCGGGAAGGAGAGAGAGATGACCGAAACCGAGAAGATTATCAGGCGGGTGGAAGCCTGCGCCCCGATGGGGGACGAGGAAATTTACGCCGAGTGGATCCGTGGGTTTTTGCAGGGGAAAAAGCGGGCCCAGATGCTGACCGGGCAGCGGTACTATGAAAACCGGGGGGATATCCTCAGCCGCTGCCGGTTTACCATCGGGGCCGACGGCCAGAGAATCCCCGATACCAAAACCCCGGTCTCCCGGATTGCCCACGGGTTTGTCCGCAAGATCGTCGACCAGAAGGCCCAGTATCTGTTTGGGCGTCCCTTTACGATTAAGTGCGAGAATCAGGCTTTCGCCCAGGAACTGAATCGGCTGTTTGACCCGTCGCTGCGGGCGATGATGCGGGGGCTGTGCAAAGAGGCGGTGAACAAGGGGATCGCCTGGCTGCAGGTCTGGCCGGAGGACGAAGATGTGAAATTCCGGCGGATTCCGTCGGAAGAGCTGCTGCCCATCTGGGGCGACCGGGAACACCGGGTGTTGGAGGCGGTGCTGCGGCTATGCCCCACCGATGTCTACACCGGCCGCCGGAAGGAAAAGAAGATGCGGGTGCAGCTCTGGGACCAGAGGGGGGTCAAGGAGTACTGGTATCAGGAGGGGCGGCTGATCCCCGACGGGAGATGGAAGCCCCACTTTACCCTGGACGGGCAGGGGATGCTGCTCCAAAACCTCCCCTTTATCCCCTTTAAGTACAACGAAGAGGAGCTGCCGCTCATCCAGTTTATTAAGCCGCTGGTGGACGACTACGACTGGTTAAAGTCGGAGGACGCCGACAATTTAGGCGAGACCAGCGGGGCGCTGATGGTGCTGCAAAACTACGACGGCACCGACCTCGGCGAGTTCCGAGAAAACCTCGCCCGTTACCGGGCGGTCAAGGTCTCGGACGGCGGCGGGCTGGAGATTAAGGAACAGCCGGTTCACACCGAGTCGGTGCTGGCACATTTGCAGCAGGACCGGAAGGACCTCTATGAGACCGGGCGGGGGGTCGATACCCAGAGCGAGAAGTTCGGAAACGCTTCCGGGGTGGCGCTGCGGTTTCTGTACGCTGACCTAGACCTGGATTGTTCCGGCATCGAGGGGTCCTTCGCCGAAGGGTTTGATAAAATGGTCCGATTTATCGGGCTGTTTGATAGTTTGATGGGACGGGGCGACTTTGCGGAGGAGCGGGCAGAGATTATCCTCAACCGCGATATCATCATCAGCGAGTCGGACGCGGTGGAACAGTGCGTCGAATCGGCGGGGCTGCTGTCCCAGCGGACGATGCTGGAAAACCATCCGTGGGTTGTCAGCGTCGAGGAAGAACTGGACCGCCTCAAAAAAGAGGCGGACGACAAAAAGGAAGGAGCAAATCACGATGAAACAGTACCTGTTTGATGCCCAGACCGAAGCTATGCTCAACCGCGCCGAAAATACCCTCCGGGGATTTTGGCAGGCGGGCCAGATGGAAAAGTACAAGGCCCTCTGCCAGCGGCTGCGGGAGATGATCGGCGAGGACGAGGAAGAGACGGTCAAGATGCAGGATATGCAGAAAAAGGCCGAAGAGGGCCAGAAGATGGCCAAATGGTACACCGCCCGGTATCTGGAATCGGCCGGGGCTTCCGACGGGGAGTATCTGGTGGAGATGCTCTGCCGGGATTTCCCCCTCTGTGGGGATAAAAAGCTGCTGGAAGCGATGCTGCGGGCGGCAAAGGAACGCTATCCCGCCCTCTTCCGCCGTCAGCTCCAGGGCGTCCGTCCGATGGAGGGGATGATGGAAGATGACGGCCGGGAGATGACCCTGACCGAGAGAATGCGGATGTATCAGGAAGAGCCGGAACGGTATCAGGCGATTTTCCGATAAGATGGATACAAGCGGGGAGACAGGGTTGGAGGTCCCAACCCTTTTGTAACGAGAAAAGGAGCGGAAAACTATGGCAATGACAAAACTGACCAATCTGATGAATCCGGAAGTCATGGGCGACTGGGTGACCGAACATCTGGAAAAGGAGATGAAGTTCTCGCCCCTCTGCCGGGTGGACTTCACCCTGGCGGGCAGGGCAGGGGACACCGTCACGGTCCCGAAATATGCCTATATCGGCGACGCCACCGAGATTTCCGAGGGGAGCGAGATTCCGGTGGCTCAGCTGACCGCCTCTTCCGAGACGGTGACCATCAAAAAGGCGGGCAACGGGGTTGAACTGACCGACGAGGCGCTGCTGTCCGGGTACGGCGACCCGCTGGGTGAGGCGGCGATTCAGCTGACCTTGTCCATCGCAGGCAAGGTGGACGGGGATGTGCTGACTGCCCTTAAGGGAATTGACACTTCGATGACCCACACCGCCACCGAACCGATTTCCGCCGACGTCATCGCCGACGCTTTGGTCAAACTGGGCGAAAAAGAGGGCGGCGAAAAGGTGCTGGTGGTGGCACCCCAGCAGCTGGCCCAGCTGCGCCGGAGCGAAGGCTGGCTCAAGGCCACCGACATCGGCGCCATGCGGCTGGTGAGCGGGGCGGTCGGGATGATTCACGGCTGCCAGGTCATTGTGTCGGACAAGATCGTCGCTTCCGGCGGCAACTTTGAAAACTACATCGTCATGCCGGGGGCGCTGGTCCTCTTTTTGAAAAAGGACACCGAGGTGGAATCCGACCGGGATATCGTCCACAAGACCACAGTGGTCACGGCGGACAAGTACTACGCCGTTTATCTGGCCAATGAATCCAAGGCGGTCAAGCTGGTCTGCAAGGAGACGGCGGCTTAAAGCAGGAGGGAAGAGAATGCCGGAAAACTGGTATGAGGACGAGGAGGCGGCGCAGCGATTAGAAGAGATCGCGGCCTCCCTCCGGGGGGAGGCGCTCTCTGATGAGGAAAAGACGCTGATTCCGCTGATTATCAGCGAGCTGAAAAGCTGGTGTCACATCGATCGGGTTCCGGAAGGGTCCCTCTGGCCGGCGGCGGAAGAACTGCTCCGCCGAACCTCGGGACTGTCCGGGGCTGGGGGAGAGGTGACCAAGATTTCCCTCGGAGACTATGCGGTCAGCTACGGCAGCAGCGGCGGCGGTTCCAACTGGACCGGCTCGCTGACCGCCTGGCGGCGGATGCCGTTTTAAGGGGGTAAAAATGGAGCTGTGGAGAGAAAAGGCGGCGTTTTTATCCTTCTGCCGCAGTTTTGGCGGTGAAGCGGCGGTCTTCAGACGGGGCTGGGTGCGGGATGGCGACCGGGAGGTGGAAACCGAAAGCCTTCTCGGGCGCTACCGCTGCCTTTTGACCCAGTGGAGCGGCACCGATACGGCGGGGGAACCGGCGGCGCAAAATGAAAGCGCCGCCCAGCTCTTCCTGCCGCCGGAAGCGGACCTCCGCCCGGGGGACCGGGTGGAGGTGAACCAGAACGGAACGACCGAACGCTTTTATTCTGCCGGGCAGCCGCAGCGGTATCCGGTGTATCAGGCGGTGAAGCTGCGGAAGGAGGAGATCGTTTGACCGAGTTGCAGACTACGGCGGTGAAGGTGCTGAGAAGATATTACCCCGAGGCACTGATTATCACCGAAGAGTCGGAGGAGGGGCTGACAAGGCCCTGTTTCCAGGTGATCTGCGGGGAGATTACCCTCCGCAAGGAGATGGGGCGCCGTTACCGGAAGGAAGAGACGCTGCTGGTCAGCTGGTATCCGCCGGAGGGGGAGGAACCCCAAAACGGGGAAACTTCCTTACAGCTGCTGATGCAGCAGCTGGCGAGGGGGATTAAAACCGAGGTCCAGCGGGAGAAAGGAAAGCTACAGATTTCCGTCTCGATGAGCCAGATCCTCTTTATGGACGAGGAAGAGGCGGCGCTGATGATGCAGCTGCTGCTGGGGCTGCGGGACCAAAGGAGAGAGGAGGGAGAAGATGGAGATTCCAACCTATGAGGAGCTGAAAAGCCGGTGTCTGGGGGCGATGCCAGAGGGGATTGATACCCGGGAAGGGAGCCTCATTGATACGGCGGTGGGGCCGATCTGCGCCGAGCTGGCGTCGGCCTATCTGACCTTGCAGAGCTACTACGATCTGCTGTTTCCCGATACCTCTATGGGAGAGTACCTCGACCGGATTGCCTCCCAATACGGCATCGCCCGGGGAACCGCCAGTCCGGCGGAGGTGGAGGCCAAGTTCCTCGACCAGAAGGGCGGAAACTTTACCGTGCCGGCGGGGATGCGGTTTTCGCTGGACGGGGTCTTTTACCTGGTCACCGAAAGCTGGCCCGGCGGTGGGAAACTTATCTGTGAAACCCCGGGAGAGGTGGGGAACAAGCTGGGAGAGATTTTGCCCTGCGACTATCTCACCAATTTCGGCAAGGCGGAATCGGTGGAAATTCTTACCCCCGGGGAGGACCAGGAGGACGACGAGTCGCTGCGGGAGCGGGTTCTGGAACTGCTCGCTTACCCGGCCTTTGGGGGCAATGTCAGCGACTATAAAGAAAAGGTCCGTCTGGTGCCGGGGGTCGGAGGCGTTCGGATTACGCCGGTGGTGCTGGGAGGCGGCACCGTCGGCGTCCAGGTGCTGGGAAGCGACCTAAACCCCGCCGGGGAAAGCCTGCTGGAATCGGTGCGGGAGCTGCTGATTCCCGGCCAGCAGGCGGACGGACTGGGGATGGCGCCCATTGGCCATACGGTCACCGTTTCCGCCCCGGCGGCGAAGTCGATTGATCTCTCCGCCAACATCCTGGCCGATGGCGACCTAAGCGAGGTCAAGGCCGCGGTGGAAGCGGCGGCGTCGGGGTATCTCCAAAAGCTGCGGGCCCAGTGGGAAGACGAGGACCCGGTGGTCCGGTACAGCGGGATGATCGCCGCCCTGTCGGAAGCGAGAGGGGTGGTGGACATCTCCGGTCTCACCATTAACGGCGGCACGGAAAACATCGTCTGTGACGGGGTGCCGGTGGATGGTACCTTTGATTTCGTCCCGTCCAGCCTGTAAGGCGGATGGGGCTTTGAAACGGGAGAGAGAAAGATGCAGTATCTGGATTATCTGCCCGACGTCTTTCGGCAGACGCGGGAGTATATCGCCCTGGACCAATCGGCGGGACCGCTGATGGAAAAGGTCCGGCAAGAGGTGGAAAAGGTGCCGGAGGAGTACTTTCCCACCACCGCCGGGGACCTGCTGCCGAGATGGGAAAAGGTGCTGGGGCTGACCCCCAGCGGCAGTCTCAGCGAACGAAGGTTTGCGGTGCTGTCCCGGCTGGCAGGGATTCGGCCCTACACCATCGAACGGTTAAAAAGGCAGCTTGCGGCCAGTATGGGGGAAGGTAATTTTTCCGCCGAGGTGTATCCGGAGGATTTTCTGCTCCGGGTGACGGTGGCCCCCAGCGCCGAATCGCTGATGGCGGCGATGGTGCGGGAGCTACGACGGATGATTCCGGCGAACATCACCCTGGAAACAGCGGTTGGGACCTTGCAGACAGCTTATCTGTACACCGGGGCGGTGCTGGCAGTTTCCGATAAGGTTGTGCTTTAAGGGTATGGTGTATCGGGGGAAAAATTCTCCCCGACAAAGGGCGCCTTCCGGGTCTTTTCCGGGGGGCGCTGACAGATAAAGGAGGAGCGTATGGCAGGAGGAACTTTTGTAGCGAGAAATAAGGTGCGGGCAGGCGCGTACATCAACTTTGTATCCGCTTTTTCGCCTTTGGGCAACGTCTCTGACCGGGGGATTGTGCTGCTGCCGATGGCGGTGCCGTTCGGCCCGGTGGGGGAAGCGGTCACGGTGGACGGAAAGACCGACGTCCGGGAGGTGTTCGGCCTTTCCAGCTTATCTCCGGAGCTTTTGCTGCTGCGGGAGGCGGCCAAGCGGGCGAGAGAGGTGCTGGTCTGGCGGCTTTCGGGCGGTGAGACGGCCACCAAGACCGACGGCAGTCTGACGGTGACCGCGAAGTACCCTGGAAGTGTGGGCAACAAGCTGGCGGTCAAGATTCTGGAACCGGAGGAGGCCGAAGGCCCCTACACTGTCCAGACCTATCTGGACGGCAAACTGATGGAAGAACAGCAGGCTTTGACCATCGACGCCCTGGCGGATAACCAGTGGGTGCTCTTTTCCGGCACCGGTGATCTGCAGCCCCACGCCGGAATCATCCTGGAGGGTGGCACCGACACCGAACCGGAGGACACCGACTGGGAAGACTTTTTCACGGCGGCCAAGCGGCTGACCTATCAGACGATGGCGGTGCCCACCGAAGACCCCTCTATCAAGCAGATGGCGGTGGAGTTCGTCAAAGAGATGCGGGAAGAAGAAGGGGTCAAGATTCAGGCAGTGGTGGCCGACCTGGAAGCCGATTACGAGGGGATTATCTCGGTCAAAGGCGGGGTGCGGCTGTCTGACGGGACAGAGGTCAGCGAGGCGGAGGCAACGGCTTATGTGGCCGGCATGACCGCCGGGGCTGCTGTCAACAAGTCCAACACCTACGACAGCTACGACGGAGCGGTGGCGGTTTTGAATCCTCTTCTGTCCAGCGAGATCATCAAGGGGTTAAACGCCGGCCAGTTTATCTTTATCGAACGGGGCAACAAGGTCGTGGTGGAACAGGATATCAATACCTTTGTCAGCTTCACCACCGATAAGGGTGAGGCTTTCCGCAAAAACCGGACCCTTCGGGTGATGGACGCGATTGCAGGGGATATCCGGGAGACGTTTGAAAACTACTACCTCGGTAAATGCGCCAACGATGAGGACGGGAGAGAGCTTTTCCGGGAAGAACTGTTCGCCTATCTGACCCAGCTGTATGAGCTGCGGGCGGTGGAAAAGCCGGAGTTGACCGACATTGTGGTCAGCCGCGGGGATACTGCCGACACGGTCGTGGTCGACATGGCGGTCCAGCCGGTGGATGCGATGGAGAAGCTGTATATGACCGTCACGGTATCTTGATTGACCGTGGATTCTGGAGAGGAGGGATCCTTTGGCTAACTTTCAGATGACGGTGACCGACAGGGGACTTAAGCTGCTGGCCGAGAGCATGACCGGGGAAGGGCTCCACTTTACCAAGATGGAGATGGGGGACGCCGCCTATTCCGGCAATCTCGCCGCAGTGACGGCGGTGGTCTCCCCCCGGTGCCAGTTGGAGCTATCCCATATGGCCCGCAGCGGCGACCAGGTTACCTTTAAGAGTGTCCTCGCCTTTCGAGAGGTGGAGGAGGGGTTTCAGTGGCGGGAGCTGGGGCTTTACGCCCGGGACCCCAGCAGTGGAAAGGATGTCCTGTACGCTTATGGCAACGCCGGGAATGAGGGGGATTATATTCCTGGCGCCGACGAGGCAACCTTAAACGAACGGGTGATTCAGCTGACGGTGGCGGTCGCTTCGACCCCCAATATCACTGCGGAACTGTCCGGCAGCGGAATTTTCATCGAATATCAGGAACTGGAACAGGCCATCGACGACCTGGGGGTCGTGACCCTGACCCACGAAAAGGCAGGGAGCACCCATAAACTCACCGGACTTGGGGGACTCAGTGGGCTGCTGATGGGACGGTTTAAGGCGACGGCGGATTTTGCCGAGGGGGATACCTTTACCGTCGATGGGGTGGCCTATTCTGCTCAGCAGGAAAATGGCGAGGCCCTTTCGGAGGGGCAGTTTGTCACCGGTTCCGGCGTGGCTGTGGTCATCGACACCGAGGGAAAAACGGTAAATTTTAAGGGAGGCGGGGGAATCGGTTCTTCGGACCTCTCCCTCGCCACCGCCACTGAGGCAACTGTCTTTAACGGAAAGACCTTCTATGGAGGAAATTCCAAGGAACTGCGGACCGGGACGGCCCTGGCGACACCGACCAGTGTTGCGGCCGGGAACCTATTCAATGGGAAAACGGCTTACGACAATAACGGCAATTTGATCACCGGCACCGCCCTGTCCCAGTCGGTCAGCGTCAACGCTAACAACATTCCCAGCGGGGTTACCGCCT
>CALXHB010000004.1 GCA_944387995.1 uncultured Clostridia bacterium | reverse complement strand
GTCTTTCCGATGCATCCGAACCACCGGTGTAAACCGCCTGTGGCCCTGCTGCTCTGGTTGCTCCACTGGCTCTATCACGCGGGTATCTGCCGCCGCTAAAGGTGTCTCTTCCTCGGATTGGGGCGTGTAGGAAAGGGTTGGCGCAGCTTCCGGCGCCGGGTCCTCGATGGGATCGTCCAGTTGTGCATCCATCAGTTCCTCTGCGTCCTCTATCTCCTCTTCTACCGTCGGTTCGACCGGCGTGTCCACCGAAAGATCGGGAAAATCCGGCTGTTCATCCGGCTCTTCCCATCCCTCCGGCTGAGAATCCGGTTCTTTTTCCAAAAAAGACTGTTCCCCAGAAAAATCCTCAGAGCTTTCTGGTTGCGGAAACTGCTGGGACTGTTCTGGAAAATCCAGGGGCGACTCCCACTGGGGTTCCGGAGGTTCTGGTTCTGGAGGCTGCTTCTCTCCCAACAGTTCACGGACAATCTGAAGGGTTTCGGTCACCGACGGAGTTGAACCATCGGAAGACGTCTCTTCCTCGGAAACGTCAGGGGGCGGGTTGTCCGCTGAAAACGAGATACCGCGCAGTTCCTGTAAAATCTCATCTACCGTCTCGCTCAACCTCAAACCCTCCTGCCCGCTTCATTATTTTCCCGGCGTGACAGCCGGAATGCCCAGACGCTGCCGCGCCACTTCATAGAGGATAATGCCGCCGGCCACCGAAGCGTTCAGGGAATTGACCTCTCCCTGCATCGGCAGCGACACCATCACATCGCATTTTTCCTTTAACAGGCGGCTGATGCCGTTCCCTTCCGAGCCAACAATCAGGGCCACCCCGCCGGAAAAGTCGGTCTGGCACCAATTTTGCCCTTCCATATCGGCGCCGTAAATCCAGACGCCCTCCTCTTTCAGCCGGTCGACCGCCGCCGCCAGGTTGGCCACCCGAGCCACCGGCAGATGGGCCGCCGCCCCGGCGGAAGTCTTGAACACCGCCGCCGTCAGGCCGACGTTGCGGCGCTTGGGGATAATCACCCCATGGGCCCCCGCCGTTTCGGCAGTACGAATCAGCGCCCCCAGGTTGTGGGGGTCCTCGATCTCGTCAGCAATCAGGATAAAGGGCTTTTCCCCTTTTTCCGCCGCTCTGGCCAGAATATCCTCCACGTCGGCATACTCCACCGCCGACAGGGTCACCGCAACCCCCTGGTGGATATGCCCCGCCATCTCATCCAACTTTTCCGGAAAGACCTCTTTGATGGGATAGCCTCCCTCTTTGGCCAGGGCGACAATCTTGCTGATGCTGCCCCCCGTGGCACCTTTGGCAATGTATACCGTATCAATCCGGCGGCCGTTTTTCAGGACTTCCATGACAGCGTTACGGCCGGCGACGACGTTTTCATATCCGCCTTCTTCCCGGAAACTTTTGGCATCCCCATCCCGGTCAAACGTCCGCTTGGGACGGCGGTCATATTTTGGTCCAGTTTTCCCTTCGCCCGGACGGCGAAAACGGTCTTTTCCCCTCGTGTCTTTCATCGCTTATATTTCCCTTTCCAACGGGGCATCCCCGCTTTACAAAAATTCTCCCAGGATTTTTCCCGGGCGCATACCTGATTGTGCCCGGCATACACCCAGTTCCTATACAAATAAAAGTATACCATACTCGGACAGCAAAAACAATCTTTTCCCATAGTTTTCTACCCTCCGCCTCCAGATCCCCGTCAAGTCCCGAAAGATGCCAAATTTCCCTATATTTCGTTGTGCATCCTGCTAAAAACGGGATTTTTTTGATTCCTATACTGGAAAAACCACCCGATATACATTATAATATAGTAAGAATGGAAGTAGTTTGCGTATCAGATGCTGAAGGTTTTGACCCAAAACATCCGGTATCACTTGATTTGGAAAGGCGGCGGATGTATATGAATCGGTGCAGACGGCTAATTGCCGCGCTCCTGTCCCTCCTACTTTTGTCAGGAGGGGCCCCGTCCGTCTATGCGGCTGAACCACCCACTGATTCATCTTCCAGCTTGTCGGAGACCGGAGAGGAATCGTCCGCAGCGGCTATCAACTTAACGGTCAGCATCTTTGAAAATGTCGGCCGTCGCTGGCTGCTTTCTCCCACTCAACTGTCCGTCCCCGGCGGAACCGGCCTGGATGGGCTGCTGCACATCTTAAGCCAATACGCATTCCTGCAGGAAGCCAAAACCGAAGGAAATGAAATCCTCTCGATCACCGATGAAGACGGCGACGTCTTTCCGTCCAACGCCTCAGTGGGCAACAACTGGATTGTGATTATCAATGGCATCGAGTACGCTGGAGATAACACCAGCCCTCCTCCCGCCTCTTTTGCCAGCGGAGACACAGTTCAGCTGGTTTATGAAAGCGGCGGCACAGCTGAAACCGATCTTTCCTCGGTAGCGGTCCCCGACCGGAACCTTTCCTCCGCCACCGAATCCATCCCCTGGGAGGATCAGTATGCTGACGCCCTTTCCTCCGCCTCCAGCTGGCTGAAGAACAACGCCGAAAATCCCTTTTCCCTAACGGTGCTGGGAGCCTGCGGCGAGACAGTGGACCACAAATACCTGACCCGGATTCTCCGCTCGATCAGCGAAAATACCAACCCATCGGGGGTAGAGCTGCCCGAAGATATCATGGCCGTAACCTTCTCCGGCATTTCGGCGGAAAATTTTTCTGGTCGAGATTTAATTGAAGAAATCCTGCTCTTCCCCGATCTCGGGCGGATTGAATCAATATTGGGGCTGATTGCCTACGATTGCAACCACTACGAAATTCCCACCGACGCCTTAAATTCCCGCAGCGCGATGATCAACGTCATCATGGCGGGACAGAACCAGGACGGCGGCATCTCGGAAGTCCAAGGGGAACAAAGCGACGTTCTTTTAACCGCTCTGGCGCTGATTGCGCTCGCCCCTTACCGGGACGACGAAACGGTAGGACCCAGCATTGAGAAAGCGCTCCAATGGCTCTCCGAAGGAATGGAATCGGATTGTCTGTACAGCGACGATGGCGCCCCCTCCTGCACCGCCACCAGCGCGGTGATTCTCGCGCTGAGCAGTCTTTCGGTCCCCCTGACCGACGAGCGGTTCTGTGTAGGCGGCGAGAACCTTTTACATGCGTTGATGCAGTTTTACGCCGAAGGGACTGGTTTTTCCGAACGAACCGGCCTTTCCCCCACCGTAGAGGCCACGGGCATGGCCCTGCTGGCATTGGAATCCCAGCGGACAGGGCGCAATCCCCTGATTTTGACCTCCCGTATCACCGACAGCGGCACCATTGATTTTTCGGTGAGTGAACCGTCGGAAGAGACAACCTCTTCGGAACCGCTGCTGGACAATGAAACCCGAATGAAAGTGCGGGTGGGACTGATTGCCGCCGTCAGCGGCGCCTCCGTAGCTGTGTTGGCGATGCTGGGGGTCATCCTCCATCTGCGCAATAAATACCGAAAGAAAAAATAATTCATCTTATTGAATTGGAGGAATAGAATGGACGCACAAGGATTACGGTCCACCATCCAAAGCGGCGCGCTGGATCAAAAGCTGACGGCCTTATATGGAGCCGACGGCCTGGAACAGGCCAAAGAACGCTGCCTGAATGCCATCGAAACCTATCTCGGCATCTTTTCCAATAGCCCCTCCCTCTCTCTCTTCTCGTCGCCGGGCAGGGTAGAGCTGCTGGGCAACCACACCGATCACAACGCCGGCATTGTCATGGCGGGAGCGGTCAACATCGACATTTTGGCAGTGGTTTCCCCGTCGGAAGAACCGGTCATCCGGATTAAATCGGAAGGGTACGACCTGGTCACAGTCGATCTGCGGGACCTGTCCCCTCAGCCGGAGGAGACTACCCACTCTGCTTCCCTCATCCGGGGAATGGCCTTCCGGTTTCAGCAGGCCGGGCGGAAAATCGGCGGGTTCACCGCTTACACCACCTCCAACGTTCCCAAGGGCAGCGGCCTTTCCTCGTCGGCGGCCTTTGAGGTGCTCACCGGCACCATTTTAAACGAACTATACGGCGGCAAGGCGACGCCGGTGGAAATTGCCAAGGACGCCCAGTTTGCCGAAAATGTCTATTTTGACAAACCCAGCGGACTGATGGACCAGATGGCCTGCGCGGTGGGAAATGTGGTCAAGATCGACTTTCAGAAGGCCGATGCCCCAGTTATCACCCCTCTTTCACTGGACCTAACCGCAGCCGGTTGCCGGCTGGTGGTGGTCAGCACCGGCGACAACCATGCTGATCTGACCGACTGCTACGCCGCCATTCCCCAGGAGATGAAATCGGTGGCGGCCCTTTTCGATCAACCGGTTCTGCGGGGAATCTCCCTGGAACAGCTGATGGAAAACGCAGGAAAGATTCGGGCAAAATGCGGAGATCGGGCGCTATTGCGAGCCATCCATTTTGTCACCGAAAACGACCGGGTGGAAGCGGCAGCCGCGGCCCTGGAAAAGAGCGATTTTTCCGCTTTCTGCCGGGAGGTTTCCGCCTCGGGCCGCAGCTCAGTCCTTGCTTTGCAAAACATCTACCCGCCCCAGGACCCCCAGCACCAGGGGGTGACCCTCGATTTGGCGGCCGCCTCCACCCTGTTGGGGGAGGAAGGAGCTTTCCGGGTGCATGGCGGCGGTTTTGGCGGGACCATCCTGGCCGTTGTCCCCCAGCAGAAAATCCCCGTCTTTGTCAGCCGGATGGAGCAGCTTTCCGGAAAAGGGTGCTGCAAAATCCTTTCCTTCCGGCAAGGCGCCTGCAAGGTGATTTAACTTCTTTATCCCGAATAACGGAAAACGCCCCCTGCCATTTTCAGGCAGAGGGCGTTTTTACTTACGATGTACCAATCAAGGCAATTAGCCTGCGGTAGATTCGCTTTCGGTCAGAGTGGCATCTTCGGAAGCGCCATCAGCGGTGGAAGCTTCACCAGCTTCATCAGCGGCAGAGTCTTCCTCGGTGCTGACTTCAGCCTCCGAAGCGGTGGAAGTTTCCTCAGAAACCTCGCCGGAAGATTCTTCGGTGGTGGAAGCTTCGGAAGTGGTGCTGGTGGAAGTGGATGTATTGGACGAAGAAGAGGAACCGTCCGTGTCATTGCCGCAGCTGGCCAGAGCCAGTGCACATGCGGAAACCGCTGCAATCAGCGCAACCGCCCATAACTTAGACTTTTTCATCTGTCATTTTCCTTTCTGAAGGTAAATCAGCGTTCCAACGCTGTGGCTTTAAGTATACTGAACAGAAATGAAAAATCTATGTAAAAACACTGTGGAAACCGTGATTTTTTCGTAATCAGATTGTGAGTTTGGAAAATCCGCAACCTAAAAGGCTAGTTGGACAAATTTTATCTGATTTTATTGTGCATAATTTTATGGCAATGTCGAAATTTGCGCAACTTTTTCCGCGAAAAAAAACGGATTACCCGTATTCCACAGGCAATCCGATTAAAGCTTATTTATCTTCGGGAGCTTCCGTTTTTACCTCTTCCGCATCCATCTCCGTCCGCTCTTCACCGACAGTATCTTTCTTCGAAAGGGAGGCAGCCGTCTCATCAAAGGCCGCCATCGCAACTTCCAGCTCCTGCAACGCGTCGTGACAGCTGTCGTCAAACATCACAAGGGCCACGTACCCTCCTGCCGACCATACCTTGGAGACGCTTCCCTTCTGGCTATTGACCAGCGTCCGGCGGGCGATGTTTAACTGGGTAATCAGGTCATCTTCACGCCCCGGTACCGCCTGGAGAACCAGATATAGGTCACTTTCGTCCATCACGCCTGCAAAATCGGCAATCATATCCCGATCCAGCACCAGGGTGCTCTGCAAATACCCACCGGTAATCGCCCCAGTGGGAGCCGGACGATGGCGGCAGATAGAGGCGACCGACTGCACCATGGGAGAAAGCAGCTGTTCCGGCACCGTTTTAGACGGCTCCGGTTCCCCTTCCATCTGGTCCATATCGGTGGAATTTTCCGGGGTATCGGGAGTCACCTCGGCGATATCCTCGTCAGTGGCGTCGCCGGAAACCCACCAGACCCCGTTGGGGTCAAAGGAATACTGCACCCCGCCAATAGTCAGCGTGCAGTTCACTGCCATCGACCCGTCGATCTGGAGGTAGTACCATTTTCCGCCGTCCAAAAGCCAACCGGTTTTCATCACACCGTCGTCGGTCAGATAATACCATTTGCTGGAACGCATCAGCCAGCCGGTTTTCAGCGCGCCGTTGTCATAGAAGTAGTACCAGGTGCCTTCTATTTCATACCAGCCGGTGACCATATAACCCGCTTCGTCGAAATAATACCATGTGTTCCCGACCTTCTGCCAGTCGTCAATCACCGCGGCCCCGCTGGACGTGAAATAATACCAGACGTTGGAATCGGGAAGGTTATACCACCCGGTTTGCATAATCCCGTTTTGATCGAAATTGTACCATTTTCCGTCAATGTTGGCAAACCGGTTGGACACCGCTTTCTTATCAGAAGTCAGGTATCGCCATCCCGTCTCCGTGTGGTTCCAATACCCATCCTCCGCCGCAGCCGGTAGGGCAGGCAAGGCTGCCACTGCAAAAGCCAGCGCCGCGGCCGTAGCGATCAGCCGACGGTGCAGCCGATTTTCTCTCTTTATCATCTATCCTTTGCACCCTTTCACTGGCCCCTGAACAACTGTCGGACCATGTCAATACCTGACTATTATACCATTTTTGCCCTTCTTTTACAAGCAATTTTCCGAAAAAAAAGGCTCATTGAAAAATATTATTCAGAATTTATTGTATATAGCTGCTATTTTAAAGTATCTACGGAGAAAAACAGATAAAAAAAGAACCGGACAGTTTCCCGTCCGGTCCCAAGATGCAAATTTAGAAGAATTACTTCAGCTCGACCTTCGCGCCAGCGTCTTCGAGTTTCTTCTTCATCTCTTCGGCAGCGTCTTTCGCAACGCCAGCCTTGACAACGCCAGGAGCGCCGTCGACGATAGCTTTGGACTCTTTCAGGCCCAGGCCGGTGACTTCCTTGACAGCCTTGATAACAGCAGTCTTAGCGTCGCCAACTTCAGCGAGAACGACGTCGAATTCGCTCTTCTCTTCAGCAGCGGGAGCAGCAGCGCCAGCAGCAACAACAACAGCGCCAGCAGCAGCAGAAACGCCGAATTCCTCTTCGATGGTCTTAACCAGCTCATTGAGCTCGAGAACAGTCAGAGACTTGATCTCTTCAATCATAGCAGTAATTTTTTCAGAAGCCATGAGATTTACCTCCATGTAATAGATTTAGACTTGCCTGACGATACAGGCAGGGTGATACCGCGTAGATTATGCGGTAGCCTCTTCGCCGGACTCTTCCTTCTTGGCAATCTGGTCCAGGACAACCGCGAGGTTGCGGACGATGCCATTCAGGCCGCCAGCCAGCTGGGACAGAAGGACTTCCTTGGAAGGGATAGACGCGATGGTATCGACGCCGGCTGCATCGAGAACGTCGTTCTCAATGAAACCGCCCTTGATGTTGAAGCAGTCCTTGTAGTTCTTCGCATACTTCGCAATAATGCGGGCAGGAGCAGTAGCGTCGGACTCGGAAAGCGCGATGGCGGTGGTGCCGTCCAGGTGCTTCGCCAGTTCCTCAAACTTGCCGCCGATAACCGCAAAGCGGATCGCGGAGTTCTTGTAAACAGAGTAGTGGACGCCGGCTTCACGCATCTCCCGACGGAGCTGGGTGTCGTCCGCGACGTTGATGCCCTTGTAGTCGACGAGGACGCCGGCCACAGAAGAGTCGATCTTCGCCTTCAGTTCTTCCACAACTTTCTGCTTTTCCAGTAAGATCTTGTTGCTGGGCAAATCGATTCACCTCCACAGAATTGGTATGTGATCCGAAAAGCTTCTGACAAACGAAAAAACCTTCTCATATCCAAAGGATACGGGAAGGCAGAAATATCGCTATTTCGCTTTCTTCCTCGGCAAGCGGAAGGGATGTCCTTCCATTATACCGGCCCGGCCGGAACTTGCTGTCTTTGGATCACAGCTTTTTTATTATAGCAGACGCGGAAGCTTTTGTCAAGCCCCCGCGTATACTTTTTTTCTTTCAGGATACAGCTTTCTCCCTTATAAAAGGAAGAGAAAGCCGCTTCATCCAATGGAAAAATCCATTACACCCCGTACTTCGCGGTGGAAACCTTTACGCCAGGGCCCATGGTGGAGGCGACGACGCAGCTCTTGAAGTAAGCGCCCTTGGAGGTAGCGGGTTTTGCTTTGACGATGGCGTCCATCAGGGTGTTGAAGTTCTCAGCGAGCTTCTCAGCACCGAAGGAAACCTTGCCAATCGGGCAGTGGATGATGTTGGTCTTGTCCAGACGGTACTCGATCTTACCGGCTTTCGCTTCGGTAACAGCACGAGCAACGTCGGGGGTGACAGTACCAGCCTTAGGAGAAGGCATCAAGCCACGCGGCCCGAGGATTTTACCGAGGCGGCCGACGACACCCATCATATCAGGGGTAGCGACGACAACGTCGAAATCCATCCAGCCTTCAGACTGGATCTTCTGGACATATTCTTCACCAGCGTAATCAGCGCCGGCAGCGAGGGCTTCGTCAACCTTGCCCCCCTTGCAGATGGCGAGGACGCGGACGGTCTTACCGGTGCCGTTGGGCAGGATGACAGCGCCGCGGACCTGCTGGTCAGCGTGACGGGAGTCGACACCCAGGCGGACGTGGACTTCTACGGTCTCGTCGAATTTAGCTTTGGCGATATTGACGACAGTGGCGAGCGCTTCGTTGGAATCATACTGCTGAGAAGCGTCGAAAGCCTTAACGCTGTCGTTATACTTCTTTCCGTGTTTCATTTTCGTTAATCCTCCCTAATAGTGGTAGATAGCGGAATCTTCCTCCCACACAGCGGGGGTTAGTCCACAACCTCGATACCCATAGAACGGCAGGTGCCGGCGACCATCGACATAGCAGCTTCCAGAGAAGCGGCGTTGAGGTCAGGCATCTTCTGCTCGGCGATCTTCTGGACCTGCTCCTTGGTGATCTTGCCTGCCTTTGTCTTGTTCGGCGTGCCGGAAGCAGTCTCGATGCCGACAGCCTTCTTAATCAGGACAGCGGCAGGAGGGGTCTTGGTAACAAAGGTAAAGGAACGGTCGGCGTAAACCGTGATGATAACGGGGATGATCATGCCGATCTCATTTTTGGTGCGCTCGTTGAATTCCTTGGTGAAGGACATGATGTTGACACCATGCTGGCCGAGCGCGGGGCCGACAGGGGGCGCAGGGGTTGCTTTACCTGCGGGGATCTGCAGCTTAATATAGCCTGTAACTTTCTGAGCCATTGATAAGCACCTCCAAAGTGATGTGGTAACTGGCGGAGCCGTTAAGCTCCTCCCACATTCAGACGGGGCGGTTCACCCATCTGAAAGGCCGCTTTGTAAGCGGATAACTTTTAAATCTTAGTCTTCAGCCAGTTCAACTTCGCTGAGCTCCAGGTCAGCGAGAGTATCTCTGCCAAAGAAGGAGACGGAAACCTGGACCTGTCCCTTATCGGGATTGACCTGAATGACCTTGCCGACAAAGCCTTCAAGAGGCCCGTGGATGATCTTGACACTGTTTCCAGCCTCGTAATTGACCTGAACGGATTTTACTTCCACGCCAAGCGCTTCGACTTCCTTTTCCGTCAGTGGGATCGGTTCAGTCGTAGAGCCGACGAAACCGGTGACGCCGCGGATGTTGCGGACAAAATACCAAGATTCAGGGGTAATAATCATCTTAACCAGTACGTAGCCGGGGAAGATCTTTCTCTCCACCTCACGCTTTTTGTCGGCATTGACTTCCACAACCGTTTCAGTGGGTATTTTTACCTCAAAAATCCGGTCGCCGAAACCCTGGTTCTCGACGCCCTTTTCTATATTTTGTGCAACTTTGTTTTCATACCCGGAATAGGTGTGGACGACATACCATTTAGCCGTATCTGACATAACAGAAACCTCCGACAAAAACTATGGCTACGATTGCCTCATCAGAATCCCAGCAGCAGTCCCCGCAGGAAAGCGAAGACCCAGTCGATGATCCAAATAAAGGCGCCGACGCTGATCATAACGACAGCGACGACACAGGTGTTGTTGAAAACCTGCTTTTTGGTAGGCCAGACGATTTTTTTGATTTCGCTACGAAGCTCTTTGGCGAAGCGGGAAACTTTTGCGATAAGCCCATCTTTTTTCTTCTTCTCAGGCTTCTTTTTGGACGCGGTAGAAGAAGTCTCGGCTTTATCGCCAGTTTTTTTCGTGGACTTTTCAGCCATGACTTTGCCCCTTTCGCTTACTTGCTTTCCTTATGAACCGTGTGTTTCTTGCAGAAGCGGCAGTACTTGGTCATCTCAAGTCTGTCAGGGTCGTTTTTCTTGTTTTTCATGGTGTTGTAATTACGCTGTTTGCACTCCGTGCAAGCTAAAGTAATTTTCACTCTCATTGCTTGGCACCTCCTGTATATGCGGACTAATTTGCCTCCCTCAAAAAGGAAGAACGGTTTGTTCTTCAGAAAGCCGACTCCCCCACTGACAGGAAACCTGCTTTCCGTCGGAGCTTTCGCTCCCCCAGAAGGTTTGTCCTCCTGGAATTTGCACAAAAAAATAAACCCTTTTAGAGGTGAGTACATTATACCACAAGGGGGACTGTTCTGTCAAGGGTTTTACCTTTCCATTTTCGAAAGAGTTTACACCGTTTTACCGGAAGGATTTGGTGATTATGCGGTTTGATCAGTCCATTATCCGTTCTTGCACCCAAAGCCCTTCATTTCTTGGCGCAAAGCGCCACAAGTAAAAGGCGTACCGCCCAGCAGGACGGCACGCCTTTGCGTTCTTTTTTAAGCCGCGAAAGACAATCAGTTGAGGATGGTCTTTTCGGTTTCTTTGTCGAACAGGTGGATCGCGTTGAGGTCGAGAGCCATCTTGATGACGTCGCCAACACGAGCGGTGTTTCTGGGGCTGACTCGAGCGGTCAGAGGCATGTCTGCGCAGGTGACGTACAGATAGATTTCAGCGCCCATCATTTCGGTAACTTCTACCTTAGCGTCGATAACGCCGGAGGTAGCGGCATTGATAACAGCCTCTTCGTCCTTCAGGTTTTCAGGACGGATACCGAGGGTAACTTCTTTGCCGACATGAGCTTCCAGTTCAGCGGTAGCAGCAGCGGCTTTCGCAGCGGGAACTACGAGGAAGTAGTCGCCGAAGCGGACGATGTACTTGTCGCCTTCCTTCTCAAGTCTAGCGTCGAGGAAGTTCATCTGAGGCGAGCCGATGAAGCCAGCAACGAATTCGTTGGCGGGCATATCATACAGATGCTGAGGAGTATCAACCTGCTGAATGAAGCCGTCCTTCATAACAACGATTCTGTCGCCCATGGTCATAGCTTCGGTCTGGTCGTGGGTAACGTAGATGAAGGTGGTGCCGAGGCGGAGGTGCAGCTTGGACAGCTCGGTTCTCATCTGAGCACGGAGCTTAGCGTCCAGGTTGGACAGAGGTTCGTCCAGAAGGAAGACCTGAGGTTCACGGACGATAGCACGGCCCAGCGCAACACGCTGACGCTGACCACCGGACAGAGCCTTCGGTTTACGGTCGAGCAGGTGGGTGATATCGAGGATGCGGGCAGCCTCTTCAACGCGCTTTTTGATCTCATCCTTGGGGGTCTTGCGCAGCTTCAGGCCGAACGCCATGTTATCGAATACGGTCATGTGGGGGTACAGAGCGTAGTTCTGGAAAACCATCGCGATATCGCGGTCCTTCGGGGCAACGTCGTTGACCAGACGGTCGCCGATGTACAGTTCGCCCTCGGAGATTTCTTCCAGACCTGCGATCATTCTCAGGGTAGTGGATTTACCGCAGCCAGAAGGGCCGACCAGAACGATAAATTCCTTATCCTGAATTTCCAGGCAGAAGTCGGAAACAGCGGTAACGCCGCCGGAATATTTCTTATAAATGTTTTTCAGCGAAAGACTTGCCATAATTGAGAACCTCCTAAATGTTGTGGAACAAATTCCGTTGAATGTAGTATAACAAATTTTTCGAAATCTGCCTAGGCTTCATTTAGCCAAAGATTAAATTTCTGGTTTGTGTACTTTGTATAATGAAAAATCGTTCATCACAAGATTTTGAGAAAATCGCGTTTTTCAAGAGGTTTCAATGACATATTTGCAATTTATCCCGTAATTTGCGTAAAATCAAGGCTAATTTCGAGAATTTAAGGGATTTTTCTCCGATTTTGCGTCGAAAAAGGTTACTTTTCTACTATTTTATAATCGTTTTGTACAGATAAATACACTCTGATTTGGATAAAATAGACTGTCAATCGATTGGATTTGATTTTATGCAAAAAGGAGAAAATTTCCCACTTCCGGCCTTTACAGCCCCAGCAGACGGAAGCATTTCTGCAAACGCTGCGGTTCTCCCCGTTTCCAGGCCATCAGTGCCGGGAATAGATAGGCAAAAGCGGGATAACGGGAGGCGGTTTCACAGCCTTTTAAAAAGTACGATTTTCCGAAGTCTCCCCCTTCGTTTTCCATTTCCTCCCAACAAAGGACCCACTCGTCCGGTGAAAAGTAGTCCACCAGATCAATAAACAGCGGCGCGTAGCGGCAAAACCCGAAATCAATGATCCTTGGCCGTCCATCCTGGCTGCGGACATGGTCGCCCAACGGCGTCTGAATGTCCCCGTGGGTCAGGGTATTGGCCTTCCCGTCGGCGTAAAGCTTCGCCATCTCGAGGGAAAAGGCTTCGGCGGCCTCCCGGAGGGACGGCAGTTTTTCCCCATACTGGTTGGCAAAAACCGGGTCCTCGGCGCACATCCGCGCAAAGTGGTCAACAGAAAGAGCGCCGGTCAGATGCCGCCAATACTCCTCATCTCCTCGGGGCAGCCAAGGCATCTCGGCTCCCCGCCCCAAATTATCCCGGTGGATGCCAGCCAACGCCCGGGCCACCTGCCGTTTCCAGTGGGCGAGATTCTCCGGCACCGGCTGCAAATTGCCCACATCCTCCATTAAAATCCAGCCGTCCCCGGTTTCAGGCTCCCGGCAGATGGACACAGGGGTAATCCCCCGCCCCTGCAAGGTGAGCCGCTCCAGCGCTGCCCGCTCCTGCCCGCTGGTCCGCTTACAGACAAAGCTCCCCTTTCTTCCGTCTGCAAAATGACACCGCAGCCGGAAAAGAGACGCCCCGGAATATCCCACCTCTCCGCTCTCCATCGGCACCGCTTGAACCGATTGGATTGGGCCGGTGCCTATACGGCTGGATAACCGGTTGGCCAATCCCAGCCATTCCTGATTGATTGTGTCTTTTACTGACATACACAAGACCTGCCTTTTTCCCAGATGGACGATAACCACTGGCTCCATTGTAACCATTCTCCCGTCGAGATAGATGGAGAGTTTGTAAATCTTTGGGGATTTGAAGCTAAATTGCCGAAAAGTTTGTAAAATATTCGCAATTATACCGATCACTTCGGTTGATTTTTGCCACAGGAGTTGTTATAATTTATAAACTGGGTGAATAAAACGTGTTTTTCTATTTGCCCTTTTGAACCACTGCCCGCTCCGGCGGGGAGGAAAAGAATGATCGGATATTCCGCCCGTCCGGCGGAGGAAGGTGACGAAAAATTGGCAAAGAAAAAAAGGCGTCTGTCCGAACAGGAACTGCGCCAACAGGAAATGAAAGAGCTGATCGAGCTGAAAAAGATGCGCCAGGCGGCGCAGGAAGGCCGGCAGCTGGACGAGGGAGAAGGACTCCAGTTTGAACAGGAGGAGGTCCTGGTCCCTAAAACCTTTAAACAGAAATGGAAAAACTACTGGTACCACTACAAAGGGGTCACCTGGCTGTCAATTTTCATCGCGGTGCTGGCGGTGTGGTTTATCCACGACATGTTCTTCAGCCCCAAGCCTGACCTGTCCATTGGCATTGCCACCTACACCGGCGTCAGCTATTTTACCGACGATATCTCGGAAGATCTGGCTGCCTACGCCAATGATTATAACGGAGACGGAAAGGTGATGATCTCCGCCAGCGAATCCTATTTCAGCATGGAGGACGCTGAAATGGTCAGCGCCTATTACCAAAAGTTCATCGCCGAGGTTTCCGGCGGCTCGGAACTGGTCTTCATCCTGGACGACTACACCTACGATATCCTCTTAGACAACACCGACGGAGAATCGATGTTTATCGACTTCGGGGAACTGTATCCGGACGTCGACTACATCGACGGGGATAAAATCGACATCACCGATCACCCGTTGGGGGAAACCTGGCATCTGCCCAGCCTGGGCTCGGTGGAACTGGAAGGGTACGGCGACCGGCGGTATTATCTCTGCGTCCGGTATCTGGGCAACTCCGCCAAGGACAACGAGAAAAACCGAGAGGAACTGGCAGACGCCCTGGACTTTGTCAACAACATCGTTTCCACCACCAATCCGGAATACCAGGATAACCAGCCCTACTATGACGCCGATTACGATATCGAACACAAAAACTAAACCCATAAAGGCCTGGCGGATTGTACCGGCAGGCCTTTTCTCATACTCTCTTTCCACACAAAAGGCCCCGCCGTTTTCCGGCAGGGCCTTATCTGCTATGTACATTAGCGCTGGACGCTGCCGGAACCGTTTCCCTGGGCCAGTGCCAGAATTTCCGCCTCGGTGGACATCGGGAAATCCCCTTCCACGCTGTGTTTTAGGGCGCAGGCGGCAGCGGCAAAGTCCACTGTTTGCTGCAGGGTGTATCCCTTCTGAATCCCGGTCAGAATCCCGGCGGCAAAGGCGTCTCCGCTTCCTACCCGGTCGACAATATGCATGGTATGCTGCACTGAGAAGGCCGCTTCCCCTTCCCGCCAGAGCACCCCTTTAAAACGGTTGTCGCTGGCCGAAAGGCTTCGCCGCTGGGTGAGGGCAATGGTGGGAATGTGATAGCGGGCGTTGACCATCGCGGCGGCCTGGGCGGCCCCTTCGTGGGTCAGGTTGGTGTCCTCCACCGGCAGGGAGGAGGTGTCAATTTCCAGGATGGTGCGGATATGCTCCTCGTTGGCGATCAACAGGGTGACATACTCCATCAGCGGCTGCATCACCTTCCGGGCCTCCTCCACCGTCCACATCTTGCTGCGGTAGTTGAGGTCACAGCTGACCGAAAGGCCCATCTCCCGGGCGGTTTTGGCGGCTTGTAAGGTGGCCGCCGCCATCTCGGGACTGATCGCCGGGGTGATGCCGGAAAAATGGAACCACTGGGCGCCCGCCAGAATCTGCTTCCAGTCAAAGTCCGCCGCCTTTGCCACCGCAATGGACGACCCCGCCCGGTCATAGATCACCTTGGACGGCCGCTGAGAGGCGCCGTTTTCGATAAAGTAGATGCCGATTCTCGGCCCCTGGCGGAGGATGTGGCCGGTGGCGACCCCATACCGCCTTAAAGCATTGATGGCCGCCTGTCCCAGCTCGTTATCCGGCAGGGCGGTGACAAATTCCGTCTCCATCCCGCACTGGGCCATTCCCACCGCCACGTTGGCTTCCCCGCCGCCGTAGACGATGTCAAACTGCCCCGCTTGGACAAACCGGCCGTGGGCAGGGGGAGAAAGCCGGAGCATAATTTCGCCGAAAGTGACTGTCCGCATGATAATCCTCCTCACTCTGCCGCGATGACCGCGTCGACGCCGCCCAGTTTACAGCCGATGGTTTCCCCATCGGTCACCGTCTGGACGCCCATCAGCTTTAAATACGCCTCCATCCGGTTTAAATTCCGGACGGTAATCCGCAGGCCTTCCCCAAAGCCCAGCGCCCGTTCGGCCTCGGTCAGATCGCCGCTCCCCGGAAGTCCCGCCACTTTAAATCCGTGGACCGCCCGGACCGCCGCCCGGGTGAGGCTGGTAATCCGGCCGAAATCCCCCGCCGCCAGGGCGTCCGACGGGACCATGAAGCTGCCGCCGCAGCAGAGCATCTTGGAGAAGGAGAGATAATCCCCGAGATTCTTCAGCCCCACCCCGCCGGTGGGCATAACCCGCAGGCTGCCATAGGGAGCCGCCATCGCCTTAATGGCCGCGACGCCGCCCATCGCCTCCGCTGGGAAAAACTTTACCACTTTAAGGTTTAGCTCCAACGCCCGCTCCAGGTCGGAAGGGGTCGCACAGCCGGGAATGACCGGGTAGCCCTTCTGCTGGCAGTGGCTGACCACTTTGGGGTTCAGCCCCGGAGAGACGATAAAGGAAGCCCCTGCCGCCATCGCCTCATCCGCCTGGTCGGGGGTCAGCACCGTCCCAGCGCAAAGCAGCATATCCGGAAAAACCTCCCGAATCCGCCGGATCGATTCAGCCGCCGCCCCGGTGCGGAAGGTGACCTCCGCCGCCGGAAGTCCGCCGTCGCAGAGGGCCCGGGCCAAAGCCGGGGCCTGGCGGGCGTCCTCTATCTTAATGACCGGTATAATACCCAGAGCATAGAGCCGCTCGGTGATTTTTTCCATCTCCATAGCTGTCATCCTTCCGTTTTACGCCGGGGAAAACCCCGTTTTTTTCTATCTCTACTTTACCACAAAAACCGGCTAAAAGATAGGAGCTTTTTCCTTTTATCCCGGATTTTTTTTATCACCCCAGCGCCACATCCAGCGCCA
>CALXHB010000003.1 GCA_944387995.1 uncultured Clostridia bacterium | reverse complement strand
CTGTCGCCTCGGCAGGCCCGGCCTTGACCGGCACCCCGCAGGCGTCCGCCGTCATCCGGCAGAGCAGCCCGTCCTTGATGCCGCCGCCGAGGATGTGGATGGTGTGGTAATGCTTGCCGGTGATCTTGTGGAGGTTTTCAAAGGTATATTTGTACTTCATCGCGAGGCTCTCGTAGATGCAGCGCATCACCTCGCCCCGGGTCTCCGGCACATGCTGCCCCGTCCGGCGGCAGTATTCCTTCACATTCCCCGGCAGGTCGCCCGGCCCCTCGAATTCGGGGGCGTCGACGTCGACGAAGCACTGGAAGGGTTTCGAGGCCAGCGCCTCCTGTTCCAGCTGGTTGAAGGAGACCTCCTCCCCTTCCCGCTTCCACTGGCGGCGGGACTCCTGGATGAGCCAGAGGCCCATGATGTTTTTGAGGAGCCTGGTCGTCCCGGCGTAGCCGCCCTCATTCGTAAAGTTGAAGGCCTCGCTCTCAGGGGTCAGGACAGGGACGGCGCTCTCGGTGCCGAAGAGGCTCCAGGTGCCGCAGCTGATGTAGACAAAGTCCGCTTCCTCCGCCGGGGCGGCGACGACCGCCGAGGCGGTGTCATGGGTGCCGACGGCGATAACCGGGACTTCCGGAAGCCCCAGCTCCTTGCAGAGTTCGGGGCGGAGGGTGCCGTAAACGGTCCCGGCGTCGATGAGCGGCGGAAGAACGCGGGAGGGGATCCCCAGCTTTTCGAGGAGCTCCACATCCCACTCCCGGGTGACCGGGTTTAACATATTGGTGGTGGAGGCGTTGGTCCGCTCCCCCTTCTTGACGCCGGTGAGGAAGTAGGCGAAGAGGTCGGGGATCTGGAGCAGCATCTCGGTATTCTGAAGCTTCTCCGGTTCCCGGGACGCCAGGTAGTAGAGCTGGTAGAGGGTGTTGAAGTGCATAAACTGGATGCCTGTGCGGGCGTAAATCTCCCCCTGGGGGACGGTTTTGAACACCTCTTCCGGCATCGGGACCGTCCGCCGGTCGCGGTAGTTGACCGGGTTGCCAACCAGATCCCCACGCCTGTCCAGAAGGCCGAAGTCGACCCCCCAGGTGTCGATGCCGACCGCGTCGAACCCACCGAGATTTGCCGCTTTGGTGAGGGCGGTGCGGATCTCGTGCCAGAGCCGCAGGACGTCCCAGTAGAGGGTGCCGTTTACCGGCACCGGGTCGTTTGAAAAGCGGTGGATCTCCTCCATCCCGAGCGCGCCGTTTTCATAGGTAAACAGCATCGCCCGCCCGCTGGAAGCGCCAAAGTCAAAAGCCAGAATCCGTTTCAAAGGCTTCCCTTCCTTTCCAAATATACCGGCCGGACACCCGGCCGCAAGCCGTTTTAGTTGCTAGATTCAGCATAACACATTTTGCTGAAATTGTCTATATTTGACCGGCAACTTGACAAATGAGCAAAAATAAGCGATAATAGGAGCAGAAAACTCCAGATTTACCCAAAAGGAGGGGATCAAATGCTCACCCTGGAGCGGCAGGAGGAAATTCTAGCCATCCTCCGCCGGAAAAAGTCGGCGACAGTGGCGGAACTCTCCCAGATGCTCTACGCCTCCGGCTCGACCATCCGCCGGGACCTGGCGCAGATGGAAAACGAGGGGCTGATCCGCCGGTCCCACGGCGGGGCGGTGCTGTTTGAGTCGAGCGGCGACGAGGCCTCGGCCCGGGTCCGGGAGCAGCAAAACCGCCGGGAGAAAAAAATAATCGGCGAACTGGGGGCGGGGCTGGTGGTCCCGTCCAGCTCGCTCTTTATCGACTCCAGCTCGACCGCCGGCGCGATGATCCCGGGCCTCGCGGGGATTGCCGGGTTGACGGTCATCACCAACGGCCTCCGCAACGCCCTGCTCCTGGCCGAAGACCCGGACATCCGAGTGGTCATCGCCTGCGGGACGGTCCGGCCGAACACCGGCTCCCTCTACGGGGCGGACACCCTCTCCTTCCTCTCCCGGCTGCACCCCGACTACTGCTTTATCTCCTGCGGTGGAATCACCGAGTCCGGCATCCGGGAAAGCACCCTGGAACAGGGGGCTATCAAGCGGCAGATGCTCTCCCAATCGGCTAAGCGGGTGCTGCTCTGTGACCAGAGCAAATTCGGGGTCAACTGCCTGTACGAAATCTGCGGTTTAAATGGCATTGACCTGCTGGTGACCGACGCCCTTCCCCCGGAAAATTTGCAGGCAGCTCTCCGGCAAAACGGCGTAAAAATTCTCCTGCCCCAGGTGTCCAAAAAACAGGCATAAAACCTTCGTCTGCGGGATATCCTAAGCCGGAGGTGAAGCCAATGGAAAATTACTACCCGCTGGATGGATATACCGCTCTCTGCCATGATCTGCCCCGGATGACCCCCTGGCTGCCGGAAGAAACCACCTACGATGGGTTGCGGCGGATGATTCAGGAGATGTCCCGGTAAAGCGAATCCGGAAATCACAAAAAGCCCTGGAGAAATCCGGGGCTTTTCGCTTATAGACAGCTGTTTTGCTGCTTTTACAGCTGATGGATGATTTCATCAATCTTCGACATCTCTTCTTCGGTCAAGGAAATGTCTGCTGCGGCGGCGTTTTCTGCCAAACGACTGACATTCCGCGTCCCGGGAATCGGGACAATGAAGGGCTTGCGGTGCAGCACCCAAGCGAGGGACAACTGACCCGGGGTGGCGTTTTTCTCCTGGCCCAAACGGGTAAGATAGTCGATCAGGGGGCCGTAATGCTCGAGATTTTCGTCGTTGACCAGCCGGCTGCGCCAGTCGTCCCGGGCAAATTGGGTCCCTTTCTGGAAGGTGCCAGTGAGCAGCCCTTTAAACATCGGACCGTGGGCCACCCATCCGATCTGGTGGGCTTCCAAAAACGGAATCAGTTCCTCGTGCCCCCGGTTAATCATGTTGTAGGAATTTTCCACCGCGGTCACCGGGCAGACGGCGTTGACCCGCTGGAGATATTCGGGGCCGATTTCGGAGACACCCCAGTGGAGGATTTTCCCCTCTCGAATCAGTTCAGCCATCGTCTCGGCCACCTCTTCCGGCTCCACCTTCGGGTCGGGTCGAGCCTGGAAATAAAGGTCGATGTAATCGGTGCCCAGCCGCCGCAGCGAACCTTCCACAGCCCGGCGGATTCCTTCCCGGCTGGAATCATAAAGGAGCGGCGGGATGTCTGGGTCTGCCTCGTAGTCAAAGGATACGCCGCACTTGGTGGAGATGACAACCTTGTCCCGGATGCCGGCGAAGGCTTTGCCCAGAATCTTTTCATTGTGATGGGGGTCATCCTTGAAACCGTAATTTTTCGCGGTATCAAAGAAAGTATAACCCAGTTCT
>CALXHB010000002.1 GCA_944387995.1 uncultured Clostridia bacterium | reverse complement strand
CACTTCCGGGCAGTTATGGAACACAAGCTCCTGCTGTCCAGCGAGGAAAAAATCTGTGCAAGCATCAAGCGTCTGGAACAGGCGCAACGGCGCATGGGAGAGCTTGACCGCCTGTTTATCCGTATCTATGAGGACAATGTGGCGGGACGCATCAACGATGAACGGTTTTCCATGATGAGCAGAAGCTACGAAACCGAGCAGGAACAGCTTAAAGTGGAAATCCAGACCTTGCAGCAGGATATTGAAGCGCAGGAACGACAGATTGAAAATTTGGAGCAGTTTATTCAGAGGGTTCACAAATACAAGGATTTGGACGAGCTTACCCCCTATGCTCTGCGGGAACTTGTTAAGGGAGTTTATATTGAAGCCCCCGACAAGAGCAGCGGCAAACGGCGGCAGAATATCCGCATTTCCTATGACCTTGTGGGCTTTATCCCGCTGGATGAACTGATGAAAGAGGAAACGGCATGACCGAAGCCATGCCGTTCCTGCAAAAAATCGATATTACTTTCTTACGACCCCCGACCATTGCGACAGGGGGATTTTGTTTTATGATAGCTTTATAAGATAATTTCTCATAAAATTATATCATATAAGCTGGACAAATTTAGTATTATTTTATATAATATACTTAGAGATAAAAGGGAACAAAATCCTGCGGCATTTTTCACTACTGTTGAAAGGGGATGAGAAGATGAAAATGCAACTTTTACTTTGTATTTTACTAGTAGGTTGTATCTTAGCTTCCTGCTCTCATAGAAATTTGGTTGTAGAGTCATCTACAACTGCATCTTCTGAAAATGATCAGAGTTTGGTGCAATCCGCAGATAATACTAGTGCTTCTGAAATCAGCAGCTCTACTGATGTTGTTGAAAGTGAAGTTCAAAGTTCTGGGGAATCTGCTTTAGGAGAAGTTGGCGGTTATTATGAGATGTGTTCAGAACATGATCCTTATTATCATGTAATTGATTATGATTTGATTCTTTATGTGGGTGAAGATAACTTTAATGCTTGGACAAATTCATTTGCTGTAACAGATGAGTATGGCCGCCCACAGGAAGGTATCTCGATCGCCTCTTTTCTTCAGCATTTCGATGTTCCGCGGGATATTGTAGAAGCAAATAGTGACTACTACTCCGAAGACCAGCTGGACGCCATCTACTCCGGCGACCAATCTCAGATCAACGAAGCCTTCTGTGGTGACCTGGCCTATTATAACCCGTCGGACGGCCAGCTCTATTCCATCTACTGGCTCTCCGACCATACAGCCGCCGACTATCAGGCTGCGGGCGTTCCCATCTCGGAGGTCGAACGGATTTTAGAAGACGCCTCGGCAATGGGCGGCAGCTACGCCTCTCTCGCCGAAGCGGCCGCCCCGGCGGCGGAAGCTTACGCCCTGGAATAACCCCTTTATACCGCAAAGCGGCTGCCCACCCCGGACAGCCGCTTTTTTTCATCCTATTCATCCTCCCGGATCTCGAACCCGTACCCACCTTCCTCCGGCACCGTTTTGGCCCGGATTCCGGTGATGTCGATATACCGGTCGTTTTGGAGCATCTGCAAAAGCTGGTCGATTGTCTCTTCCGGCCCCTCGGCCTCCATCTCCACCGACCCGTCCCAGAGGTTCCGCACCCAGCCGGTAAGCCCCAGCATCTCTCCGATCTGGGAGGCCCGCCAGCGAAATCCGACCCCTTGCACCCGGCCGGACAAGATCATGTGTTTCCGCATATCCGTCCCTCCTTTTTCCTTTATGATACCGGATTTTTGCCGTCCGGTCAACCCTGGCAGTCTGCCAAAAAATTTACCGCCCGTTCGTTGTACTTTGCGGCAGGTTATGGTAAAATAAAGAAAAAAGACACACTGCCGAAAAGGGGGCTGCTGAAATGAAAAAAACATGGATTTGTCTGATTATATGTGCGATGCTCACCTTCTCCTGCGCCCCAGAGGCCCAGGGCCTGTCCGGGACGCTGGACACAGCCGACACCACCTCCTCTTCTCAGCAGGCGGACGGGAAAGAGAAACTTCCCGTGGTATCGGTCCCGCCCCATTGGGAGGAGCGGGACGGCCTGCGGGTTTTGCTGGACGGGGAAGGGAACCCGGTGTCCGGCTGGTATCAGCAGGAGGGAAAATGGTACCTCCTGTCCGACCAGGGGGTCATGCAAACCGGCTGGCGGGTGGCAGAGGATAAATGGTATTATCTGGACAGCGAAGGGGTCATGGTGGACGGCTGGCAGCTGATCGATGGGAAATGGTACCTCTTCTCTGGCGGGGCGATGCAGACCGGCTGGAAGCAGAGCGGCGGCAAATGGTACTACTTTTCCGACGCCGGTGTGATGCAGACTGGTTGGCAGACCATCGGCGGGAAGGAATACTACCTGACCAGCTCCGGCGCGATGAAAACCGGCCTCCAGACCCGGGGAGAGACGGTTTACACCCTGGGCAGCAGCGGCGCTGTCTCCGGCAGTCAGCCGATTTCCGCCCTCTCTAACCGCTCCTACGGCTGGGGCCAGGGGGTGCAGGTGGACAGCTTAAACCGCCCGATTGGGGCCACTTCCTATCAGGATAAGTTCGGAAAGTACGACGCTTATTTTGTCGGGCCGAACACCAAGACCATCTATCTCACCTTTGACGAGGGGTATGAAAACGGCTACACCGCCTCCATCCTCGATACGCTGAAGGCAAAGGGGGTCCAGGCCACCTTTTTCATCACCGGCGACTACCTCAAAAAGGAACCGGAACTGGTTAAACGGATGATCGACGAGGGCCACACCGTCGGCAACCACACCGTCAACCACCCCAACCTGGTCAACTCCTCCATCGCCACCCGGAAGGAGGAACTGATGGGGTTGCACCAGCAGATGGAGAGCCAGTTTGGTTATACGATGACCCTCCTCCGGACGCCGGAAGGGGTCTTTTCCGAACAGGTGCTGGCCCAGGCCCAGGGACTGGGGTACAAGACGGTGTTCTGGAGCTATGCCTATAAAGACTGGGACCCCAATAGCCAGATGGCGGTTTCGACTGCCTATCAGAAGGCGTTTTCGGCCCTCCATCCCGGCGCCATTTACCTTTTGCACGCGGTTTCCAGCACCAACAACGCTATGTTAGGGGATTTGATTGACGCAATCCGCCAGAAAGGGTACAGTTTTGGCATTTTAAGCTGAAACCCTCTTTACAAACGGCATTTTTTTCGGTACAATAGAATCATATCAGCTTGTCGGTCAAGATGGGCAGTAATCAGACTTTTCCTGAAAGGGGAGAGGTCCACCAATAGTCCATTTTCCTTCCGGGAAAGTCCCCGCAGACGTTACTTCCGGCGCTGACCCCATAGTCTCCAGCCCACGGGTGCCTATCAAGAGTTTCAGCTCAAGCCTGTTGAAATTGTGTAAAGGCGATTTCAAGCGGATGAGAACCCCCATTTAAGGTGGCGTACCACCTGCGAAAAAATATGGTTTCCCGCTCTGCGGGAAATGCGGGGCCATTTTGACTGGCGCCGCAAATATTTTTTCTGGCATGACAGCTTTAGCTGGAATGCCTGGGCCCCTTCCCAGGGACTAACCTTTAATGAAAGGCTGCTTTCCACAGTTTATCACGCCAAAGATTACCCGTCCCGCAGCGACCATTTCCTGCTTTAAAAAACCGGCGTTGCGGCTGTCAGCCGGATGCCAGGACAGCGGGGGACGAAACCGACAGCTTTACCAAAACTTGAAAGGACTGAAAACTCCTATGAGCAAAATATTCACCTTTAAAAACGACGTCGACACCGACCAGATTATTGCGTCGCAGTATCTGCTGCTGCCGAACATTGACGAGATGAAAGGGCACGCCTTCGAGTCGCTGTCTGACACCTTTGCTTCGGAGGTAAAGCCGGGGGACCTGATTGTGGCCGGGGATAACTTCGGCTGCGGTTCCTCCCGGGAACAGGCCCCCAGCGTCCTGAAAGCCCTGGGCGTTCAGGCGATCATCGCCAAGAGCTTCGCCCGGATTTTCTACCGCAACGCCATCAACATTGGCCTGCCGGTGCTGGTCAGCCCCGAGCTGTCCGACGCGGTGCAGCAGGGACAGGAAGCAACCCTCGACCTCAGCGCCGGAACGGTGACAGTGGAGGGCAAGACCTACACCTGCACCAAACTGCCGCCTTATATGCAGCGGATTTTGAACGCCGGCGGGCTGATCGCCTTCTTGAACCAGGACACCGAGTAACGAGGAAAGGGAGAAAAACATCATGGGCATGACCATTGCAGAAAAAATTATCGCCCGGGCAGCGGGCGTTCCCGAGGTAAAAGCGGGAGAAATCCACACCGTGACCCTCGACCGGATGATGAGCAACGACGGCACCACCCACCTCACCATCGATATGTATCACAATAAACTCCGCCATCCCCACATCGCCGACCCCAGTAAGGTGGTCTTCATCGTCGATCACAATATCCCGGCGGAGAACCCCAAAACCGCCGCCGTCCATAAAAAGATGCGGGATTTTGCCCGGGAAAACGGCATCGCCATGTATGAGGGCAAAGGGGTCTGTCACCAGCTGATGGTGGAGAACTATGTCTGCCCCGGGGAACTGATCTTCGGCGCCGATTCCCACACCTGCTCCTATGGCGCGCTGGGTGCTTTCGGCACCGGCGTCGGCTGCACCGACTTCCTCTACGGGATGGTCACCGGCGGCTCCTGGGTGATGGTGCCGGAAACCCTGCGGTTTAACCTCCACGGCAAGCTGCGGGAAGGGGTCTATCCCCGGGATCTGATCCTCACCATCATCGGCGACATCGGGGCCAACGGCGCCAACTATAAGTGCATGGAATTCGCCGGAGACGGTGCCCACGGCCTTTCGGTCAACGACCGGTTTGTCCTCTGCAACCTGGCGGTGGAAGCGGGCGCTAAGACCGGCATCGTCGAGCCGGACGAAAAGGTCAAGGAATATGTCGAGTCCCGGGGCCGCAAGGCGGAACACCTCTTTACCTCCGACCCCGACGCCAAATTCCTCAAGGTGTACGACTACGACCTGGATAAGATCGAACCGGTGGTGGCTTGCCCCGATTTTGTGGACAATATTACCCCCCTCCGGGAACTGCCCCATGTGGACATCGACGAGGCTTTCCTCGGCTCCTGCAACAACGGCCGCATCGACGAGCTGCGGGTCGCGGCGTCGATTCTGAAGGGCCGCAAGGTCAAAGACTGCGTCCGGTTTATCGTTTCCCCCGCCTCCAACGAGGTTTATTTGCAGGCATTGCGGGAGGGCATCATCGACACCCTGCTGGAAGCCGGGGCCATGGTTATGAACGCCAACTGTTCGGTCTGCTGGGGCTCCTGCCAGGGGGTTATCGGCGAGAACGAGGTCCTCGTCTCCACCGGCACCCGTAACTTTAAGGGCCGGGCGGGCCATAAGACCTCCAAGGTCTACCTCGCTTCCGCGGCCGTCGTCACCGCTTCCGCCGTCGCCGGTTATATCACCGGCCCGGAATCGCTTTGAGAAAGGGGACCATTATGGCACAGTTTACCGGTAAAGTCTGGCTGCTGGGGGACGATATCGACACCGATATCATTATCCCCACCGAATACCTCGCCCTTCCCACCGTGGACGATATGAAACAGTACGCCTTTTCGCCCCTTCGTCCTGAGCTGGCCGGCCAGATTCGCCCCGGCGATATCATCGTCGCCGGCAAGAACTTTGGCTGCGGTTCCTCCCGGGAACAGGCCCCGGAAATCATCAAACACCTGGGGGTCGCCTGCGTCATCGCCAAAAGCTACGCCCGCATCTTCTTCCGCAACGCCATCAACAACGGCCTGCTGCTGATCGAGTGCCCGCTTCACGACGACCTGCAGGAAGGGGAGGAGATCACCGTTTTCCCCGGGGAGAAAATCCTGGCCGGCGGAAAGTCCTATCCCATCAGCCCCCTTCCCCAGAACCTCCTCGATATCCTCGAGGCAGGGGGACTGGTAAAGGCAATGCAGAAGCGCAACGGTCTGTTGTAAGGAGGCAGGAGTATGGGACACACGCTAATTGAAAAGATCATTATGAACAACACCGGGCTGGAGACCGTCTCCCCCGGGCAGATCGTCACCACCAAGGTCGATCGAGTGATGATTCACGATATCTTCATCCCCTTTGTGGCGGAGAAGTTTAAAGAAATGGGCTTTTCCAAGGTCTGGGACCCCGATAAGGTGGTCCTGATTTATGACCATATGGTCCCCACCTCCACGGTGGAGGACGTCCGCCATTTCCAGATCGGCGACGCCTTCGCCCGGGAACAGGGGCTCACCCATGTCCACCGGACCGACGGCATCTGCCACCAGCTGATGCCGGAGATGGGCTATGCCGCCCCCGGCCAGGTGGTCTTTGGTACCGACTCCCACACCACCACCTATGGGGCGGTGGGCTGCTTCTCCTCCGGCATCGGGTACACCGAAATGGCAGCGATTCTCGGCACCGGTGAGCTTTGGGTCCGGGTGCCGGAAACCATCCGGATTGAGATCAACGGGGAGCTCCCCGCAAATGTCTCCGCCAAGGACATCATTCTCCGGATTCTCGGGGACCTGCGGGCAGATGGCGCCACCTACAAGGCGCTGGAGTTCGGCGGGTCGACGGTGGAAGGGCTGTCGGTGGCTTCCCGGCTGACCATGTCCAATATGTCGGTGGAGTGCGGGGCCAAATGCGCCCTGGTCGCCCCCGACGAAAAGACCGCTGCCTTCTCCAAGGTCTCGATGGACCAGATCGCCTGGATTCATCCCGACCCCGACGCGAAATACGAAAAGGTACTGCACTATAACGCCGCCGATCTGGTACCGGTGCTGGCCTGCCCCTCCCAGGTGGACAACATCCATCCGGTTTCGGAACTGGTGGGCACCAAACTGGACGAGGTCTTCATCGGCTCCTGCACCAACGGCCGTCTGGAAGACCTGGCCGCGGCAGCCCAGGCACTGGAAAGCAAGACGGTGGCCCCTGGCCTGCGGTTGATCGTCACCCCCGCTTCTCGGAGCATCTACCGGGAGGCTGTAAAGGCCGGTTACATCGAGACGCTGGTCAAGGCGGGCGCGATTGTCACCCAGCCGGGCTGCGGGCTTTGCTGCGGCCGGGCCGGCGGAATTCTGGCGGAAGGGGAAACCGTTCTCGCCACCAACAACCGCAACTTCCTCGGCCGGATGGGCCCCTCCAGCGTCAAAATCTACCTGGCTTCCCCGGCAACCGCGGCGGCTTCGGCGGCAGCAGGGAAGATCGTCATGCCGGAATAAAGCTGGATAGCAGAATTTGTAGTATTGGATGGTCGCTGTGCGACGGGTAACCTTTGGTGTGAGCAGCTGTGAAAAGTGAGCTTTCATTACAGGTTGGCGCCTGGCAGAGGGCTCAGGCATTCCAGCTAAAGCTGGCATGCCAGAAAAAATATTTGCGGGCCGACCAAAATGGCCCGCATTTCCCGCAGAGCGGGAAACCATATTTTTTCGCAGGTGAGGGCACCACTGAAAGTAAACGCACCCCCTCCGCTTGAAATCTCGTTTACGCGATTTCAATAGGCTTGCGAAGCAATGCCGAAACCCCTTTAAAAAGGGGTTGACCCTAAACTCCTGATTGGCCCCCGTCGGCTGGAAACTTTAAAGTCAGCGCCGATTTTTCGTTTTTTATAAAAACGTAGTTTCGAGTGAGGTTTTAACAGTTATTTAGGTTGTGCACCACCTGTACCACCCAATTTCATCCAATGAAAAACGGCCCTTCCCGACCAGAGGAAGAGCCGTTTTTTCATGCGTTAGGGGAAAGGGCTGCCCGGATGATGGCAAAGATGGTAGGTTTCAGCTGTTCCACCGGTTCCGGGTCCCCCCGGAGGATAGCCGGGCAGGCGACCGAGCTGCCCATCGAGAGCAGGCAGTAAAGGGTCCGGAAAATCTCCTCTTCCGATTTCCCTTCCAGCTCCCGGCCGGGGCTCTGACGCAAATCCCGCATCAGCGACCGCCAAAGGCTGCTGTCCCGGTCCAGTTTCGGCAGCCGCCCGCCCCGCCGCAGCAGTTCCAGCACCCCGCGGTTCTGGGCCAGGTAGTCCAGCACCGCGTCGGACAGCCGGATGAGGTTTTCGGTGAAACTCTCGGTCCGGCCGGCGCACATTTTCAGATACCCTTCTTCCAGCATCTGGCGGTAGATGGCGGCCGACACCGCCCCCAGAATATCGTCCTTGTCCCGGAAGTAGAGGTAAAAGGTGCCTTTGGCGACACCGGCCCGGGCGGTGATATCGCCCACCGAGGTCATCGGGACCCCTTTTTTGAGGAACAGTTCGTAAGCCGCCTGCATGAGGGCGGCCTTTTTCTTCTGCTTTTTCAGTTCCAGCTGCATATCATCCCAGCTTGCCCTGGAGCTTTAAGTGGTGATACAGGGCGCCCACCATGTTGGCCTCGTTGTGGAACTGGCAGACCCGCACTTCCGGATGGGGATAGAAGGCGGAGTAGGGGGCCAGCGGGTTTTTCTCGGTGTGTTCCTTAACGGCTGCCTGAAGGCTGTCGATCAGCAGCTTTTCCCGGGAAATGCCGCCGCCGATGGCCACCGCGTCCAGGTCTAGGAGGGTGGTCATGTTGTAGATCTGTCCGGCTAACCGGCGGATAAAGGACTGGAAGACGGCATTGGCTCCGGGGTTCCCCGATTTGATGAGTTCAAACGCCTTAAACCCGTCCACTTCTCCCACCGGGTTGCCGGTGGCATAGGCGACTCCGGCGCAAAGGCCGGTCGCCGAGTTGCTGCTGAAATAGCTGACCATCTCCAGGGGCTTATCGAGGTCGTTGAGCATAAAGCTCATTTCCCCAGCCGAGAACCGCCGCCCCCGGACCAGTTCGCCGTTGACGATAATCCCGCCGCCGATGCCGGTGCCGAGGACGATGACCGCCCCGTTCTGGACCCCCTGCAAAGAGCCCTTCCAGTACTCTGCCAGCGCCGCGCACTTGCCGTCGTTTTCCAGCGTGCAGGGAATTCCGAAGTGTTCCTGCATAATCGGCCCCAAGGGTTTGCCCGCCGCGAACAGGAAGGCTCCGCCCGAATAGCAGTACCCCTTGTCGGCATCGTTGACTCCGGGAAAGCTCATCGCGATGCCCTCGACCTTTCCTTTATAGGGAGCATAGATGCCGTCCAGAAGTTCCAGGTACTTTTCGACCGAGTCTAGGCTTCCTTTAATCGAGGAGCCGTCCATGCCGCATTCCATCGCTTTTGTGACGTCCAGCGAATTGGTGGGCACCTTGGGGAGCATCTCGAGGATTTCCCCCTCGCCGTTCATGATGGCCGGTTTGATGAAGGTACCGCCGTTGTCGATGACCAGATAGTTTGCCATATCGTTCCACATCCTTTGTTTGAACCGCCGGAGCGAGGAACTCCGGCGGGTAATTTTCGCTGCCGAAGCCTTCTGGATGCTCTTTCTGCCAAAAGATTTTCGACAATTGATTATTTTTATTGTATCATTTTTTCCTCTTTTCCGCAACCCTAATCTTTCCCTTCAAACCCCTCCCGGAGGGTTAGCAGGGCCTTTTTCTCAATTCGGGAGACATAGCTGCGGCTGATGCCCAGCTTCCGGGCAATCTGCTGCTGGGTCAGCGGAGCCCCGCCCCCCAGCCCGTACCGCATCCGCACCACCTGCCGCTCTCTGGGGGGGAGCTCTGCCACCAGCCGCCCCAGCTTTTCAGCGTCCAGCCGCCGGTCGATGAGGGCGGGGAGATCGCTGTCGTCGGCGATCAAGTCTCCCAGGGTCAGCGGGTTTCCGTCCCGGTCGGACTCAATCGGGTCGGAGAGGGAGATGTCCCGGGAGGACTTCTTTCCCGCCCGCAGGTACATCAAAATCTCGTTGGTGACGCATTTGGCGGCGTAGCTGGAAAACCGGATCTTCTTTTCGGGGGAGAAGGTGTCGGTCGCTTTGATAAGGCCGATGCAGCCGATGGAAAAGAGGTCGTCTCCGCTGCCCAGCCGGGCGTATTTGCCGACGATGTGGGAGACCAGCCGGAGGTTGTGCTCAATGAGCGCACTGCGGGCCTTCTGCCGCCGGGCTTCGTTCCCGCATGTCATCTCCTGAAAGAGCCTTTCCTCCTCCGCCCGGGAGAGGGTGGTGGGGAACACCATCCCGCCGCCCCGTCCGGCGTGCAGGGCGGGGAGGGGGAACCGTAATATCATGAGCAGCAGCATCCACATGCCTTTCACCTTCCCTTCCCGTTATCCTATGCATCGGGGGCGGCGGGTATGATTGAGACCTTGACAACTGGCCATAAAGAGGGTACAATACAAGGGATAACCTGTATATTGAAAGGAAAGAATCACATGAATACTCCCACTAAACCGGTTCGGACCCGGTTCGCCCCCAGCCCCACCGGCTATATGCACATCGGCAACCTCCGCACCGCCCTGTATACCTACCTCATTGCCAAGAAATATAACGGCACCTTCATCCTCCGGATTGAGGACACCGACCGGGAACGGTTCGTGGAAGGCGCTGTGGATATTATTTACGATACCCTCCGCAAGACCGGCCTGAAATGGGACGAAGGCCCTGACATCGGCGGCCCCGTCGGCCCCTATGTCCAGAGTGAACGGATGGGCATGTTCAAAGCCTACGCCGAGAAGCTGGTAGAACTGGGCCACGCCTACTACTGCTTCTGTGACAAGGACCGGCTGGAAGAGATGCGGAAAATCCAGGCGGCTTCCGGTATGGTGCCCAAATACGACGGCCACTGCCGCAACCTCTCCAAGGAAGAGGTCGAGGCAAAACTCGCCGCCGGGGTCCCCTATGTTATCCGCCAGAAGTGCCCCCAGGAAGGCACCACCACCTTCCACGACGAGGTTTTCGGTGACATCACCGTTCAGAACTCCGAACTGGATGACCAGATCCTCATCAAAGCGGACGGCATGCCCACCTATAACTTTGCCAACGTCGTCGACGACCACACCATGGGCATCACACACGTCATCCGCGGCAACGAGTACCTCTCTTCCACCCCGAAGTACAACCTCCTTTACGAGGCATTCGGCTGGGATATTCCCACCTATATCCACGTGCCTCCGGTCATGAAGGACGCCACCCACAAGCTCTCTAAGCGCAACGGCGACGCTTCCTTTGAAGACCTGATCGCCAAAGGCTACCTGGAAGAGGCGGTCATCAACTATATCGCCCTCCTCGGCTGGGCACCCAAAGGGGAAAACGAGATCTTCACCCTGCCGGAGCTGATCGAGGCGTTCGACGTTTCGGGCATCTCCAAGTCTCCCGCCATCTTTGACGGCGCGAAGCTGAAGGCCATCAACGGCGAATATATCCGCAAGCTCACCCCCGAGAAGTTCATCGAGATGGCGCGTCCCTATATCGAACAGGGCACCACCCGTCGGGACCTGGATATGAACGTGCTGGCTGAAATGCTCCAGCCCCGGACCGAGGTCTTCACCGACATCCCCGAGCAGATCGACTTTGTGGACAACCTGCCCGATTACGACATCGCGATGTACACCCACAAGAAGATGAAGACCAATACCGAAAACTCGCTGGAGTCGTTAAAAGAGCTGCTGCCGGTTTTGGAAAGCATCCCCGAGAGCGACTGGAATATGACCACCATCCACGATCGGATTTTCCAGCTGATCGCCGACAAGGGGGTCAAAAACGGCCTGATGCTCTGGCCGCTGCGGGTTGCGGTGTCCGGCAAACAGTTTACCCCTGGCGGCGGCGTTGAAATCGCGGCTCTGCTGGGCAAGGATGAGACCCTCAAACGGGTCCAGAAGGGCATCGAAAAACTGGCTGCGGCGCAGTAAATCCGGTTTCAGATTTAAAAAAATTCAATAATTGGGGCGGATGACCATGAAAAAGGTTTGGAAGAAATTCTTTGTCACCTTGACGGCGGTAGCCGCCGCCTGCTCGATGCTGGCGGCGCCTGTGTCCGCTGGCTGGAAACAGACCGGTCCCCAGTGGTGGTATCAAAACGACGACGGAAGTTTCCCCAAAAGTGGTTGGGCTTCCATCTCGGACCGGTGGTACCTGTTTGACGACGAAGGCTATATGCTGACCGGCTGGCAGCAGGTAGACGGTGACTGGTACTATCTAAGCAGCAGCGGAGCCATGGCCACCGGTTGGAAACAGCTGGGCAACACCTGGTATTATCTGGGCGGCGGCGGTGTGATGAAGACCGGCTGGCAGCAGATCGGCGGCACCTGGTACTATTTTGAGGACTGGGGCGGCATGGTCACCGGCACCAAGACCATCGGCGGAAAGTCTTACACCTTCTCTTCCAGCGGAGCCTGGACGGGGGAGGAGACTGGGAGCACTGCTTCCGGCGGTTCTTCTTCCAATAGTGGTTCAACGGCTCCCACGGGGGAGACGAAGGTGGTCTTCTGGGGCGTGACCGGTACCAAATACCACATCGACCCCTATTGCCGCTCGTTCCAGGGAAAAGCCGCCAATTCCGGCACACTGGCCCAGGCAAAAGCAGCCGGCCGGGAGGACTGGTGCAACATCTGCTCCAAGGGCTGGACCGATGAACAGCTGTTGGAACAGGGAAACCCCAACGTGAAATGATAAAAAACGCTCTGGCCCTTAAAGGCTGGAGCGTTATTTTGACATCTGTAACCCGCGATGAAGGCCACTGGCCGATCGGGTTAACTCACCTTCCGAAGACTGCGGGCCCGCGGCTCCGCAGTCCGGCTGCGTTGGAGCGAGGAACCCACGCCGCGTCGAATAAGGGGTCCAGGGGCCTTTGGTCCCTGGCGCATCCAGGCGCGGAGCCTGGTCCATCCAAGTGAAACTTGGCCGGCTCCAGGCTGGAAGCCTGGTCGCTGCCATAAGGGCAGCGAAACCATATCTATTACAAAAAAGGATATGCGGGTCACCCCGCATATCCTTAAAAGTATCATGATAGGCTTAGTCCGGCCAAACCGGACTAAGCCTTTTTATGATTATGTTTTGTTTGTTTCGGTGCCCTTAAGGCACCGACAAAGCTCCGCTTTGATGGGCCAAGCTCCGCGCCTGGACGCAGGCATGCGGCTGAAAGCCGCGATGCCAGAAAAACCGCTTGCCAGCCGGTGGGGCTGGCTGGCATTTCCCACCAAGGCGGGAAACCGCGCTTTTGCGCAGGTTGTACCTTTCCTTTATATTGTACTGTATACCAAAGGCACCTGGACCCCGTATTCGACGCGGCCGCACACCCCGCGGGGCAACGGTTTTGACCATTCGATAAGCGAATGGTCTTCGAGAAAAACCTGGCCGCGGGGAAGATTGGCCACAAACCAAACGTGCAGCTTATTTTCCCCCGGCCGCGGGGAGGGGATTACCCGTTCTTCCCGTCCACCGGCGCCATCAGCACCTTCCCGGTGCCTCGATAGACGTTGACCAGCCCTTCTCCCGAAGCCGCCGACCCGATCAGGCTCTTGCCCGACCGTTCCACGGTGAAATCAAGGCTGCCGCTCCAAGCAATGACCATGTCCCCGTCCACCTTCAAAACGTCGTCTTTGAGGGTGAACTCGATCAGCTCCTCCCGGGGGACTGGGCTTTCCAGGCAGAGGGCCCCGCTTCCCTGGATGCCGAGGTTAAAGAGCCCTTCGTTCCCGGCGACGGTGGAGGAAAAGTTGGAGCGCATGACCGCCTTCTGTTTGAGCCGTGAGTCGCAGGCGAGAAACATCCCGTCTTCCAGCACCACCGACCCATTCCAGTCGTCCAGGTCTAATAGGAGAATGTATTTAAAGGTCGGTTCCAGTGTCAGCAGCCCGTCTCCCACATACTCCGGCTTGATGGCTGACTCCCCGGTAACCTTCCCCCGGATGGCCTTGCCGAACAGGTCGCCGACTCCTTTGATACCGGTGGTGGCGTTGACCTTGCCGACCATCCACTGCATCGCCCCCGCCTGGACGGTGACAGGCGCCACCGACAGGTCACAGATCACCTGCCGCCGCCTTACATTCATCAGGCTGCAATAGTATGCGTGCATCGCGTTTGCCGGTGCCACCGACAAATCCCGCTGGTATTCGACCACCGAGAAGGGACCAAGCTGGTCGGTGATTTTGATGTCGTCGTTGTTGAAGAAGTTTTGGACATTGAACATGAGGTACGCTCCTTTCGGCGAGAATCTTTACATAAAGTATAGCAAATTTTCGCTTTCCCCGCAAGGAACAAACCGGTAACATGAGAGATTTGCAGATGTCTCTTCCGGTGGAGCTTCCAAAGTTTCCAGTCCACAGGCGCCCACCAGGTGGTTAGATCGAACCCTTTCAGGGTCTTTTCCCCCGGAAGGCCGCATAGTTTAGGGAGAAAACAAAGTCCCGGCCCTTTGTCCTTTATGGACGCAATAATTCCCAGTTTTTATAGAAGTTTTGCGGAAAAATCCAGCATCTTTTCCATTTGATAGGGGCTGTTTACCGTTCTTTCCTTGACAACAGCCCCTGTCCATGTTATGATGGTTCTAAAATGAATCCGTATGGTTTTGCCATAGAAAGGAACGAAACAGATGATTCCTACAACATCGGATCTTTACGATCTTTCACATACGCTGGCCGCGCCGCTTTTGGCGAACACCCGCTACCCCTGGGAAGCCCTGGGGGATATTGGAGAGTTTGTCCGCAAACTGGGAGCGACCCTTCCGGAAGGGGAATATGACCACCCGGCGGAGGACGTCTGGATTGCAAAAGACGTTAAAAAAGCCGCAAATATTTCGGTTACCGGCCCCTGCGTCATCGGGAAAGGAACCGAACTTCGCCCCGGCGCTTTTATCCGGGGGAATGTGCTGATCGGCGAAGGCTGCGTCATCGGCAACTCGGTGGAGCTGAAAAACGCGATTCTGTTCGACGGGGTACAGGTGCCCCACTTTAACTATGTCGGCGACTCGGTGCTGGGGTATAAGTCCCACCTGGGAGCCGGCGCTGTCACCTCCAATGTCAAGTCGGATAAGACCAACGTCGTCATCAAGGGCGACGGGGAAGAAATCCCCACTGGCCGCAAAAAGGTCGGTGCGATGGTCGGCGACTTTACCGAGGTCGGCTGCAACAGCGTCCTCTGCCCGGGGAGCGTATTGGGGCCCCACGCCCAGGTTTACCCCACCAGCTGCGTTCGGGGTATCCTGCCCGCTTCCCACATCTGGAAGGGGACCGGGAATGTGGTCCCCCGCCGAGAAAATCACTGATATTGGGGAGGAGAGAATTATGGGACGGTATTTTGGAACCGACGGCTTCCGCGGGGAAGCAAACGTCACCTTGACCGCCGACCAGGCTTTTGCCGTCGGCCGGTTTTTGGGCTGGTATTACGGAGAGAAAAAGCGCCAGGCGGGAAAGGAAGAGCCCGCTAAAATCGTCATTGGTAAGGACACCAGACGCTCCAGCTATATGTTTGAGTACTCCCTGGTGGGCGGCCTGGTCGCCTCCGGGGCCGACGCCTACCTTCTGCACGCCACCACTACGCCTTCGGTGGCTTATGTGGCGCGGGTGGACGATTTCGACGGCGGCATTATGATTTCCGCCAGCCACAACCCCTACCACGACAACGGCATCAAGCTGCTAAACAGCCAGGGGGAAAAGATGGACGAAGAGACCATCGCCCTGGTGGAGGATTACCTGGACGGAAAGCTGGAGGCTTTCGGCCAGAAGTGGGAAACCCTCCCTTATGCCACCGGGGATAAAATCGGCCGGACGGTGGACTATGTGGCGGGACGCAACCGCTATATCGGCTATCTGATCTCCCTCGGGCTTTATTCCTTTAAGGGACTTAAGGTCGGCCTTGACTGCGCCAACGGCAGCTCTTGGAACATCGCCAAATCGGTCTTTGACGCCCTGGGCGCGGACACCTACGTGATGGGCGCCGCCCCCAATGGCTTAAACATCAACGACGGCGTCGGCTCCACCCATATCGACGCTCTTAAACGGTTTGTCCTGGAAAATGGACTGGACGTGGGCTTTGCCTACGACGGTGACGCCGACCGCTGCCTCTGTGTCGACGAAAAGGGTGAGGAGGTCACCGGTGACCACATCCTCTACATTTATGGACGGTATCTGAAGGAAAAGGGAGAACTCCTCCCCAACACTGTCGTTACCACCATTATGTCTAACTTCGGCCTCTATAAGGCACTGGATGAGCTGGACATCGGCTACGCTAAGACCGCCGTAGGGGATAAGTATGTCTATGAATATATGATGCAGCACGGCTGCAAAGTGGGCGGGGAACAGTCCGGCCACATCATCTTCTCCAAGTACGCCACCACCGGCGACGGTATCCTCACCAGCTTAAAGGTGATGGAAGTGATGCTCGCCAAAAAGCTGCCCTTAAGCAAGCTCTGTGCGCCGCTGACTATCTACCCCCAGGTGCTCCAGAACGTCCGGGTAACAGATAAAGCCGCCGCTCAGGCGGACCCCGATGTGCAGGCCGCAGTTCAGGCGGTCGCCGGGGCGCTGGGAGATACCGGCCGCATCCTGGTCCGGGAGTCGGGCACCGAACCGGTGGTCCGGGTCATGGTGGAGGCCCCCAGCAAGGAGCTTTGCCAGCAGTATGTCGACCAGGTGGTCGAAGTCATTCGGAAAAAGGGCCACGAGGTAGTATCTGCCTAAGCCTCAAACGGGGTTAAACTCCCGTTTACAGAAAGGAAGGGTCACAAATGTGCGGAATTGTAGGTTTTACCGGTAACCGTCCGGCGGCGCCGATTCTTCTCGACGGCCTCGCCCGTCTGGAATACAGAGGCTACGACTCGGCCGGCCTCGCCGTCCGGGATGGGGAAAACCGTCCCGAGATCGTCAAGGCCAAAGGCCGTCTGCGGGTGCTGGTGGAGAAAACCAACGGCGGGCTTGCCCTTCAGGGCGACTGCGGCATCGGCCACACCCGCTGGGCGACCCACGGCGAACCGTCGGAACTGAACGCCCACCCCCACGCCAGCGATGACCTGAACGTTATCGCTGTCCATAACGGCATCATCGAAAACTATCAGGAGCTGAAAGAAAAGCTCATCAAGAACGGCTATCATTTCGTCTCCCAGACCGACACCGAAGTTGCCATTAAACTGATCGACTATTACGATAAAAAGTATTCCGGCGGCCCGGTGGACGCTCTCGCCCGGGCGATGATGCGGATTCGGGGCTCCTACGCCTTGGCGGCGATGTTCGCCTCCCATCCGGGAGAGCTCTATGTCGCCCGCAAAGACAGCCCGATGATTATTGGTGTCAAGGACGGCGAGAGCTTTATCGCTTCCGACGTACCGGCTATCCTCAAATATACCCGCAATGTTTACTACATCGGCAATATGGAGATCGCCCGGCTGGAAAAAGGAAAAGTCACCTTCTATAACATCGACCGGGAAGAGATCGAAAAGACCCCCACCGAAATCAAGTGGGACGCCGAAGCGGCTGAAAAGGGCGGCTTTGAGCACTTCATGATTAAGGAAATCCACGAACAGCCCCGGGCGGTGCAGGACACCATCAACTCCGTTGTTCATGACGGCAAGATCAACCTCACTGAAGTGGGCCTTACGGACGAGGAAATCCGTTCAATCAGCGAGGTGTATATCGTCGCCTGCGGTTCCGCCTACCACGTAGGGGTCGCCACCCAGTACGTGATGGAAGACCTGGCCCGTATCCCCGTTCGGGTGGACCTGGCCAGCGAATTTAGATACCGCCGTCCGATCATCGACAAAAACGCCCTCGTCATCATCGTCAGCCAGTCGGGTGAAACCGCCGACTCGCTGGCCGCCCTTCGAGAGGCGAAGAACATGGGCATCCGGACGCTCGGCATCGTCAACGTCGTCGGTTCGTCGATTGCCAGAGAGGCCGATAACGTCTTCTACACCCTCGCCGGTCCCGAAATTGCCGTCGCCACCACCAAGGCCTACTCTACCCAGCTGATTGCCGGGTACCTCCTCTCCATCCAGTTTGCCCTCGCCCGGGGAACCATCGACGAGGCAAAATACGGCGAGCTGATCGCCGAACTGCAGACCCTCCCCGATAAGATCAAACGGGTGCTGGACGATAAGGAACGGATTCAGTGGTTTGCGGCGAAATTCGCCAACGCCCACGACATCTTCTTCATCGGCCGCGGGTTAGACTACGCCATCAGCCTGGAAGGCTCCCTCAAGATGAAGGAGATCAGCTACATCCATTCGGAGGCTTACGCCGCGGGCGAACTGAAACACGGTACCATCTCGCTGGTGGAAGACGGAACGCTGGTCGTTGGCGTCCTGACCCAGCCGAAGCTCTTCGAGAAGATGATCAGCAACATGGTCGAAGTGAAGAGCCGCGGGGCCTACCTGATGGGCCTCACCAGCTACGGCAACTACTCGATTGAGGACACCGTCGACTTCACCGTCTATATTCCGAAGACCGACGAGCACTTCGCCACCTCGCTGGCGGTCGTGCCGCTCCAGCTGATGGGCTATTACGTCAGCGTCGCCAAGGGGCTGGATGTCGATAAACCCCGCAACCTCGCCAAGAGTGTCACGGTGGAGTAAAGTCCGCCTCTGCGCAGCAGGCAAAGGAACGTTTTTCTATCCAAATTTTGTAGTCAACAGGGACATTTCTGCGTTTTGCGGAAATGTCCCTGTTTTGCTTGAAAGAGGTTATCATATTTGGTATAATAAGGATAGAAACCGTTTAGAAGGGAAGAGGTTGGATGAGGTATCAGAAAATGACCAAGCAAAAAGCTTTCCGGGTGGTTGTCGTTATTCTGATCATTCTGGGAATCGTTGCCTTTTTGCCCCTTCCCATTCCCCGCATCCAGACGATGACTGGAACCTGCCTCCGCCACGGCGAGACGGTGGAGGTGAAACTGTACGCGCTGGAGCTTCGGTACCTGTTCCGCGACCCTAAACTTTACCTGCTGGGGCATCCTGCCTTCTGGGGCTTTGGCAACGGCTTCCGAATGAAGGTTGACGGCATAGAGGAGCGGTTTGCGCTGCCAGGGGGCGATGGGCCGGTGCTGCGGGACTTTCCGACGGCTCTGGAAGACAGCTCCCAGTCCGCCCCGGGAGAGTTTCGCAATTTCAGCGTGTATCGCTTTTTCAGTGTCGGCCAGTCTGTGGAACTCATCCAGGAAAGGTATGATGTCGTCACCGACGCGGGGTTTGACCACTGGGTGATGAAACAGCGTCTTTACCCCGAAGCGGATGGGGAACCCCATCTCTTCGCCCTCTCGAAAGACGGGGACACCGAAGCGGTCTGCCGGGAGATGTCCGCCGTGATCGACCGTCTGGAAGGATAGAAAAAGGCGGGTCAGCTTTGCGCCTGCCCGCCCTTTTTGTTTATTCCCCGATCAGCTGGTCCGCCAGCTCCAGCGCTTTCAGGGTAATCGCGTCCATGTTATAATACTTGTACTCGGCGAGCCGACCCAACAGGTAGAGCCCCTTATACTTCCCGGCGAGGGCCTTATATTGGCCGTAGAGCGCCAGGTTTTCGGGGTTGATGATCGCGTAGTAGGGGATTTGTCCCGCTTCACCGGTGTAGGCTTTGGAGTACTCCTTGACAATCGTCGTTCCGGGGAGCTTCTGGTCTAGGAAGTACTTAAACTCGGTAATCCGGGTGTAGTCCTCGCTGACCGTATAGTTGACGGTGGCGCAGGGCTGGAAGTATTCCCGGTCGTACCGCTCAAACTGGAAGTCCAGCGTCCGGTAGGGAAGCCGCCCGTATTTTAGCCCGAACAGCTCGTCCAATGCGCCGGTATAAATGACCTTCCCTTCAAAGGGTTCCCCGTCCAGGGTAATGACCCCGTCTTCCCGGAAGGTGACCCGGCTCTCCGCCGGGCATCCGGTCACTACCTCGATGCCGGGGTGGTCTAAAAGCTTTTCAAAGAGGGCGGTGTACCCCTTTTCGGGAATCCCCTGGTAGGGGTCCTGGAAATACCGGTCGTCTCGGGAGAGGAAAACCGGCACCCGGGCAATTGTCGCCGGGTCGATCTCCTCCGGCGGCGTGCCCCATTGCTTGACGGTATAGTGGACAAAGACGTGCTCATATACATAATCGGCCAGGGCCCGGATATCGGGGTCTGGGTTTTCCCGCAGCTTTAAAACCGACACCTTGGTCTCGGGGCCGTACTGTTCCAGCAGCTTCCGTTCCAGCTCCGCCCCCTTCTCGTCGCCCATCGCAATCCGCAAAGAGGTGAGGTTGAAGGGTACCGGCATCAGTCCGCCTTCGGGCGTATAGCGGGCCAGCACCCGGTGCTGGTAAACCTGCCAGCCGGTGAACCGGGAGAGGTAGTCGTATACCCGTTTGCTGCCGGTGTGGAAGATGTGGGGGCCGTACTGGTGAATCAGCACGCCGTTTTCGTCCAGACAATCGTAGGCGTTGCCGCCGATGTGGTCCCGCTGCTCCAACAGCAGAACCTTTTCTCCCTTCCGCTCGGCCAGTTCCCGGGCAATGGTGGCGCCGGCAAATCCCGCGCCGATGACAATGGTATCGTACATAAGAGAAATTCCTTTCTTTTCCGCAAACCGCGGAATATTTCCCCATCCGTTTCTTTTTCTCCTTATATTATAGCGAAAAATCCGCCAAAGGGGAATAGCTTTTCAGAATTTTTAAAATGGGAAGTGGGGATTACAATTTGTATTTCCAATCTTTCCAACTCTTCCAGCTGGTTTTTCTGAAAAATCCATGTAAACCACAAAAAGGTTGTGGGCAATGAACAAATTTACAAAAGGGTTCTTGACATTGACAAAAGAGTGGCTATAATTAGATATTAACAGTGCAATTCGATTTCACTTTAGATTTGATACCACTTTGTAATCATTTGGCCCATCCCCGCATATCTGCCCGGTTGGGCCGATGTTGCGCCAGGGTGGCAAACGGAATTTTGACATGGGAAAACGGCCTAGGCAGCCGGGAAAAAGGAAGACTTCTATGAAGCTGATCACCTTCACAGTGCCCTGCTACAATTCTGCGGGGTACATGAGCAAATGTATCGACAGCCTGTTAAAGGGCGGGGATGAAGTGGAGATCCTCATCATCGACGACGGCTCGAAAGACGACACCGGCGCGATTGCCGACCGGTACGAACGGGAATATCCCGGCATCTGCAAGGCCATCCACCAGGAAAATGGCGGCCACGGCGAGGGCATCAACCAAGGCCTCCGTCACGCCACCGGACGTTTTTTTAAGGTGGTGGACTCGGACGACTGGGTCAACGAAGAGGCGCTCCGCCGGGTTTTGTCCGCCATCCGCGGGATGGCAGCGGGGAAGGAAGCCGACCTCATCGTCTGCAACTATGTTTATGAGTACACCGACGGTTCCCCTTCCAAGGCCATCTGCTACCGGCATGTCTTCCCGGACGGGAAGATGGTCACCTGGTCGGAGACAAAGCCCTTTGGTCCCTCCGAGTACCTGACCCTCCATTCGGCCATCTACCGGACCGAGATTCTTCACCGCTGCGGACGGGTGCTGCCCAAACACATCTTCTACGAAGATAACCTCTTTGTTTACGATCCGCTGCCGCTGACCGAGAAGGTGCTTTACTTAGACGCCGACTTTTACCGCTACCTGATTGGCCGGGCCGGCCAGTCGGTCAACGAACAGACAATGGTCAAGCGCTGGAGCCACCAGATGCTGGTGACCAAGGAGATTTTCGCCGCCCATGACCTGGAGGCGCTGAGAAAGAAAAATCCGAAACTGGCCCGGTATATGAACCACGAGTTGGCGCTGATGATGACCATCGCCACCGTCTTTACCCGTCTCAACTACACCGATGAGGCGGAGTCCGAGTTTAAAAAGCTCTGGGCCGAGGCCCGGGCGCTGTACCCGAAGACCGCCCGGCGGATGCGCTGGCGTTCGATTGCGTTTTTTGTCTGCTTTCCGGGGAAGGTGGGGCGGAAACTTTCCATTTTCTTCTACCGGTTTGCGCATAAAGTGGTGGCGTTCAATTAACAGAACTGCCGCCCTGGTTTCATGTTGGTTTGTGTCTGTCTAATACGAGAGGAGATTTATCTATATGCGAAAGGTTCTTCATTGGATCGAATCGCACAATTACTGTCTGGTTTTACTCTACTTTTTCTTTTATCTGGCGGTGTTCACCCTGGAAGAGGCTTTTTTGCGGCCGATTTTCATTATTGACTGCCCGCTGGACGACCTGATTCCTTTCAATTCCTGGTTTATCATTCCCTATGCGGCGTGGTTCTTCCTGGTGCCGTCGGTGGTTGGGTACTTCATGTTCAAGAGCAAGGACGAATTTTTGGACCTCTGCTTTATGCTGTTCACGGGCATGACCATCTGTCTGGCGATCTACGCGATCTTCCCCAATGGCATTAACCTTAGGGAGATGGTAACCGGTCACGACATCTGCTCTCGGTTGGTTGTGATGTTGCGCAAGGCCGACACCGCGACCAACGTCTGCCCGTCGATTCATGTTTTCGCCACATTGGGGGTTATGGTGTCGGTTCTCCGTTCCCCCCTCTTCGACCATAAAAAGCTGTTAAAGAGCTTTATCGTGGTGCTTTCGGTGCTCATCTGCCTGTCCACCGTTTTCTTAAAACAGCACTCGGTGGTGGACGTCTTCTGCGGAATCGCCCTCACCTTCATCATGTACCACTTTACCTATAACTGCAACTGGCGCCGCCGGGCGGTTAAAACCCCGATGCGGGCGATTCTGTAATAGATGCATGGATGGTCGCTGCGCGACAGGAAATTAGAAGCGACAGCAGCCGGGGTACGGTACCCGTAGGGCCGTACAGAGAAGGGACTCTGGCCCTGTCAGTCCCGCAATCCCTTTAAAAAGGGATTGACCCTAAACTTTTGATTGCACCTGTGGACTGAAAAAAATAACAGCCAGCGCTGTTTGATCCATCCAATTGCGTTTTAACACGTCTGATCTGGTTCACCTCAAACCTTCGCTCTACCGGCGGAGGTTTTCTTTTTGAAAGGAGACTATATGCTGCTCATATCCAATATTGTCACCCCCCTGGGGGCCGGGGAAGAGGCCGCTGTGGAAAAGGCCCTGTCGGCCCTCAAGCTCAAACGCAGCGCGGTGCGGGAATGTTACGTCTCCAAGACCTCGGTGGACGCCCGCCACCGGGGAGAAATTCACATCGTCTCGACGGTGGCCCTCCGGTTAAAGGAAGACGAGGCGGCCTTCGCTTCCCGGTTTACCGGCCGGAAGGTGGCCCTTCAGTATAAGCCGGACACCGTCTTTTCGGTGTCCCACGGGGACAAGCGCTGCAAGACCCCGGTGGTGGTGGCGGGATTTGGACCGGCCGGCATCTTCGCGGCGGGCCTGCTGGCAAAAGAGGGCTACCGGGTGGTGGTTCTGGAGCGGGGCTACGGGATGGATGAACGGGTCAAGGCGGTGGAAGGTTTCTGGGCCGGAAAGGGCCTCGATGAGCGCTGCAACGTCCAGTTCGGCGAGGGGGGAGCCGGAACCTTTTCCGACGGCAAGCTGACCACCCGGATCAACGACCCTCTCTGCGGCTACGTATTAAAAGAGTTCGGGCGCCACGGCGCCCCCGCCGAAACCCTCCGCCGGGCAAAACCCCACATCGGCACTGACCAGCTGCGGCAGGTCGTCCGCTCGATGCGGGAGGAGATTGTCGCCCGGGGTGGGGAGGTGCGGTTTGGCGCCACC
>CALXHB010000001.1 GCA_944387995.1 uncultured Clostridia bacterium | reverse complement strand
GGTGGAACTGCGGCTGGGGGCGGATTTTTTCGGGGTGCTCTGCCTGTCCTGGGAATTGGGCGGGGCGGGGGAGGGGGCCGCCTGGGCGATTTTGTGGGCAGTGCTCATTCACGAGGGGGGCCACTTTTTGGCTTACCGGCTGGGTGGGATTCCGGTCCGGCTCTGCACCTTCGATTACCGGGGCATCTGCATCCGGCCCCGGCAGGGCTTTTATCCCTTTTGGGCCGAGCTGGGGGCGGTCTGCGCCGGGAGCGGGTTCAGCTTTCTCTGGGCAGCACTGGCCTATTTGACACCGCTCCCGCCGGTCTTTTGGCAGTCCAGCCTGGTGATGGGGGTTTGGTCGCTGCTGCCCCTTAAGGGCATGGACGGGGGAGAGATTGCGGCCCTGATTGCCGGGCGGCTGTGGCCGGGGTGCGAGGGAGGACTGCGAGTCTTTTTCCTCGTCACCAGGGCCGCCGTCACCATCCTGATTGTCGCCGGGTGTATTGCCCTCCAAAGCGTTTTGCCCCTCTTCTGGGCGGTGTGTCTCTGGATGTAAAAAAGTCCCCTGCCGGTTTTTCTCGACCGACGGGGGACTTTTATCATGTTCATCAAAATTTCGCAGTCAAACTTGAACTGCGGCGCTGATTCTAACGTCTAGATAGAATGAGGGTCAATCAGAAGTTTAGGGTCAACCCCTTTTTAAAGGGGTTGTGGGGATGCAAGGGGCAAAGCCCCTGCCCTGTACGGATTTGCCGTTTTAACGCTTGTTTCCCAGCTGCTGGCTTTCTCCGCTTACGGACGCTTATTTATTCCGGAAGATCGCCCGGAAGATCAGCCGCACCAGCGGGCCGCAGTAGAACATCTGCCAGAGGATGGCGCAGGGGAAGTTCATCCCCCAGGTCTGGATCCAGGTGCCGAAAGAGGGTTCCTTAAACAGGAAGGTGGCGATGAGGCTCATCACCGGGCACATGATGCAGCAGATGCAGAGAGAAATTGCGTAGGTGATAAACTGGGGCCGGTCGTCGGGGCGCATGACCGAGAAGGCCAGCTTGCGGGCGATCCTGCCGACCACAAAGAATTCGAGGATAAAGGCGATGGGGGCCATGATGTACAGCTCGTGGCAGGCCAGCAAAAAGGTCTGTCCGGTGACCCCGCCGGTATTGAGGGCGACGTTATAGACGATCATCCCGTATACCATAATCACCGCCATAATCGCGGTATAGACAACATCCTGCAATTTGTTTTTGGGCATAAAAAAACCTCCAGTCGTTGAGATAGCGTGTTGTTCGTTATCACCCGTGGAGGAGTGTGCGTTTCCAATTATTCACCAGCTGAAACTTATTATAGCACTTTTTTTGCCCCGATGTAACAGTTCCCCGGGGAGAATTTTTCCCCCGGGGAACCGCGAATATTGTGGAAAATAGGGATAAATTACCGTTTCCGGTAGTAACCAGCTGCCGTCAGAGCCTTGTGGAAGGGAACGTAGAGGAGGGAGGCGACGATGATCGAGATAATGCCGGAGATGCCGGAGGTAACAGCCTTAGTCCCGACGTCGGCCAGGCAGGTGGCGACGGCATTGCCCAGCACCAGGTCCTTGACAAAGGAGTAGCCTAGGTACAGGATGTAGTAGGTGACCATGCCGGCAGCGGCCCCGGCCACCGTCCAGGCAAAGCTGTGTTTTTCCTTGCCGCCCAGTTTCGGGACGGCGCCGCCCACAAGCCCCATGCAGAAACGCATAATAATGGTAGAAGGAGCCGAAGAGGCCCAGCCGCCCAGCAGATCATAAAGTCCCATGCCGATGGCGTCCGCGGATGCGCCCCGGAGCGGTCCCAGCAGCAGGGCCGACAGCAGGCAGAAGATATTCCCCGCGTGCATCATCGTCTTGCCAACCGGGGTCGGGATATCGACATGCAGCAGGCTGGTCGCCACATAGCACAGCGCTGCGAACAAGGCGGTAATCACGATGTCATAGATGGAGATTTTCTTTTTCTCACTGGATACTTTTGAGGTCATGATGGACAGCTCCTTATGCGTTAATCAGAGAAGCCGGTAGCGCTCGAAGGTAGGTTCCCCGGTGAGCCAGGAAAGGCAGTTTTCCAGCATCACCCCGTAGCGGGTGTCGCTGCCGTAGCTGAAGGTGGTGCGGGCGGCGATTTCAATGAACCGGCTGGCCCTCTCCATTGCCATCGGCAGGCTGTCGCCGCCCAGCAGCCCTCCCACCAGGACGCTGGCGAAGATGTCGCCGGTGCCGGGGTAGGAGACGGGGACATAGTTGCAGTCCACCCGCCAGTACTGGCCCTGCTCCCGGTCGTAGCCGATGTTGGCCACATGGTCGTCGGCCATTTCGACGCCGGTGATGACCACATACCGGGGACCGAGATTTGCAAGCCGCGACAGCAGCCGTCTCGCCTCCTGGGTGCGGAGGGGGGCCGAGGAATAATCCTCTCCCAGCAGCAGCGCCGCTTCGGTGAGGTTGGGGGTGATGACGTCGGCCACCGCCACCAGTTTTCCCATCTGGGCGATCATCTCCGGGGTGGATGTTCGGTAGGGTTTGCCGTGGTCCCCCATGACCGGGTCGACGACAGCAAGGGCGTCAGGCCAGCTTTTGAAGTAGTCGAGGCAGAGGCCGATCTGTTCCGAAGACCCGAGCCATCCGGAGTAGATGCACTCAAACTCGATCCCGAGCCGCTTATAGTGCTCCAGCGTCGGTTTGAGCATCGAGGTCAAATCCTCCACCACCACGTCCCCCAGACCACCGGTGTGAGTGGATAAAACGGCGGTGACCACCGGACAGACCTGCACCTTCATCGCGGAAAGCACCGGCAGGATAACAGTGAGGGAACAGCGTCCGAAACCGGACAGGTCATGAATCGCGGCAACCCGCGGCGGCCTTTGCAGCATAGACTTTTCTCCTTTGCTTCCCCGGCGTTTCTCTGTAGCCCCATTGTAGCAGGCCGGGCGCGTCTTTTCAAATCCCGCCCCCGCCGGAGGAATTTTTCGCTTTTGTGGATTCTTTACAAGGGTTATTCTAGCACGAATTACCCCCTTTGGCAACTTTTTCAGGAAATTGGCAAGGATTTTTTTCTCCATTTCGGCTTTTTTGAAAATCTACCAGTCAAAGTCCGAAGCATGCCAATAGCTTTTGTATAGATTGCTAAAACTTTCGGGACTTTTTGGCGGATAATGGGGCATCCGGACGGGAGAAAAGGGAGGGAAAATACGAAATTTTATAAACAATTGGCAATTTCCTTTACAAATCCGGAATTTCATGTTACAATATAGCCGAACGCCTGAGATGGGACCGTTTCCCGGCCACGGCTGGAAAGAGGTCTCGTTTTGGGCTGAAGGGTCGGTATCCCGGGGCGGCTGCCTTTGCGCGCTGCCCGGAGGTTGCCGGCGGGGCTGGCCCGGGGGTGGGAAAAACCTCCCTTCCGGGCGGCCACCGATGGACTGCGGGATCTGCCGGACGAAAAGTCCTGCGGTGAACAAAATGTTCTGCGTCGGGGTTTTCCCGGCGTACTGGCAGCACATTTGTCGCGGCGGCCGGGGAGCCTGTTCTTTCCGGGGACGGCGGCGGACCGCGGGTCTGGGCGGCGGACGGTTTAAAAAGTTGGGGAACCGAAAGTCAAACGGGCTCGTCTGGAACGCGGCGGTCCTGCGGGGGAGGGGAGGAAACCCTGCCGCCTGTGGCGGAATGTGTTGTGGGGAAGGAGACTTCCCCGGCACGTCCTGAAGGCGGGCCAGCTGATGGCGCGGGAGCCTTTCCCGCCGGAAAGCAAGGCTCGTCCCTGCAACTTTTACCCGGTTTTTCCGGGTCTTAATAGAGCGCCTGGCGCCAAAAGAAGGGCATACGGAAACGTATGTCTTTTTTGTTTTGCGGGGGGCAAAAGGGGAAAATCGTTTGTTTTGTGTTCCAAAATCCCTTGCAATTGCCCGCAAAGTATCGTATAATAAAAGTGTATTTTCTACTGCTCAACAAAAGGAATGGTCACCGCAGATTATGATGAACTTTACTTCCCATTCGGCCGCCGAAACCGAGGCCATCGGCGCCCGTTTCGCCAGGATGCTCCGCCCGGGGGACATTGTCGCCTTTACCGGGGGGATGGGGGCCGGCAAAACCGCTTTTACCCGGGGAATGGCCACCGTCCTCTCCCCCGACGCCGAGGTTTCCAGCCCCACTTTTGCCCTTGTCAACGACTACGGCGGCAAGGTGCCCTTCTGGCATTTTGACATGTTCCGGATCACGACGCTGGACGACCTCTACTCCACCGGCTTTTTTGACTATCTGGAGATGGGCGGCATCATCGCCGTCGAGTGGAGCGAGAATATTGCGGGGGCCCTTCCCGATCGGACGATCTATGTGGATATCCAGATCACCGGCGAGGAAGACCGGGTTATCACCATTGGCAGCAGACGGAAGGGGAGTGAAGGGAATAAATGAAACTGATTGCGCTGGAAACATCCGCTAAGACCGCGTCGGCCGCCGTCCTGACCGAAGGAAAGGTGCTGGGAACCGCGTCGGTCACCGCTGGACTGACCCATTCCCAAACCATCCTCCCGTTGATGGAGGCGCTGCTGAAAGGGGTTTCGATGGAGCTTTCCGAGGCGGACGGGTTTGCCGTCAGCATCGGGCCCGGTTCCTTTACCGGCCTGCGGATCGGCATTTCCGCCGTCAAGGGAATGGCTCAGGGGCTTTCTAAAGGCTGCGTCGGCATCTCGACGCTGGAGGGACTGGCCTACAACTTCCAAGGGCTTCACTACACCGTCTGTCCGGTGATGGATGCCCGCTGCGGCCAGGTGTACACCTCCCTCTTCTGGGTCAACGGAGGGGCGCCGAGACGGCTGTGGGAGGATATGGCGATCCCCATGACCACCTTAAAAGAGAAGCTCCAATCGGTAGAAGGGGACATTATGCTGGTGGGCGACGGCGCGGAACTCGCTTACGGGGCCCTCTCGGACACCGGAAAGGTGCTGCTGGCGCCCCCGGCGCTAAGGTATCAGTCGGCGGCCTCGGTGGGGTTTGCGGCGCTCTCCCACCTGGAAACCGAAGGGTTTATCGAACCCGCCCAGCTGCTGCCCGCCTACCTTCGCCTGCCCCAGGCGGAGCGGGAACTGCTGGCCCGGGAAGCGATGCAAAAACAATCCAAGGGATGAACGGAGGAATCTTTATGCTGGCATTAGCATCAGATCACGGCGGCTTTGCGCTGAAACAGGCGGTCATCGAGCACCTCAAGGAGCGGGGAATCCCCTATAAGGATTTCGGCTGCTATGACGAAAAGTCCTGCGACTACCCCGATGTGGCGGCTCCCGCCTGCGACGCGGTGGTCCGGGGGGAATGTGATAAGGCCCTCCTTTTCTGTGGGACTGGCGTCGGGATTTCGATTGCCGCCAATAAAATCAACGGCATCCGCGCCTGCGTTTGCAGCGATTATTTTTCCGCCAAATTCACCCGCGCTCACAATGACGCCAACGCCCTCTGCTTGGGCGGACGGGTCGTGGGACCGGGGCTGGCGGTGGAGCTGGTGGACGTCTTCCTGGACACCCCCTATGAAGGCGGCCGGCATCAGAGAAGGGTGGACAAACTGACCGCTCTGGAAGAACGGGAACGAAACCGCACGACCAATTGACGAAAGGAAACTGGGATTATGGAAAATGTAAAGATTATGGATCATCCGATGATTCAGCATAAAATCTCCCTTCTGCGGGATTCCAACACCTCCTCCAAGGAGTTCCGGGAGCTGGTGAGCGAAATCGCAATGCTGATGTGCTTCGAGGCTACCCGCGACCTTCCCCTCAAAGAGGTTGAGATCGAGACCCCGGTGGGCACCGCCCGTAGCAAAATCCTCAACAACGTGAAAATCGCCTTTGTCCCGATTCTCCGGGCAGGCCTTGGCATGGTGGAAGGGATGCTCCAGATGATTCCGGCGGCGAAGGTCGGCCATATCGGCATGTACCGGGACCCCGAGACGCTGGTCCCCGAGCAGTATTACTGCAAGCTCCCGCCCGATATCGCCAGACGGGACGTTTATGTGCTGGACCCGATGCTGGCTACCGGCGGTTCGGCGATTGGTGCCATCAACATTCTGAAAAAGGCCGGCGCGAAGAACATTAAGTTGCTGTGCATTATCGCCTGCCCCGAAGGCATCCGTGCCTTCACCGAAGCCCATCCCGACGTTCAGCTGTTCTGCGGCACCGTCGATAAGGGCCTCAACGAGGAAGGGTATATCGTTCCCGGCCTCGGCGACTGCGGCGACCGGATTTTCGGGACCAAATAAGGGCCCGGGCCGGTTGTCCATTCTGATTAAGAAATAAAAGCGCGGCCCTGCTTTCTAGTGGGGCCGCTTTTTCCAGTAAAGGGAAGGAATTTGCCATGATCATCGACTTTCACACCCACTGCTACCCCGAAAAGGTCGTTGCCCACGCGATGGCGGCGATGACCGGCGCGGCGGAAGCTTGTGCCAAAGGGTCCGCCCTCCGGCCGGAGGGGGACGGTTCGTTGGAGACGCTGCGAAGAACCGTCCACGAGGCTGGAGCAGACTATTTCGTCTACCTGGCGGTGGCGACCGCTCCCCGGCATCAGTATAACGTCAACCAGTTTGCCCTTAAGGTCAACGCCCTGCCGGACGCTTTCGCCTTTTGCAGCGTCCATGGTGCCGCCTCCGACTCGCTGGAGGAACTGGAACGGATGCACGAAGCGGGGATTATCGGGGTGAAGCTCCATCCGGATGAGCAGATGATCGACCTGGCGGATAAGAAGATGTACCCGGTCTATGATCTGATCTCCCAGTTGGGGATGCCCTGTGTCATCCACACCGGCTTCGACCCCTTTTCCCCTGACCACGCCCACGCTTCCCCCGACCAGATTCTCAAGGTCCACGGGGACTTCCCCCACCTTAAGCTGTTTTTGGCTCATCTGGGCGGATACCTGGACTGGGACGCCGCTGAAGAACTGCTGGCGGGCAAGGGCTTCCAGATGGATACCGCCCTGGCGACCGCCGGCCTCGACCCGGCCCAGGCGGTGCGGATTATCCGCAAAAACGGGGCGGAAAACGTCATGATGGGCAGCGATAACCCTTGGGCCACCACCAGCCACGCCCTGGCCTACCTGGACGCGCTGCCCCTGACCGACCGTGAGAAAGAGATGATCGCCGGGGAAAACGCCGCGAGGCTCCTGGGACTGATCGACTAACCATCACCCGAGGGCAACGTCTAATACCATCATCAGCATAAACCCTGCCATCACCGACAGGGTGCCGAGGTCGGCGTGTACGTCCAGGTGAGCCTGGGGAATCAGCTCCTCCACTGCCACATACAGCATCGCGCCGGCGGCAAACGCCAGCAGCCAGGGCATGATGGGACTGATTACCCCATAGGCGAGCACCACCAAAATCCCGAAGATGGGTTCCACCACCCCCGATTCCACCCCCCGCAGAAAGGCTCTCCGGCGGGTGAATCCCTCCTGCCAGAGGGGGAGGGAGACGGCTGCCCCCTCGGGAAAATTTTGGATGCCGATGCCGAGGGCGAGGGCCATCGCGGCGGAGAAGTCGCCGCCCCCTTGGGCCGCCAGCGCAAAGGAAAGCCCCACGGCCATCCCTTCGGGGATGTTGTGGAGGGTCACCGCCAGGGTCAACAGCGTCGTCCGCTTCCAGCTGGCCTTTACCCCTTCCGGGCCGCCGGCGTCGGGATGAAGGTGGGGAATCAGCCGGTCCAGGGCCATCAAAAATCCGACCCCCATCGCCATCCCGCCTCCGGCAACCAGCCATCCGGGAATCGGGCCTTCTACCGCCTGGTCAATGGCCGGGAGCAGTAGGCTCCAGACAGATGCTGCCAGCATAATTCCGGCGGCAAATCCAAAGAATACCCGTTGTACCCCCATTTTGACTTTATGGCCAAGGGTCAGCACCACCGCTGCGCCCAGAGCGGTCATCAAAAAGGTGAAGCCGGTTCCGCCGGCTGCCCAGAAAATTGCTTCTGTCATTTATGTTCACACCCTTTCGCGCCAGCATATGCAGATTTCCCTGCTGTGGTGCGGGAGGGCGTTTCCAAGAGGAGATTTCCATGAACTACGCTACCATCAAACCCTGCGATATTGCCAATGGACCCGGTGTCCGGGTCAGCCTGTTTGTGTCCGGCTGCACCCACCACTGCGAAAACTGTTTCAACCAGGAGGCCTGGGATTTTGCCTATGGGGACCCCTTTACCCCCGAGGTGGAGGAGCAGATCTTTTCCGACTGCGACCACCCCTATATTGCGGGGCTGACGCTGTTGGGCGGCGAACCGATGGAGCCGGTGAACCAGCGGGGGCTCTTGCCCTTTCTCCGGGCCTTTAAGGAGCGGTTCCCGGATAAAACCATCTGGTGCTACTCCGGATACACCCTGGAACAGCTGACCGGGGAGGGGAGCCGCTGCCGCTGCGAGACGACCGACGAGATGCTTTCCCTGATTGACGTGCTGGTGGACGGGGAGTTTGTTCAGGCCCTCTACGACATTTCCCTCCGGTTTAGAGGAAGCTCCAACCAGCGGCTGATCGACCTTCATAAGACCCGAGAGACGGGAGAAGTAGTCCTCTGGGACGACGGCAAAGTCTACTCCAGTCACGAGATGTGAATGTTCTGTCTTGCGGCACGGGAGATGTATCCCGCGGCCAGGTCTTTACCGAAGACTGCGAGCTTGTCGAGCAGTCCGAACCGTTGCCCCGCGGGAGCTGCGGCCGCGTCGAATATCGGGATTGTTAAGGGCCCTTTGGGTCCTTAACCGGGATCCAAGGGCTGGCCCTTGGCCGTCCAGGCGGAGCTTGGCCCATCAAAGCGGAGCTTTGTCGGTGCCTTAAGG